>JAYENT010000014.1:0-5484 GCA_034722245.1 Chloroflexota bacterium
AACGTTCATCGATGCAGAAAATTGACGCCTCCCTCGATCCATGATACAATGACCTTTGTTAGAAATGCCCCCATCGTCTAGCGGTCTAGGACACAGCCCTTTCAAGGCTGCGACAGGGATTCGAGTTCCCTTGGGGGCATCTGAACGTACCCCTTTCCCCACACATCTGTAGCAGCAAGTGGGATAACCCCACCTGCTGCTTTTTTTCTCACAACGCACTTTACGGCCGCCCGCGGTTTGTTATAATGTGATGCAATAACACTGCAGGAGGTAGTGGAGATGGCCGATAAAGACCAGTTGCCCCCCTACATGGCGACCGTGGACCGCGTGACGCGCGCTGCGATCACGCTCATCCCCTTCCTGTTGGCTCTGGTGGCCTTTGCCTCCACAATGGCCGGCACCGACTTTTGGGGCCACCTGCGGTTCGGGCTGGACATGCTGGAGACCAAGCGCTTTATCTATTCGGACCCCTATTCCTATCTCAGCATCCCGGGCACGTGGGTAAACCACGAATGGCTGACGGAGGTGATCTTTGCCCTGGCCTACCGCGCGGGTGACACCTGGGGCCTGGTGGCCCTGAAATTCCTGATCGCCTTGGGCACCCTACTCATCCTTCACCGATATGTCTCCAGATTGCAGATGCCGCTGTTGGCCCACCTGGGCCTGCTGTCCCTGACCGTCGTAGGGCTCATGCGGGCCTTTGCCACGGCGCGCCCGCACATGATGACCGTCCCCTGCTTCACCCTCACCGTCCTTATCCTGACGCGGGCGGTGGATCGGCCGCGTTCCCTCTACCTCCTGATACCCATCTTTATCTTCTGGACCAACGCCCACGGGGGCTTTATGGCGGGGATGGCGGTGGTGCTCCTGTGGGCGGTCAGCCGCAGCGTGGTACTGGTTTCCAGAAAGGCCGAGGGGCGTGCGATTCCCTGGCGCGACCTGTGGCATTTGTGGCTTCCCGTGGCCCTGACCGTGTTGGCCACCCTGATCAACCCTTACGGGCCCGGCCTCTGGTCGTTCCTGCTGCGCACGGCCACCGTGCCCCGGCCAGAGATCACCGAGTGGCAACCGATTACGGTCTATCGCGGATTCAGCCTGATCTACGGTACCCTGCTGCTATTCACCGCCTGGGGGCTGCTCCATCGCCCGACCGCCCTTGCGCCTTCCCTGCGCGTGGTCTACCTCGCCGTGGCTGCCCTGCCGCTCCTGGCCGTGCGGCACCTGATGCTGTTCGCCGTGGCAGGCCCCATCATCACCGCGCCGGCGCTGGCCGCGGCCTGCCCGCCCCTTTCCTGGACCAAGCGCTGGACGGCCCTCACGGCCCTGATCCTCAGCCTGGGTATCAGCGTTGCCCTGTGCGTGTCGTTCCTGCAGACGCCCAAGGCGCCCCGCTCGCGAGCCGACGACTGGGCCTTCCCAGAGGATGCCGTGGCCTTTTTGGCCGAGGCGGACGTGGAGGCGAATCTAGCCACTCCCTTCAACTGGGGCGAATACGTCCTGTGGCACCTGGGGCCAGAGATCCAGGTCTCCCTGGACGGGCGCCGCGAAACGGTGTACAGCGAGGAGCGCTACGAGGTGGCCCTCGCCCTGTATACGGGCAAGGGGGAATGGGATCGCCTGCTGAGGGACTGGCCCACGGACCTGGTGTTGGTTGAGCGCTCCACGCCCGCTTATAATCTGATGTCCCTGCATCCCGGCTGGACGTGTATCTATGAGGATGAGTTGGCGGCCATCTATGGTCGCAGGGATGGGGAATTCGCCGGGCTGTCCGTTGCCCAGAGATAGCAACCGCGTCTTGATCGGTCGTTGGTTAGTCGCCGCCCGGCTGGCTTCGCGCGTCACCTTCGCGTACGCGCTCATACACCCGATAGGGCTCGTTTTCGTACACCAGGCGAAATGCCTCCGTCTCCAGGACCGAATCGTACAGGCCCCAAAGACGAAGCTGGAGGCCGACCACCAGATAATCGGGATCCTCGGCCAATGGATCATAGTCTATGGTCACGTCCTCCTTTAAGAAGACACGACGATATAATTGCTTGTGCACCTCTTCTCCGGGATGATGATGAGCGCGCTTGAGAAGGAATAGGAGCTCCCTGTCGTCCACCTCGATCAGGGCGTCGGATGCCGTGTGCGTGTTCAGAAAGCGAACCGTCTCCAGGAGGGGGGTGTCGTCCCCGGCGGACATCCACCCGATGTAGACATAGTACACAGTCAATAGCAATGCTGCCGGCAATATGACCAAGCTAACCAGGGTGCCCATCTTGGAAAGGCTAAAAAACCGCTTGCGTCGTGCAACGGCCCACTGCCTCCAGGGAGGAGCGGAGAATCCATCCGTGAGGTGATGAAGAAGCGCCGCTATGAAGACGCTCCCCAGGAACGCGATGGGAAGGAGATAGCGTGCCCAGCCAATGGAGAGCAGGAGATACCAGGCGAACCAGGCGGCCGTCAGCGTCCAGAGCACCAACTGCCCGAGGAAAGGGGCCTCGGAAACCTTTACCCGCTGTACGTCTCTCGCGAGTTGCCGTCCAGCATAGCCCAGTCCCAGGACTGTGGGTATGCCGGCCAGCAAGGTTGACAACAGCGCCTCGGCACGTGCGTGAAGATTAGGTTGAAACACGTTGGACAGGGACTCTGAAGAGGCCATGGACGCCACTACATTGCCAGCGGACCCGGACGAAGGGACTCCGTGCCCCAGCCCTATGGCACAAACGCGAACCAACGCACCGATGGCACCAAACGCGATGCGGACGGGACCATACGAAGGGACCGTTCCGCCCAGGCACCACGGCCAGATCCAGGCAAAGGCCAGGGTGGTCGCTATAGTTCCCAGCAGCCCACTGCCTAGGATCCATGCCTCTCGGAAGCGGCGTTTCCACAGCATGAGAGCCATCGGCAGCAGAAGCGCCGCCGCGAGAAAGGGAAAGATGTGACGCTTGGTCTGCATGGCGAGGCTCCAAAAAACGACGGCCAGGGGCAGAAACCACGACGGCCTGTGCCAGGCCCGCTGCAAAAACAGGAGGCCAATCAGCAAGAAGAAGAGGGCCGGCATGTCACCCATCGCCTGTCGGCCCATGACGATGGGATGTAGATGCGGCACGGTGGAAAGGAGCAACGTAACGGTCACGGTAACCGTGGCCATGGAACGATCGTATAGGCGGCGAGCCAGAAGCCAGAGAGCCGTCAGTGCACCCACGGTGAAGAGCACACCGGGCAGTCTGGCCTGCCGCACCCCGATTCCCAGCAGGCGAAAACTGAGGGCGATGGGCGCAAGGGCGGGGACTCCGACGCTGCCCGCTCCCAGCAGGCAATCACAGCCTCCCAGTTCGACACACTTTTGGGGATTCAGAACCACATTCCCCTCGTCCCACCAGAAAGGTGGAAACGCAGACAGTTTGTAGGGCAGTTGGATGGCGATAAAGATCACCAATGCCCCCAGGATCAGGCGCTCTTTTCCGAACCGTTCCACGAACCTTTTGATGATCGAACGCATTGGAGTGCTCCTTCGCAAGGGAAAAGTTGGCACTGATGAGACTGCATAAACACATTGGCCAGCTGTGGTAGGCACAGTAACAACGAGCCTCTGGTCTAGAGGCCTACAGGGGGTACTCCATGACGGAACGCCCAAGCCTGCTCTCCATGGCGCGCCAAAGCACTCTTTGCAATTGTATCAGCCAGTGGCATCACGCGCAAGAGCTCATGCTCCGAATGGTATGGAGAATAGGTCGCTGCGAACGGTTCAGACCCCCATATGAATAGACGACGCAGCTGTGGAATTCACGGTCTGGATTCTCCAAGCGTCACACAGAACCGCCCAACCAGCACCGCCTGTTCACGGCAGTGCACATTGCAGACCTGTGCGTGCCCCGGGTCAACGAGTGCTTGACGCCATACGCTCCATGCCCTATACTCGCGCCAAAGTTGTCTATGATGTACAATCATATCCTCTATGGCGATTGGTCTCGGCCGCACTTGAGTGAGGAACTGCTTGCCGATCTAACCAGGAACAGCCCCCCTCTACTTTGTGGTGCTGCGGGACGACGCCCTGCCGCTGGTCACCGGTACCCGTGACGATTCGGCCACGGCATTGAAGAAATTCCCCGCGCTCAGCGAATTTCTAGAGACCCAGTATCACCTGGAGACGGTAATAGAGAACCTGGCGCTGTACCGGCGCGTGGGAAGCTGACGCTTCCTCGCGACAATGGTACGCGGGCGTCAACGCCCGTGCTACGTAGTTGCGCCCCATGAATGGGGCTTTTGTATCCGCGCGTGGGGACAGATGATACGGCGATCCCCCAAGGCTCCAAAAGCCCGCTTGAGCGGGCGCAGCTTGGTAGCGCTGCGGCTTTAGCCCTGCGCGGCGAGAGAATCAAGGAGAGAGCCATTCTCTCTAAGAGTGAAATCCTCCTCAACTGGATCATTAGCAGACTTTGCGTGCAGCGCACACCAATAACCGCTTGACACCGTGCGCTCCATACCCTATACTCGTGCCGAGTTTATCCGTGATCGTCGGGCGTTTGCAGCCCAAAACGTAACAAAGTTGTGACCACGCTGTAACCAAAATGTAACCAAGGTATGTTATAATGGGCGCGCTAAGATCCAGGGTGCCATCATAGAAAAACAGATTAACTGCCGCCATATTTGGGAAAAGCAAATGAGGGGTATCCCCTCAAGGAGTAGCGTGTATGCCCGCCCACACATATCTTTGCCTTCGGCATTGGCTATCGGCGCGCGAGGGGCAGTCGCTGGTCGAATATGGCCTGATCCTCTTCCTCGTCGCCGTCGCCGTCGTCGGGGCCCTGACCGCCCTGGGCATCAGCGTGCAGGGGCTCTACCAGTTCGTCGTGGGCGAGTGGCCGCCGTCCCCCTGATATCCTTGGATAGCCGGCCGCCCGGTCATCCCCCTTTCATCGCCCCAGGCACGGGTTTTCCATCGGCTGTCTGCAAGGGCGCCCACTGCGTGGTGCATCGCCGGGCTTTTTTACACGGTCTTAATCGCGCCCTCCTCCATTTATGTTACAATGTGGATACACACACAGGACGGAGGATCCGATGGCTTAAAAAACTCCCGGTTATAGGGGCAAAGTGCGACCAAACTGTAACCGCGCTGTAACCGAATTGTAACTTAGGTGTGTTATACTGGCGGCAGAGCGTTCAGATGCTCGAAATTTTCCCTGGATGTGGTGGAGCGCATAGAAGATGATGACAGCGGGTTATGTGCACGTCCAACTGCCAGGTATTCGATCAAGTATAACGAAACTGTAACCGCGCTGTAACCGAATTGTAACCAAGGCGTGCTATAATATGCGACGTAAGGGTAAAGTTTGCTGGAGGTGCAGTTTTGGGGCAAGTGCAGTTTTGCGCAGCAAAACTGCTAAAGCAACCGCGAAGCGGTTGCTCAGTGGCGGGTACCGGGAGGTTTTGATATGAGGCCGACCGGATCACATACACGATCCATCTGCTCGGACCCGCGGCGGGGCAAGGGGG
>JAYENT010000015.1:0-5425 GCA_034722245.1 Chloroflexota bacterium
CGGCTTTCCGACCTAGATGGCGCGTCAGCATTGCCAAGTAGATTTGTCGTTCATTGGTGAACAAGGAGAACACTACAAAGGAGTGTGTGCTATGCTACCGACAGAAGTCAAAGTCAACGTGAAGCCCGTCTTTGCTCAGCTGGTCCACAGCGGCTACTACGAGGGGCCTTGCAGGGTAGGCAGGGAAGAGGATCTATCGCCCGAGGGCGAAAGGCAAAACGCGAGGGCAGACTTTGAGCAGTTCGTACAGGAGCTAAGGGAGAACGTGGGCCCCGATGTAAAGTTGCTGGAGCCCGTCTACATGGAATGGGGCGAGGATTTTGTCGTGCCAGAGGCCGAGCTCGCCAAGCTGGAACCTGACGTGCACAACGCGGATCTGATCCTCATGGCACCGTCGGGGCTGGCGCAGTACCCCTCCATCACCATCGCTCACCGCTACGAGAAACCGATAGGGAGGATGGGATGGGTAGGGAGTGTGGACGTCGCCGCCTACCTGAGATCGCGAGGGCTGGAAGGATACGCCTTTCTTGGCTCTGCGCCCAGCGGCACGTGGCCAGGAATAGCCGCCGCCACGCACGAACCCCGCTATGACCACCTAAACCACACCCTATCTCTGCTCAGAGTGCGCAAGGCCTTCCAAAAGACACGCATTCTCGTGGCCACCGAGGGAAACGCCGGCGTGCCCACGGGCGTGGTGAGCAGCATCTGGGATCTAGAGGGCCTCAAAAGACGTTACGGCGTGGATTATACCTGCGTTTCGGCGCTGGAACTCGTGCGCAGCATGGACGATCTCAGCGAGGCCGAGCGCCAGCAAGCGGAGGATCTCACGGATACGCTGATCGAGAACGCAGAGGCCGTTCACATGAGCCGGGACGACATCCTCCCATCCGCCGTGTTCTACGTGGCCACGAAAAAGGCTCTTGACAAATACGAAAGCAACGCCTTCACGATCCCCTGCTTTGAGCTCTGCACCAAGCGCATCCCACAGGAGCGGCGCGTCACCTTCTGCCTCACGCATTCGCTGCTCAAGGATCAGGGCATTGCCTCGGCCTGCGAGGCGGATACCAACGTACTGATGGCCATCGCCCTGCTCATGTACCTGTCCGGAAAGACGGCCTACATGGGCAACTCGTACCTCGTTGATGCCGAGGAGAATATCCTGGCCGTACATCATGACGTGCCCGGCTTGAAAATGAAGGGGTATGATGAGCCAGATGTGCCCTATGAGATCAGGAATTTCACCGTAGGAGGGTGGGGGGCCACGATCCGCTATGACTTTTCCCGTGACGTGGGCGCCCCCGTGACCCTGGCCCGATTCGACCCTACCGGCACCAAGGTGCTCGTCATAAGGGCCGAGGTGGCAGGCTGCGGTGGATTCGACGAGGTGGGATGCTCCCTGCGTGTGCACCTCAAGGTGAGAGATATCGTGGATCTGTTCCACAAGGAACTCGAGTTTGGCCACCATCTGGCCATGGTCTACGGCGACTATGTGGAGGACGTCAAGGAGTTGGGCCAGATGATGGGCTTCGAAGTCGTGGAGACCTAGCAATACCGTTCAAAATGAGGAGGTAGAGATGAAAACGAGAGTGAAGGTGATCTTTCCCGCAAACGAACCTGGCCAACCATCGTGGCCCTACATCGACTATGACGTCGAGGCGCGGTCAAAGCAGGTCATGTCCGTGCTGGAGAGCGAGTTACCGGAGATCGACTTTAGCGCTGGCATCTACCGCTCCCAGGAGCAGGCGGAGCGGGCGTTTCAGGACGAGGAATTTGACGGCTATTTGGTCTACATGACCGCCCTTTGGACGGGCGTGACCGACTTTTATCTTCACAACGCGCGACCCCTGATCGTGGCAGACGAACTGTACGCCGGATCGGGCGGGATCTTGCGCGTGAACTCGCTGATCAAGGAGGAGGACCTGCCCGTCGTGGGCCTAGCCTCATCCGATTTTCAGGACGTCATCGAGGCCGTGCGCCTCTTTGAGGTAATGAAAAAGATGCGCGAGGCCAAGATCCTGGTGGTGGCCGACAGAAAACGGGGCATGGCCAGTCAGGAGATTGTGGAGGGCGCCGAGGAGATTTTCGGCACACAGGTCGCACTAATCGACTCAGACGCATTGAAGGCGTACTATGACGCGGCCGACGCAGACGAGGCCGAGCACTGGAAGGACAAATGGATCGAGGAAGCGCTCAAAGTCGTCGAGCCTGATGAGGCCGAGATTCAGCGGTCCGCGCGCATGTACCTGGCCCTCAAAGCGGCCATGGAGGAGACGCAGGCGGATGCGGTCACCGTGGACTGCCTGGGGCTCTACTATAGCGACAGGCTGCCTGCTTACCCCTGTCTGGGCTTTTTCCAACTCAACAACGAGGGATTGACGGGCGTTTGCGAGGCAGACGTGGATTCGACCATCACGCAGCTGCTGATCAGGTATGCGACGGGGCGGCCGGGCTATGTCTCGGATCCCGTCATCGACACCGCGAGCGGGCAGATCATCTACGCCCACTGCGTGGCCACGAATAAGCCTTTTGGCCCTGACGGTCTCAGCAATCGGTATATCATCCGCTCCCACGCGGAGGATGGCAAGGGGGCATCGGTGCAGTCCTTGCTGCCTCTGGGATATGACGTCACCAGCGTCAAGGTGAGCAACAGGAACAGGGCCTTTGCCGTCCACAGTGGCAAGACCGTGGCGAACGTTGAGGACGACAAGGCCTGTCGCACCAAACTGGCCGCCAAGACGGAGGCGCAAAAGATCTTTGACAACTACCACTCGGAGCTTTTCGGGTGGCATCGCATCACCTGCTATGGCGATTACCGTCAGCAGCTTACCAACCTGGCCACGTTGTACGACCTGGACATCTTTGAAGAGGATCGCTGAGTCCATGCGCCCGCGAAGACTTCCAAAGTCTGCTCCACTGCCATCCGCTCAAAAGATACTTCGAAGACCCAAAGTGGCAAAAGGCTGAGGTGGGCTTGAAGGCTTTGGAAGTCTCTTTTCCCTCAACACGCAGAGCGCATAAGCAGCAATCTGTCAAAAAGGCATGCCCGGCGCCGTGCCCTGGGCAAAGAAGGCCGGCCAAAAACGAGACTATGCAAGGGAGCGAAAAATGAAGACGAGAGTGAAGGTCATTGTCCTCACAAGAGATCCCAATATCGCCATGTGGCCCTATATGGGCTACGATTTCAAAAAGAGATCGAGGGAAGTCCTGTCCATGCTGGAAAGCGAGCTACCCGACATAGAGTTCACCCCCGCCATGTACGACTCCAGGGAGCAGGCCGAGAAGGCGCTAGAGGGCGACGACTTTGACGGTTACCTGGTATACATGACGTGCCGACAGCCAGAAGTCTCCGAGTTGTACGTTCGCAACGCCCGTCCCGTGATCGTGGCCACCGATCTGTACGGGGGATCAGGAGGCTTTTTGCGCCTCTACTCCCTAATTGAGGAGGAGGGTCTCCCAGCCGTCGGCGTGAGTTCCTCCAATTTCCAGGACATCGCCAAGGCCGTGCACCTCTTCGACGTGATGAAAAAGATGCGTGAATCCAAGATTCTCGTGGTGGCCGACAGAGAAAAAGAGGTGACGGGCCAGCAGACCATGGAGAGGACTGAAGAGGCCTCTGGGGAACAAAGCAACCAGATCGAGATAGAGGAGCTAGAGGCCTATCACCAGCAGATGGTGGACAGGACCCAGGAACTGTTTGGCACCCAGATCGTGCGCATGGGCTCGGACAAGCTACGAGGATATTATGAAGCAGCCGACGCGGACGAGGCTGAGCGATGGAAAGACAAATGGATCCAGGAGGCCATCAAAGTCGTTGAGCCGAGTGAGGCCGAGATCCGGCGGTCAGCGCGCATGTATCTGGCCCTCAAAGCGGCCATGGCGGAGGCGCAGGCGGACGCCATCACCGTAGACTGTCTGGGGCTCTTTTATGCCAACAAACTCCCCGCCTATCCCTGCCTGGGCTTTTTCCAGCTCAACAACGAGGGATCGACGGGCGTTTGCGAGGCCGATATAGATTCCACCCTCACCCAACTGCTGATCAGGTATACGACCGGGCGGCCAGCCTACGTCTCGGATCCCGTCATCGACACCGGGTCCAAACAGATCGTGTATGCCCACTGCGTGGCCACGAATCGACCCTTTGGCCCCGACGGCTTGGCCAACCCCTACATCATCCGCTCGCACGCAGAGGACAACAAGGGGGCGTCCGTGCAGTCCCTGATGCCCCTAGGGCACGAGGTGACGACCATCAAGGTCAGCGTCAGAAACAACGCCTTTGCCGTGCACAACGCCATGGCGGTGGCCAACGTGGAGGACGACAAGGCCTGCCGCACCAAACTGGCCGCCGAGGGAGAGGCCCGCAAGATACTGAAGCAATACCACTATGAGCGCTTCGGCTATCACCGTCTCACGTGCTACGGGGATTACCGCAGGCAGTTCATCGATTTGGCCACCCTCTACGGGCTGGATATCCTGGAGGAGGATCGGTGAACTATCGCCTCACGGCATGGCGGGGAACCTGCTCGAGCGGGTCCTCTCCAGTATGAGCGTTCACAAGCCATCATGATCTAGCACAACTGGAGAAAGGAAGGAATGATGTCAAAACGAGTCGTGCTTACCGGCGCCGCTGGGTACATCGCCAGCCTTATGCTCCCCGCATTGCGTGAGCGCTATGAGTTGACACTGCTCGATACGCGCAGCACAAACCGCGACGGGGAAGAGGTGGAGGGCATCGTCATCGCCGACCTCCTGGACCGCGACCGCGATGCCTACCGAGATCACTTCCGTGACGCCGACGCCGTCATACACTGTGCCCTCGTCAGAGCTGAACGGCCTGAGGATAACTACTGGGCCCAGAGCGCCAACGTCAATATGGCCTATAACGTCTACCAAACCTGCGTTGAGCAGGGCGTACCTCGCGCGGTCATCATCAGCTCCTGCCGCGCCACCTACTACTATGAGGGGCTTATCCGCGCTGGCCAGTTGGATTTCGTGACACCGGCCATGAAATCGCGCGCCGAAAGTTTCTACGGGTGGGCCAAGGAGGCCATCGAGCATCTGGGCTTTGTCTTTGCCACCGGCAAAATAGACGGACGCCCCTTGGAGAATGTACAAATCCGCATCGGCGCTCCCCGCGAAACCGACATCCAGAACTGCGAACCGGGCGACATGGCCTGCGTCCGCCGGGCACTGGCCACCTACTTGAGCGCCCGCGATCTGGCCCAAATGGTCATCAAGAGCATCGAGACGGAGGACATCCGCGACGAGTTCGGGGTGCCCTTCCAGGTATTCTATGGCGTCAGCGGCAATACCTCCAGATTCTGGAGCATCGCTAATGCGCGCAGGATCATCGGCTATGAGCCTCAAGATGACAGCCTGATACGTTTCGCTGATCAAGTGTTGACCCACATCCACGCATCGCAAAAGG
>JAYENT010000016.1:0-17357 GCA_034722245.1 Chloroflexota bacterium
GGCTGGTGGTCACCCCAGTAAGTCCCACAAAAGGGACCTCCTCATCCAGATACCGCATGGTGCCTGGCGTGCTGAGCACCAGACACTCGGCGCTGCCAGCCACTTCGGTCACCATGGCGCGCGACGCATCGACCAAGATATCCATGGCCTTTTCTGCCTCGTCTTCCAGCCACCCCGCTTCTTCCCAGATGCGATGCGCCGCTTCCCTGTCTCGCGCCTTGTCGTACGCTCGGAAGGCCATAGAGTTTCTCCCTCTATACAATCGTCAGAAATCACAGCAATTCTATCCCATCTTCCCCGTCTTCTCAACCCTCGCAGAGGATAGCCACGCCGAGAGCAAAAGCGCCGAGCCGTCTCTTTGACATCCCCAGAAGGCAAAGGTAAACTCGAACACGACAGGCGAGGGGAGATGGTAAATGTCCTACGGAAAAAGAAAAGACGAGCATCTGGAGATATGCCTGAACGAGGACGTGACTTCCGCCCTCACTACGGGGCTGGAAAAGTACCGTCTCGTCCACAATGCACTGCCGGAGATAGCCTTGGAGGAGGTCAGCACCGAAAGCCGATTCCTTGGTCACGGGCTATGTGCTCCCTTTCTCATCTCGGCCATGACGGGTGGCAGCGAACCGGCCCAGGAGATAAATAGAAGGCTAGCCACGGCGGCGCAGCAGTTGGGCCTGGCCATGGGATTGGGCTCTCAACGGGCAAGCATCGAGAATCCCGATCTCACAGAAACCTATCAAGTGCGCGACTATGCCCCCGACATCCTCCTTCTGGCCAACCTGGGCGCTGTGCAGCTCAACTACGGCTACGGCGCAGAGGAATGCCGCCACGCAGTGGAAAGCGTCCAAGCGGATGGCCTGGTATTGCACCTCAACCCGCTGCAGGAAGCGTTGCAGCCCGAGGGGAATACAGACTTTCGGGGATTACTGGAAAAGATTGGCCACGTGTGCGAGACACTGGAGTATCCCGTGCTGATCAAGGAAGTGGGCTGGGGGCTTTCGGCCAGGACGGCAACTCTTTTGCAGAAAGCGGGCGTTGCCGCCCTGGATGTGAGCGGCGCCGGTGGCACCTCCTGGAGCCGGGTGGAGCAGTATCGCAGCCACTCCAGCATCCAGGCTGAGGTTGCCGGCGCGTTCGATGCCTGGGGGCTGCCCACCGCCGAATCGCTGATCCAGGTGCGGGAGACCTGCCCCCACTTGCCCCTCGTGGCCAGCGGGGGCATCAGCGACGGCGTCCAGGCGGCCATGTGCCTTGCCCTGGGCGCGAACCTTGTGGGTATTGGCCGTCCCTTGTTGCATCCCGCTAGAGAGTCAACGGAGGCGGTGGTGGACAGGCTAACTGTAATTGTACGTCAACTACGCACGGCCATGTTCGCCACGGGCGCGGCCACGCTGGCTCGTCTGGACGCCTCACGTATAGAGCGCAGGAACTGAGATGATCCAAAACACACAGAAATACCTTGAGGCCATAGAGGCCGAACTGCGGGACATTTTGAAAAACGAAAAGGAACCCTACACCCCTCTGTACGGCATGATGCGCTATCATATGGGCTGGCTTAACAACAACTTCCGACCCCGGGAAGCCCCCAGTGGCAAGCGCCTGCGGCCAATTCTTTGCCTCCTGGCCTGTGAGGCGGTAGGAGGCCGGTGGGAGGCCGCCCTCCCCGCCGCCGTGGCCATCGAGCTGGTACATAATTTCTCCCTTATTCACGACGACATCGAGGATCACAGCGACATGCGGAGGCACCGCACCGCCGTCTGGCGTCTATGGGGCATCGCTCAGGGTATCAACACGGGAGACGCCCTGTGGGCCATCTCGCGGCTTGCCTTCCACCGCCTGTTAAACAGGGGCTATGGACCTGACCGTGTCCTGCGCGTCATCCGGTGTCTGGACGACGCTTGCCTTCAGATGTGCAAGGGACAGTATCTGGACATCCATTTCGAGACCGTCGACGCGGTCTCTTTGAGCGAGTATAAACGCATGATCGAAGGCAAGACGACCGCCCTCATTTCGGCTTCCCTCGCCATGGGCGCCGTGCTGGGCGAGGCGGAAGAGAGCGCCATCGCTTCCTATCGTGCCTTTGGGCAAGAGTTAGGCATGACCTTTCAGATCATCGACGATCTTCTGGGCATATGGGGAGATTCGCAAACTACGGGCAAATCCACAGCTAGTGACATTTTGGAGAAGAAAAAGACCCTCCCCATCCTATATGCCTTGCAATGGGAAAAGGAGCGCGGGCACGACGAACTGATACAACTCTACAAGAGGAAGCAGTTATCTCAGAAGGACATTCCTGCCGTCCTGGAGTTGCTAGAGCGTGCTAACGCACGAGCGTACGTGCGGGAACAAGCGCTCAAGCACCATCGCCAGGCCCTCGAACATCTGGAAGCCACGGAGATAGAAAATCCGGCGCACGAAACGCTGCGCGCCATCGCCATCGACCTCATCGACCGCTCCTTCTAGCCCCCAACAGAGGGAACAAATTCGCTGGCCAGAGCGTCTAATAGGTGAGGATCACCGAACCGAGAGGCACACTATGGAGCATCGCGCAAAGAGAGCAAAGATCACCATCGCCAGCCTGGTAGGACTCGTCCTGATGGCCTTTTTGCTACTTCGCGCGCCCCTTTGGACACGTGGAT
This sequence comes from Chloroflexota bacterium, assembly GCA_034722245.1. Lineage (GTDB taxonomy): Bacteria > Chloroflexota > Anaerolineae > UBA1429 > UBA1429 > JAWLEV01. The sequence goes on from JAYENT010000016.1 coordinate 2,643, forward strand.
CCGAGATCCTCGGGGGACGCACGTTGGCCCCTTCGAGCGTGATTTTGGATCGACACGGCCGAGAACTCTACGAGATGATAGATCCACACACCGGCCTACACCATCCCGCGGACCTAGAGGATATACCCTTGATCCTGCGCCAGGCCGTCATCGCCACGGAGGACGCCTCGTTCTATGAGAATCCTGGCTTCAGTCCCCGTGCCATCGTGCGCGCCCTGTGGACCAACTTCCGGCATGGCAGAATCGTTTCCGGCGGCAGCACCATCACCCAGCAGGTAGCACGGAACGTGATGCTCTCCCCGGAAGCGCGCTACAGGCGGGACTGGCGCCGCAAGGTGCATGAGACGGCGATAGCCCTGTGGATGACGTGCTCTCTGGGCAAGGAGCGCATCCTTGCCCTGTACCTGAACGAGACCTATTTCGGGAACATGGCCTACGGGGTAGAGGCCGCAGCGCGAGCCTACTTTGGCAAACCGGTGGCGCAGCTCGATCTGGCCGAGTGTGCCATGCTGGCAGGCTTGCCCCAGTCGCCGGCCAACTACAACCCCCTCACCAACCTTCAGGCCGCCAAGAAACGCCAAAAGGACGTTCTCTCCCTGATGGTGAAAGCGGGCTATATCACAACGGCGCAGGCGGAACGCGCGCATCAGGAGCCCCTACAATTCGCCAGCGAGCCCCTGCAGATCGAGGCGCCCCACTTTTGCATGATGGTACGTGAAAGACTTGGCGAGGTGCTAGAGCCGGCGGCCCTAGAGCGTGGTGGATTGCGCATCCACACGACCCTCGACCTGAGCCTACAACACGCCGCAGAGGCTCATCTTCGTCGCCACCTGGAGGCCCTCAATCATGAGACGTCCGAGACGCCGAGCCACAACGTTCATAATGGCGCCATAGTCGTCATGGATCCAGACACGGGCCACATCCGCGTCCTCGTCGGCAGCCCCGACTACTTTGACGCGAAAACCAGCGGCGCCGTCAACGCTGCCCTTTCCCTGCGGCAGCCGGGGTCGGCCATCAAGCCCTTGACCTATGCCGCGGCCTTTGAGCAGGGCTATTCTCCCGCAACCCCTATCGCTGACGTGCGTACCACCTACATCACCGCCGAGAATGAACCCTATACTCCCATCAATTATGACTACAAATACCATGGCCTGGTCTCCCTGCGGCAGGCCCTGGCCTGCTCCTACAATGCGGCGACGGTCAGGCTGTTGGACGAGATCGGCACCGATCAACTGTTCGGCATGGCCCGCCGCCTGGGCATCACCACCCTGAGCGAGAGCCGTTCTCATGGCCTCGCCTTGACGCTGGGGAGCGGAGAGGTCAATCTACTGGAACTGACCGCCGCCTACGCTGCCTTTGCCAACGGGGGCCAGCGCATAGAACCCCGCATCATCAACTACGTGGAGGACGCGGACGGGCACATCCTTTACCAAAGCACTATCCACGCTCATCCAGCACTTGATGAGCGCATCGCTTACCTTATCACGGACATCCTGGCGGACGAATACGCCCGTATTCCCACCTTTGGAGAGGGGAGCGTCCTCGAGCTTTCCTTCCCTGCGGCCGCCAAGACGGGTACCACCACCAACTGGCGCGACAACTGGACCGTGGGCTATAGCAGCGAGTTTGCCGTCGGCGTGTGGGTGGGCAACGCGAACAACGAACCCATGGAGCGAGTTTCGGGGGTCAGCGGCGCGGCTCCCGTGTGGAACGCCACCATGCGTAGCGTACACCGCCAGCAACCCGCACCTTTCGTGCGCCCCGACGGAATCGCGGAGGTGGAAGTATGCGCCCTGTCAGGGCTCTTGCCCAATCCCACCTGCCAGAATCGCAAGACCGAGGTTTTCTTGAAAGAGAACGCCCCTTCCGAGCGATGTGCCATGCACCGTCTGGTGCCCCTTGATGGGGACGGGGCGCCAGCGGAGATCAATGACGCAGGAGGAGGGCATACAGAGCAAAGCGTCACCCTCTGGCCGCCAGAGATACTGGCCTGGGCCCAGGAGGAGGGACGCGATCTTTCCGGGGCGAGCCAGGAAGGGAGTACGTGGCCCTCGATGGCAGAAGGCGCTGCGTCTCCTTCCGCCACAGAGGGGCGGGAACATCGAGAGGCCGCCCCTCTATACTTGACGAATCCCACGCCCAACGGGCGGTATGCCATAGCGAAGGAGATACCGGTCGCGTATCAGCAATTGGAGGTTAGCGCCTTTGCACCATCGTCAGGCGATTTGCAAGAGGCATCCCTTTTTGTAGATGGACAGCAATGGCACACCTGGACGCGCCCGCCATATCGCGTCCTTTGGCCTCTGACCGAGGGAGAGCACACGTTCCACGTTCGTGCATTAGCCCATGATGGAAGTATAATTAGAAGCGCTGCACGGCGAATCACCGTCCTGCCCGCAGAGGGAAAATAAGAAAGGATGCTATCATGAAACGCATATCAATCAATTCTCTTCTTGTGACGTTTTCGGTGGTCATCCTCATAGCATGTACGGCCGCGCCGACGGCAACGCCCGTACCAGAGCGACGCGTGCAGGCCACGCCTGTGCCTACCGACACGGCGGAACCCACCGCTACACCGCTGCCGCCGCAACCGCCCACGCTCTTTAAACGCTCCCCGGCGGAGGGAGAGGAGCAGCGCATTGATGCTCCCATCATCCTGTACTTCGACCAAGACATGAACACGGACTCGGTGGAGGCAGCGTGGAGCATGGAGCCGACCGTAGAGGGAAGCTTCTCGTGGCAGGATGAAAGCGTCTTGCGTTTCACGCCGGGGACGAAACTTCAGAGGAACGCCCAATATCGCGTCACCATCGACACGTCCGCTGCCAGCGCAGAGGGTCTGGAACTCGAGCGTCCCATCACGTTCCGTTTCCGGACCGTGGGCTTTGTGCACGTGACTAACGTGTTCCCCATGCCCGATAGCACCGACGTCGATATACAGACCACCGTTCGTGTCATCTTTAACCGACCCATCGTGCCCCTGACGGGCGTCGAAGAACAAGAAGACCTTCCCGATCCTCTCACCTTCTCGCCCCCCCTCGAGGGAACAGGGCAGTGGACCAATACATCCATATACAGCTTTGAACCCAGCACGCACCTGGCACCGGGGACCGAATATACCGTGCGCGTTTCGGCTGGCCTGAAGGACACCACGGGTGGCATTCTCCCCGAGGAATACACCTGGTCTTTCAAAACGGAACTGCCAAAAGTGGTTTCTGTGTCGCCATCTCCAAACGCCCAGTACGTCTCTCGAGCGCCAACCATCACCATTTCCTTCAACCAACCCATGGATAAGAAGGCCACGCAAGAGCGCTTTTCGCTCTTGCAAGAGGGGAAAGAAGGGGAGATAAGCGGAACCTTTACATGGGATGAGAATGCCATGATCTACGCGCCCGATGAGCCGCTTCAACAGGGAGCGACCTATACCGCCTCCCTTGCCAAGGGCGCGCCCGCCGCTTCCGGCGAGGTCGTTATCCCAGAGGCCTACAAATGGAGCTTTTCAGTTATCAGCCCCCCGAAAATAGTCTCCACGCATCCTCGCGACGGACAGCTCTTTGCGTCAGGCGAAGCGCTGGAGATAACCTTCTCCAGCCCCATCAGCAGGGAGACCTTCCTCAAGGGCATAACGATCAATCCCACCACTACGCTTCATACCTACTGGCAAGAGGAAGACACCCTCGTTCGGTTGTATGGTTACCTCGAGCCATCCACGATCTATACTGTCACCTGCAGCACGGATATTCAGGGGCGCGACGGCGATCCCCTTGCGAAGAGATACTCCTTTAGCTTTGAGACGGAAGCGCTGCCTCCCATGGTGGGTCTGGACACGCCCGGCCAAATTGGCACCTATAACGCCTATAGCACTCCCGAGACGCGAATACGCCACCGCAACGTGTCCCAGGTGACAATGGAACTCTACAGTCTGCCAAGAGAGGATTTCATCGCCCTCAACAGCGAGGAAGGGTGGCGGTTCTGGCGCAAGTACCAACCGCAGAAGGCCAACCTGACGCGGCGTTGGTCTCAAAAAGTGAGCGGAGAGCTCAACGCCATGAACACCATTTCCGTGAAACTGGCATCAGGCGACGGCGCCAAACTCTCGCCCGGTCTCTATCTCTTGCAGGTTTCCGCACCAGAGGCGACCGATCCCCAGCGGCACATACTCGTTGTCTCACACATGAACCTCACACTCAAATCCACGGAGGATGAGGCGTTGGTTTGGGTCACGGACATGCGGGACGGCTCGCCGGTTCCAGGCGCAGATATCGCCATCTACAGCGGCCAAGGCAAGCGGATCGCCGAGTCCACCACGGACGCCGATGGGATCGCCACAGCGCAGTTCGAGGCCCAGGAGCCCTGGGCTCCACTGGTGGTGTTCGCCGAGAGCGCCAAAAGCATGGGCGTCGTGATCAACCAGTGGTCCAGCGGTATAAGCCCCTGGGATTTTGGACTGACCAGCGCCCCCGTAAAGCCTGAATACAAGGCATACATCTACACAGACCGGGACATCTATCGGCCAGGCCAGACGGTCCACTTTAAGGGGGTTCTGCGGGACGAGGAGGATGCGCGCTACGATCTGCCCCCGCAGGAAAGCAGTATAGAGATGACCGTGTTCGACGGCCAGGGGAGAGAGATATGGCACGAGATCCTGAAGACAAGCAAGATGGGAACCGTATATGGCGAGATATCCCTGAGCGAAGGCGCCGCGCTGGGATACTATCGCATCCAGGCAGTCTACAAAAAAGAGTCCACTAGCACACAGTTCCAGGTGGCCGAGTACCGCAGGCCGGAATTCCAGGTCGGGGTAGAGGCCGACCAAGCCGACTATATACAGGGAGACACGATAGAGGCGACGGCCCAGGCGGACTACTTTTTCGGGGGCCCGGTCAACGATGCTACCGTGACCTGGCGTGTTATGCGCCGTCCTTACACCTTTGATCGCTGGGAAGGCAAAGGGCACTATAGCTTCCAAGAGTGGGACTACGAGGACAGACGGTTCGCCCTGGGTCCCTACGGAGAGCTTATCACCGAAGGACAGGGCACGACCGACGCGCAGGGGGAGTTCACCTTTACAGTGCCTGCAGACATTGAGGACAAGATACAGAGCCAGGTATATACGCTTGAAGTATCCGTCGTCGACCTCAACAACCAGGAGGTCAGCGCCCGCACCACGGCCATCGTCCACAAAGGTACCTTCTACATCGGGTTGGGCGCAGAGCGTTACATCGGCACCGCTGGCAAGGAACAGACGGTGCGCGTCCTTACCGTGGATACCCAGGGAGAGCCCGTCGGAGGGAAAGATCTCACGGTAGTCTTTTACAAACACGAATGGTATAGCGTGAAAGAGGAAGCTGAGGACGGACGTTTCTACTGGACCAACAAAACCCGCGACACGGCGGTGGTCACGCGCACGGTGACCACGGACGAAGAAGGACGCGCCCTCGTTCATTTCACTCCACCGGAAGGCGGCACCTACAAGGTGTTGGCCTCGGGGCTGGACGAGTATGAAAACGAGGTACGCAGCACGCTCTATCTATGGATCAGCGGTAGAGAATTCATCAACTGGGGACAGGAGAACACGGACAGGGTCGAGCTGGTGGCCGACAAGGACTCCTACAAACCAGGGGAGACGGCTCGCATCTTGATCCCCTCTCCCTATCAGGGGAAGGTCAAGGGCCTGCTGACCATAGAGCGAGGAAGCATCCTGGAGCATCGCCTGATCGAACTGGAGGGCAATAGTGAGCAGATAGCAGTACCCATCCGGCCCGAGCACGCTCCCAATATCTATGTCTCCGTCGTTCTCGTCAAGGGCATGGAGGGGGATGAAACGCCCGCCTCCTTCAAGATGGGGCTCGTCATGCTGCCCGTATCGACGGAACGTAAGGAACTACAGATAAGCATACGCACCGACCGCACCGGCACCTACAAGCCCCGCGAGCAGGTCAACTATGACATACAGGTCAGCGACTATCAGGGACAGGGCGTGAAGGCGGAGCTTTCCCTGCAGCTCGTCGATCTGGCCATCGAGAGTTTGGTACAGGGCAGCCAGCCGGACATTGTGGAGGCGTTTTACCGAGAACGGGGACTGGGCGTCAGAACGGCCGCCTCGCTGGTCCAATCCGTCGACCGGTACAACCTGGAGCGCCCAGAGGAGGGCAAGGGCGGCGGAGGGGGCGGCCCAGGGGGCACCGTGCGAGAGGATTTCCCCGATACGGCCTTTTGGGCACCCGCTGTGGAAACGGATAGCAAGGGAAAGGCAACGGTAGCCGTGGACCTTCCCGACACGCTGACCACGTGGCGCCTGACGGCGCAAGCCGTGACGGCCGAAACCGAGGTCGGCAAGGCCCACGCCGATATCGTCAGCACATTGGACGTCATGATCCGTCCCGCCGTGCCTCGCTTCTTTGTCATCGACGACCAGCCTATCCTTGGCGCGGCCATCCATAACAATACGGCGCGAGACCTACAGATGACCGCCTCTTTGGAGGCGGACGGCCTGGAGATAGAAGAGCCAGAACAAACTATCGCAGTGCCCGCCCGCGGTCGGAAATCCGTCTCCTGGCCCGCTCGGGTCGAGGCGGTGGAGAGCGCAGAGCTACAATTCAGCGTCTCCGGAGGAACATACGCCGATGCCGTGAGGCTCTCACTGCCCGTCTATCATATGAGCACCCCGGAGGTGGTGGGCACCTCCGGCCAAGTGGAAGATCGGGTGCTAGAGTTGGTACGGGTGCCCCAGGAAGCCGACGAGGAGCAAGGGGAATTGAGGATACAGCTCGATCCCTCCCTGACAGCGGGTATGCGCGAGGGACTCGACTATCTTCGCACCTACCCCTACCTATGCATCGAACAGACGGTAAGCAGGTTCTTGCCCAACGTGGTGACCTATCGAACACTGCGAGACCTTGGGATCGAGGCGCCAGAACTGCAAGCGCAACTCCCCCAGCAGGTGGGCGTCGCGCTACAGCGCATCTATACCACGCAGAACCTGGATGGCGGCTGGGGCTGGTGGAAGAACGATGACAGTTCACCCATCCTGACCGGCTACGTGCTGCTGGGACTGACCGAGGCACGGCGAGGTGGCTTTGCCGTGGATGATGAGGTCAGCAGCCGCGCGATCCAGTACCTGCAAGAGTGGCTGAACGGGGAGACCGAGGACACGCGGGCATATTGGGACCAACGCGCCACAGTGTTGTACGCCCTGGCCGAGGCCGACGAGGGCGATCTGGGACGCAGCGTAGCCCTCTTTGAGGAGCGCGACAAACTGTCGCTCTACAGCCGGGCCTATCTGGCCATGACGCTCCAGCTTCTCAACCCGGAGGAGGATAGCCGACTGAATACGCTGGTCAACGAACTGGTGGATGCAGCTATCGTGAGCGCGACCGGCGCCCACTGGGAAGAAGTGGAGCGCGTAGGGCTGTCCATGAATACAGACACGCGTACTCATGCCATCGTCCTGCGAGCTCTCGTGCGCATACAACCTGAGAACGAGATACTGCCTATGGCCGTGCGATGGCTCATGACCGCCCGTGAGAGTGGTCGCTGGGAGACGACGCAGGAAAACGTGTGGGCGATCCTGGCCCTGACGGACTATATGCTGGCCACAGGAGAGCTCAAGGGGGACTATGACTACACACTGATGGTAAATGATGAAAAAGAAGCTGATGGAACGGTCACCCCACAGAAACTGGAGCAGCCAATCCGCAGCCAGATCTCCATGGAAAATCTGAGAAGGGATGCAGCGAACGTGGTCAGCATCGAGCGGTACGCGACGGGAGACCAAACGGGTGAAGGGAAACTCTACTATAGCGCCTTCCTGCGTTACTTTTTGCCCGCAGACCAGATTGAAGCCCTCAATCGGGGCATCATCGTGAATCGCCAGTACCTGCTCGAGGACTCCGAGGAGACGACCACAAAGGCCCAGGTCAACGACGTGCTGATCGTCAAGCTGACGCTTATCGCACCGAACGACCTGTACTATCTTGTACTGGAAGATCCTCTGCCAGCGGGATGTGAGGCCATCGACGCCAGCCTGGAGACGAGCCGGAGCGCGGAGGAGGTATCCAGATTGGAGCGCGTGGAAGAAGGTGAAAAATCCGCCCAACAGGCGCTCCCCTACTGGTATCATCCGTGGCCCACCCACACCGAGTTGCGCGACGAGAAGGCCATCCTCTTTGCAGACCATCTGCCACGGGGTACTTACGAATATACCTATCGCGTACGCTGCAGCACGCCTGGCGACTTTCACGTGATGCCCGTCAGCGCCTACGAGATGTACGAACCCGACGTCTTTGGACGGTCGGCGGGGACAAGCTTCACGGTCAAGATGGCGGATTGATCACAAGCGGGCTCCCTCGTTGGAGGGAGCCCGTGGCTTTCATACACCCACGAAAAAGTGGTCTTCACATGCCAAACAGCCGAGGGTAGTTGCTGCTCAGATAGGAACCGACGAAAGCCATGCCGTTCATCACGCCATGAAGGAAAATGGCGGGCCAGAGGGATCCGCTATAGGCGTAGACGAAGGCGAGGATCACGCCCATCAGAAATACGGGCAGAATCACACTGGGGGAAAGATGAGCCAGGGCAAAAACCAGCGATGAGGCAATCATCCCCCATACCGTTCCCCAACGACTGCGCAGACCAGCATAGATAAAGCCCCGAAAAAAGATCTCTTCCGCCAGCGGAGCAACCATGCTGCCCAAGAGCAAGGCCAGCAGTAACCCCTGAATGCCACCCCCAAAGAGAGGCAAGAAATCAGGCTGACCAGGCCAGCCCAACTGCCTTCTCAGCAGTTCCCACGAGAAGTTGACGACGAGGATCAAACCAAGGCCAAGGAAGAAAAGGGCCATCGAAAGCAGCCACGGCAAAGGCCGCAGCCCCAGGCTTCTCCAGTCCCTATCATGCTTTCTCAGGCCCCACCACCACACAGGCGGAAGGAGAAGAATTTCCAGAGAAAAGACCAAGAACACGCGAACACCCAAAGAAGCATCCGAAAACGTCACATCCAGAAGACGCAAAAGCCCCATGGCCACAACCAGACCAAAAGTAATCAAACACAGCGCTGCGATGCCCGCACAGACCATATCCCGCACTGTCCAGGGCACCTCATGTCCCCGATCTCTCAAGAATCCCGGCATCATCGTCTTCCGTTCATTCCTCATCATCCTCCCCGGCCAATTTCAAGGCGTTTCCCGCAAAGATCTCCCCCAAGACCACGTCTGGCAATCCCAGGGAGCGCAAAAAGACTGCTCGTTGGTCGTCGAAGCAGTCCCGCCCGTGGAGTAGGCGATCTGAAAACTCGAGACAGAACCCCTTGGCAAAGCCGGGATCCCGCGTCAGAGCATTGAGGGCCGAGTTGGCCGAGAGGTCGGCGTGGAGATTGGGATACCGCCGCAGCATCTGTACCACCTTGCCCTCCCCCACGACAGGTCCTTGAGGATAGTATACCTGGTCAAACTGGTGATCCGCAGAGATATGGGCCCAAAAGCCGGGCCCATGGCCGATGAAGACCGTTTCGGGACAGGCACGCACCGCACGTTCAAAGGCCTCTATCCCTCCACCATACCACCAGTTCGGGCGTGGATAGGCGTCGCCCGTGTCCAAGGGATAGTCTATATGCACGGTCACGGGAAGCCCCAGTTCTCCACAATAGCGGAACATGCGCAGGGCATCGGGGTTATCGTACATCATGCGCAGCTTCAATTCGCCGTATAGTTTTACTCCGTATATTTCTACGGCCGCACGCAAGCGGTCAAGGGCGTCCGGGAGCCGTGGGTCCGGCGCATACCCGAGGACAAACTTTTCCGGCGCTCGCTCCTTATAGCGCAAGCACCGCGAAAACGGGATCGGGCCCTCTTCGCTGCGCAATGAGGTGTAGCTATTTCCGGGATCGTATTCATCCTGGGGCGACTCCCAAGTCAGGAGCCACGTCTTGTCGATGTGACAGGCGGCCATATTCTCCAGAAAAGCGGAAAAGTCATGCCCGTGCCAGTCCGGATGATTGTGGGCATCGATAATCATACGCACCTCCTATCGCTGCTCGGGAGCCCAGAGTTGCAACGACGCTAATCCACAAAGTGCCAGACGCCGAGGTCGGGCGGGTTGCCCTCGTCCCCCTCCAAAAGCTCCTCATAATGCTCGGCCACCTTGCGGTAGGCCTGGGCGTGCTGTTCTATGACACGCGGCCTGTAGCGCTTGAACCAGGGAACGCTGTAGAGCCGCGCGCTTATACTCTCACTCACGGGCAGGCTGCCCGCAGGCTGGCGGACGTCCCGATGGGCCTGCGCGATGCGCGTGGGCTTGCCATGTCCGTAGACGTCGCACGTCTGCAGCAGAGGATGAAGGTGCAGGGGCCTGTTAGCACCAGGTTGGCAGATGGAGCCCTCCGCACGAACAGCCTCGGCAAAGCGGGCCACGGACAGCCCATCCAACTCCTCGGGCCTATAGAGGCCCCGTGCGGCGTACCACCCCGCCATGTTTGTGTTCCTTTGTATGTCGACGCTATTATGGTCATACAAAGGAACAAAACTGGAGGAATCGGGAGGCACCCGATGGGCTCTTATGCCCGGGACACCCTCCAAGAGGTCCCAAAAGTAGTTCATGGCCCGACGAATCTCCTCGCACCGCTCATCATAGTACTTGAGCTGCACCCGTCCCACCGCCGAACTCAGCTGATGCATGCGGTATTTGTAGCCGCCCAACGGCAGGCCACGGAAGGGACGAAGGGATTCGGTCTGTATACGCTCATCATATCGCCCATAGTGGGCAAAGGCTACCGCCCGCTCGTAAATCTCTCGGTCATCGGTGACCAGGATGCCACCCTCCCCCGTGGCAAAGGATTTGCCACTCATGAGGGACATGGCGGCCACGTCGCCAAAGGTCCCCAGCTTTTGCCCCTTATAGAGCCCTCCTTGAGCATGAGACACATCCTCGATAACCTTTAGACCGTGCCGCCGAGCGATCTCCATGATGGGGTCCATATCCGCCGGATGCCCCAGATAATGAACTACCATGATCGCCTTGGTGTACTCGCTGATGTGACGCTCGATGTCGTTGGGGTCGATACATAGACTCTCAGGATCTATGTCGGCAAAGACGATTGTGGCCCCCAGGGAGAAGGCGGGCAGCGCCGAGGCCCAATACGTGACGCTGGGACAAATTAACTCGTCCCCGACGCCCAAACCGCAGCCGAACATGGCGCTGTGCACGGCGGCCGTGCCCGAACTCACACCCAGCGCATATTCAGTGCCCTGCCACGCGGCGAACTCTTTTTCGAATTGCATCGTCACGTCCGTGCCCGACATGGCCCCCCGACGGAGCACGTCAAGCACGGCTTCTTCATCCTCCTCCGTGATGGGGGGCCAATCAAAGGCCCCCTCCGAATCGCCCCGCACAGCCTTGGGCCCTCCAAAGATGGCAAGTTCGCTGCTCACCATGATCCTCTCCTCCTCCTTTTTGTTCCTTTGTGTGTCGACGATGATGTGGTCATACAAAAAAACAAACTCCTCAATCTACCAGTTTGTGTACGATCCGTCACGGCGATGCAGATGCGACGCCTCCCACATCTCAAACTCCTGCTCGGAGGCCAACTCCTCATTGAAATCCACGCCCAGCCCGGGTCCATCGGGCACAGGATAACGGGTGCCCTCAAGGGTGGGTTGGACGGGGAATAGATCAGGAGCCAAGTCCCGATCCTCAGTTGGCGTGGCCCGCGCCTCAAGCCAGGCAAAGTTGGGCACCGCCGCCCCCAAGTGCACGCTCGCCGCTGTGCAGATGGGGCCCAGCGGATTGTGGGGCATGAGATCGATGTAGTGGGCCTCGGCCCAGCCGGCGACCTTTTTGGCCTCGGTCAGACCGCCCACGTTGCACACGTCGACGCGGGCAAAGTTGGTGATGCCTCGCTCGATGTAAGGCAGGAACTGCCACTTGCTGGAAAACTCTTCTCCGATGGCAAAGGGCACGTCGGTCATGCGACGCAGGGCCTCATAGGCCTCTGGCGTCTCATCTCGGATGGGCTCTTCCAGGAAATCGAGGGTGCCCTGGGGCATCCGCTGACAGAAGGAGGCCGCCTCAGAGACTGTCAAGCGGTGATGATACTCCACGCCCAGCACCGGGCCTGATCCCACGTCCTCCCGCAGTCTCGTCATCCACTGTGCCGTCAAGGGAATCGACTCGCGGGGCTCAAAGAGTCGAGGATCCTCATACGGCGACCTGGCCAGCCCGATGCGAATGGCAGGCCAATCGTTTTCCAAAAGCAACTCTACGCCTTCGAGCACCTCCTCATAGGTGCTACCTCCTGTCGTGGCAAAGCCAGGCACAAAGTCTCGGTGCTTGCCCCCCAGCAGTTGATAGGCCGGCACGCCCAGAGCCTTGCCGGCGATATCATACAGCGCAATATCGATGGCCGAGATCGCCGCCGTGAGCACGCGCCCGCCCTCAAAGTATTGGCTGCGATACATCTCTTGCCACAGCGCGCCCCGGCGCATGGGATCGCGGCCCACGAGCCAGTTGGCATAGTGCTCCACAGCACCCTTCATGGCCAGTTCACGTCCGGAGAGGCCACCCTCTCCCAGGCCATAGATCCCCTCGTCGGTCTCCACTTTGACGACGAACTGGTTCCTGTGCCCTACCCACACCGGATAGGTTTTGATATCTGTAATTTTCATGATTCTCCTTAATGTACAGATAAACTGACCGAAATGTCCATACTTCATCTACACCCGCTCAACAGTGCAGGCCATCCCACCTGAAAGTCAGGGGAAATGGCCTTGCCCTGCGGACTTCCATAAGGGCCCGCCTGCGTCAGGAGGTGCTTCGATTTGCACAGGGAGCAGAAGTCGGAGGACAAGTAGACAAAGAAGAAAATAACCGTTTCGACACACCTTCTCTCCGCATCTCCTAGTCTGACGCTTTCTGGGGAATCAGCAGCACCTGCCCGACACTGAGGGCGTTGGGGTTGTCCAGTTCATTCAGCACAACTAGATCCTGTACCGAAACGCCGAATTCGTTGGCGATCAGTTGGAGCGTATCCCCGCGCTCCACGCTGTACACGTACCGAGTGGGAATGGGGCTAGGCGTGGGAACGGGCGGCGGCGTCGCCGTGGGAACGGCTGTGGGCGGATGGGCCAGAATGTACGTCGCCCGCTCCTCCGCAGCAGCATAGAGTCCGGCATGGGACCCCGCGTGCACTACACATCTACGATAGGCGTCCCGCGCCGCCGCGATCTCGCCCACCAGTTCGTACGTCAGGGCGCTTAGGGCATAGGGGACGGCCTCATCAGGAGCTAAGGCGATGGCCTGTTCATACGAAGACAGTGCGCGCTCGACATCGTGGTGGCCGGCGTAGACGATGCCCAACCCACAGTAAGCCGCGGGATCATAGGGATCCAGCGCCACGGCCCTGGAGAAAGCCTTGGCAGCGGACGGCCATTCGCGCTGGGCGATCCTGACGAGGCCAATACCTATCCACGCCCGGGCGTTGGGTTCCAGATCGTTGGAAGATTCATACTCTTTGAGCGCCAGGTCGGGGCGGTCAAGCCGCAACAACACCGCACCAAAATGATTGTGCAACGTGGGCAGATCGTCCTCAGGAAAAAGGTCGCCGCTCATCACGCGATCAAACTGACCTGCGGCTAGACCAGGCCGTCCCACGGCAAGACAGGCAAATCCTGTGGAGAGAGGGGCCACGACCTCTGTGGCAAAGACCTCCTCTTGAGAGGCCTCCTCCGCAGAGAGCACCAGGGTATCCTCGGTAACCATGAGAAGCATAAGGCTGAGGGGATCAAGAGCGATATCGGTTTGATTGCCACTGAGCACAGTGATCGAGTACGCCGCATCGGTGCCGCCCGTCTCACTCCCTGGCCCCCACACGACGACGTGTCCGCCCATACTTTCCCCCCAGGCCTTGGCCTGTGCCACAGACATGAAAGGATGGGGGACATATCGCACCGTGGTATAGGCATCAAGGTCCATGAGGGCCAGAAGGTTTGCGATTCTGTCCTCGATGGCACGCGCTTCACGGGCCGCCTCAGGGGATTGATCGACCGGAGCGACCAGAACGCCCACCCGTCCCGCTTCCACACGGCTATTCTTGATCTCTGCAATGGCGCGGTGTGTGCTACGCAGCCAGAATACGCCAGAGGCAGTCACCGAGCCCAAGTTGATCAGCAGCGCGACCCCAGCCACCAAGCGCCACGCGGGCTGACCGTGGCGAAAGGTGAGGTAAGCCGCGCAGCCAGCACTCAGGGCCAGGACGATGTAAGTCAACCCCAGGCGCGCGTATTGCAGATTCAGGATACCCAGACCCTTGGTAACGATCCCCGCCACATACAGGATAGGTCCCAAAAGCGCCAGGCACCATAGACTTGCGCCCAGAACCCAATTCTTCTGCAAGCGTCCTCCCTCAAATAGCTTCGTTCCTGGTACTATAATGGGGCTTCAAAGCAAACAAGCTCCTACCACCAGTCCCTTTGATAAATCGTGCCCACTCCCTAGCAAAGAATATCGCCATTGGAGCATCGCAACCGTTTACCATACCCCTCACACGGAGCATAGGCAGCCATCTCATTTCCCCTGGCCAGGAAATTCTCAAACGCAATCATGAGACTTGGTCGTCGCGGCTGAGATAGAAAAATCAAAGGCCACTTTAACCGTCCTTGGGGGGATACGGTGACGTCGTTTCATCAGGAGAAGGATAGGGATACGGCGTCAGTATCGGCGTAT
>JAYENT010000016.1:17457-25463 GCA_034722245.1 Chloroflexota bacterium
CGTTGGCCCCGTAGGCGTATTCGTCGCCGTAGCCAGCGGCCAGGTAGGCCAGGGCGTCGGCGTATTCGTCGCAGTAGGGATCAAGCCACCTTCCCCACGCTTCAGAGAAGGACGCACAAGGGTGAAGCGTAGAGGCTCAACGTAGTCGAGCCCCAGCACCTCGCGCGCGTCACCCTGCCCCCGTACCACGAGCACTCGCCAGAGATAGTGACCGGGAAAGAGATCTGCCGAGGTAAAGCGTTCCTCCGTCTCCTTGTACCAACCATAGGCCTCTGGCTCGGCCTCCGGCTCGTCGGGCCATATCTGCAGTTCGAACCAATCATCCGAGCCCAAATCCTGCACCCACACCCATACCAGGTGCACAGCCGTGCCCACAGCACCGTCGGGCGGCTCCAGCAGTGCAGGGCCCGCTGGCGGCGCGGGGGTCTCTGTCGGCTCGACCGCTGGCTCCTCTGTGGCTGTAGGTTCCATCGTGGGCGTGCTGGAGGGAACGGGCATATCGGTATCCGTAGGCTGCGGCTCGGTAGCCGTCGCCTTTGCCTCTACAAAAGGAGTAGGCGTAGGCTCTTTGCACCCACTCACAAGGATCAACGACAGGATCAGCGAGATCGAAAGAAAAATCGTGCGTCTGCTCATGCTCCGCTCCCCTCTATACACACTCAGTCAAACCCCCAAAGCGCATCTTCTCCTACAACATTGCCCGTATTATAGACAAAGCTTCCTTGCTTTGCAACGTGGTCTCCCCCGCTCTCTGCGTGATCTTCGGGCAATCTCTCGTTGCCGCGTCCTTTTGTTCATGCTATAATCGCTCCCAATGTTAAGCCGATCCACAAAGGAGGCAAGGATGTATCAAAAAGTCATCATCATCGGCAATCTGGGGAGCGATCCCGAGATGCGCTACACACCCAGCGGAACTCCGGTCACCCATTTCTCCGTAGCCACCAATCGCCGCTGGACTGACTCTAACGGTCAGGCTCAGGAACGGACGGTCTGGTTTCGCGTCACCGCCTGGAGACGCCTGGCAGAGACCTGCAATCAATACCTTTCCAAGGGGCGCCAGGTCTTTGTGGAGGGCAGGATTCGCCCCCCCCAGCCGTTTCAGGGACGCGATGGGCAATGGCGCGCCTCGTTGGAGGTGACAGCACAGAATGTGCAATTTCTCGGTGGCCGTGGCCAGGTCGCGGAGGAGCCCTTCCCAGAAGGGCCAGAAGAGGCTTCCTCATCCATCACCGACGAAGAGGAGATCCCGTTCTAGGCATAGAAAGAGAGCCCCCTCTCTAACCATCCTTTGCCACCCTGAATGCGGCATATCCGAAACCGTAAAAACCATGTAAAAAAGCAGGAGAGGCCCGTGCAACGAGAGCTTGTGCTTTCTAATGCCTCAATTCATACTATGGATCCCTCGCAGCCTACAGCCGAGGCTTTGGCGATCCGCGGCAACCGCATACTGGCCGTTGGATCTCTCCAGGAGATGCTCAGCCTCTGCCACAAGGCCGAACGCATCGATCTGGCGGGGCGCACGGTGTTGCCAGGCTTTATCGATGCCCATGTGCACCTTTCTTCCTACGGCCTGCTGCTCCAACAGGTGGATCTGGGAGACGCCGGCTCCTTAGAAGAGGCCCTTCAGCATATACAAAGGGCCGCACGAGCAATCGGAGACGACCAGTGGCTCCTGGGAAGGGGATGGAATCACAACGTGTGGCCAGACCCGGTTCAGCCCACACGGGGCGACCTGGATGACGTCGTGGACCGGATCCCTGTGGCCCTCTCTTCCAAAGATGGGCACGCCCTGTGGGTCAATTCTCGGGCCTTGCAGATCGCTGGCGTCGGCGCCTCCACCCCCGATCCCCCCGGCGGGCAGATCCTGCGCCGCTCCGATGGAAAGCCCCTGGGCATACTGACAGAGAACGCCCAGTCGCTGATTAGAAAGCATATCCCCTCGCCAAGCGCTGAGACCATGGACCAGGCCCTGCGGGCCGCTATGAGGGACGCTGCGCGATTGGGGATCACGGGCATCCACAACTGCGAGGGGCCGGACGCGCTGGCCGCCTTTCAGCGGCTGGAGAGCCGTGGCGAACTGACGCTCCGCGTGTGGCACATGATCCCCGTGGACGTGCTGGCACAAGCCCGCCAACTTGGCCTGCGCACGGGGTTTGGCAACGACTTGCTGCGTATCGGCCACGTCAAGCTGTTCGCGGATGGCGCACTGGGTTCCGGGACGGCAGAAATGCTGGCGCCGTACGAGGATCGGCCGGGAGAGTGCGGGGTGGCAGTCACGACCTCGGAGGAGATGTATGAGGCGGTCCGCATGGCCGTATGTGGAGGACTGGCATGCGCTATTCACGCCATCGGGGATGGCGCCAACAGACGCGTCCTCGACATCTATGAACGGATCGCACGAGAAGGGCTCTCACCTCCCCTATCCCAGCGGATCGAACACGTGCAACTCCTCTCGCCCCAGGACCTCCCTCGCCTGGCCCAACTTGACGTCGTCGCCTCCATGCAACCCATTCACGCCATCCACGACATGGAGATGGCGGATCGGCACTGGGGCGAACGCGCCCGCTGGAGCTACGCCTGGCGCAGCGTCCTCGAGACGGGGGCCACGTTGGCTTTTGGCACGGACTGTCCTGTGGAATCCCTCAACCCCCTCGAAGGGCTTTACGCCGCCATCACACGGCAACGTCCCGAGGGCTATCCTCGTGGTGGCTGGTATCCACAGGAGAGGCTGTCCCTTAACCAGGCGCTGCGTGCGTACACGTTGGGATCCGCCACGGCCTCCGGTGAGGCGCGGCGGAAAGGCAGCTTGACACCGGGCAAGCTGGCCGATTTGATCGTGCTGGAAGACGATATCCACGAGCACCCAGAGGAAAGACTCCTCACCACATCTGTATGCATGACCATGGTCGGAGGACGCATCATCTACGGAGAGATCTGAGACGTGCGTCTCTTTGGCAAAACGGCTGCCACTTTCCCTCGCGTCTTTTCAGTTACTGCACGCTATGGTAAAATGTATGCTGGGAGGTGGACATATTGGGCATTATTGACGCCCTGAGGATCGGCTTCAACAAGGTTGCCAGAAAAACATGGCTGGCCGCGATACCCGTCCTTTTGGACGTGTTCTTCTGGTTAGGCCCCAAGCTATCGATTGCCCCCATCGTCGAACGAACGATAGATATATTGAGACAAACTATGGAGGTGGCTCCTCCACCGGGCAATCTGGATTCTAACGCTGCCGAAATGTTCGAGATGACCACAGAGATGCTGCGGAGCACTCTGGGCAGCACGAATCTCCTGGCCCTGTTGGCGTGGGGAAGGTTGGGCGTGCCCAGTATTGCGGGCATCAATCCCATTGATCCCAGCGCAAACTGGGTCATTGAGCTTTCTAGCTACTGGCAAGCATTTCTCGCCCAACTCGTCATCATGGCCTTGGGCCTGCTTATCGCCTCCGCATTTCTAGGCATGCTGGCACAGGAAACGCGCCATGGGCGCATAGACACCCAAGACTTGCTGCGGAGCACGCCCTTGTATTGGCTGTACCTGGGGATCATCGTCCTTCCTTTGAGCATTATAGGGCTCTTTATGCTTGCCATCGGCTTTTTGTTTGGCCCCTTTGTGATCTTTGTGGGGGTGTTTCTCCTATGGATGATGCTCTACCTCTCTTTCATTCCGCAGGCCGTGACTCTGTCAGGGGCAAATCCTCTACAGGCACTGATACATTCTTTTACCGTTGTACGCCTCAACTTCTGGCCGACAGTGGGGCTGGTCCTGTTGAGCAACCTCATCAACATAGGCTTGGGCTTTATCTGGGCTCGTCTGTTGTTGGGATCAACCCTGGGCACTGGCGTGGCCATCGTGGCCAATGCCTACGTGGGCACATCCACCACGCTCGCCTTCTTTATCTTTTACCAAGACCGATTCGCAGCCTGGCACGAGCTTTTGGAGCAGCGAAGGAGTAGTCAATAGCAATGTCCGACTTACAAAGTTACACCGCCGAAGATATCGAGGTCCTGGAAGGCTTAGAGGCGGTAAGGCGCCGTCCCGGCATGTATATCGGCAGCACCGACAAGCGAGGCTTGCACCACCTGGTATATGAGGTGGTGGATAACTCCATCGACGAGGCCCTGGCCGAGTATTGCGACCGCATCGAGATCACCCTCCACAAGGACGGCTCTGTCACCGTGGAGGATAACGGCCGAGGCATCCCCGTGGGGGAGGAGAAAAGCACAGGGAAGAACACCCTAGAGGTGGTGCACACCGTCCTGCACGCGGGCGCCAAGTTCGGCGGCGGGGGCTACAAAGTAGCCAGCGGCTTGCATGGCGTGGGGGTTTCAGCCGTTAATGCCCTATCGGAATATCTGGAGGTCACGGTCAAGTACGCCGGCAGACGCTACTCGCAACGCTACGAGAGGGGGCGTCCCATGACGGAGGTCGTCGACCACGGCAAAACGAAGGGCCATGGAACGCGTACCCACTTTTTGCCCGACACCGAGATCATGAGCACCCTCGACTATAGCTTTGACACGCTGAGCCAGCGCTTTCGGGAGATGGCCTTTCTCACCCGCAACATAACCATCCACTTTTTCGACGAGCGGGACGGGCGGGAGGCCAGCTTCCACTTTGAGGGGGGGATCAAGTCTTTCACGCGCTACTTGAACCGCGACCGCACCACGCTGCACGAGCCCTTTTACGTGGAGGGCGAGATCGAGGAAACGAGTGTGGAGGTGGCCCTGCAGTACACGGATACCTATGCGGAATCGGTCTTTGCCTTTGCCAACAACATCAACACCGTGGATGGGGGCACCCACCTGACTGGCTTTCGCAGCGCCCTGACCCGCACGGTGAACGACTATGCGCGGCGTAACAACGCCCTGAAGGAGAGCGAGGGGAACTTCTCAGGGCGGGACGTCAGAGAGGGCTTGACAGCCATCGTCAGCGTCAAGATGACGGATCCCCAGTTCGAGAGCCAAACCAAGGCCAAGCTGGGCAATGCCGAGGTGACGGGCCAGGTGATAGGCGTCTTTGGCGAGGCATTTGCCGCCTGGCTGGAGAATAACTCCGCGGCCGCCAATACCATCATCCGCAAAGCCAAGCGGGCCCGCCGTGCGCGCATAGCGGCGCGTCAGGCCAGGGATCTGGTCATGCGCAAGAGCGTCCTGGAGAGCAGCACCCTGCCCGGCAAACTGGCGGACTGCTCGGAGCGCAATGCCGAACGCACGGAGCTCTTCATCGTGGAGGGCGACTCGGCCGGCGGCTCGGCCAAGCAGTGTCGCGACCGCCGCTTCCAGGCCATCCTCCCCCTGCGCGGCAAGATATTGAACGTGGAAAAGAAACGCATGGACCGCGCCCTCAAAAACAAGGAGATCAAGTCCCTCATCCAGGCCCTAGGCACGGGGATAGGCGAGCAGTTTGACCTGGATAATCTGCGCTACGGCAAGGTCATCATCATGACCGACGCCGACGTGGACGGCGCCCACATCATCACCTTGCTTCTAACCTTCTTCTACCGCTACATGGAATCGCTGATAACGAATGGACACCTTTTCCTGGCCCAGCCTCCTCTCTATAGGCTGTCCACCTCGCGCAGCACCCACTATGCGTACACGGAAGAAGAGAGAGCGGAACTGCTGGCCAGCATAACGGCCAAGAACGTGGATACGCAGCGCTACAAGGGACTGGGTGAGATGAACCCGGAGCAGTTGTGGGAGACGACCATGGATCCCGAGGCGCGCACCCTGATCCAGGTCACCCTGGAGGACGCCACCCTCACCGACCAGATCTTTAACCGCCTCATGGGCAGCGCCGTCGCCCCCCGCCGCAAATTCATCCAGACCCACGCCACAGAGGTAGAGAATCTGGATATCTAGGGCGGGCGTTGATCTGCACAAGGTGTACAGGACAAGGTCACGGCATGCGCTTGTTTGGCGCCCCTTTGTGTGAGTCACTCTTAAGGAGGCAAAACAGATGAAAGTCATCGTCATAATGAACGACAGTTTGCGGCGCGACCACGTCAACGCCTATGGCGTTCCTGCGCCCTGGCGTCGCCCCGGCCACGAGGGGGAACCCTTCATCGAGACCCCCAACCTGGATCGCCTAGCCCAGGAGTCGGCCCTCTTTGAACGCTGCTATATCGCCTCCTATCCCACGGTACCCAATCGACGCGACCTGTTCACCGGCCGCTGGGGCTTTATGGAGACGGGATGGGAGCCCCTGCGTCCCGACGACGTGCTACTGGCGGAGGTGTTGGGAGAGGCCGGCGTGGTCACTCAACTCTTTTTCGATACCTTACCCATGGGAAGCGACGGCTACGGCTTTCGCAGGGGTTTCGACGGCTGGGACTGGGTTCGCGGGCAGCACGGTGACCAATGGATCACCGCACCGCATCCCATCGAGCTCCCCTGCCTGCCCCACCAGATGCGCGGAGATCTGCCCAAGATGCGACGCATCCTGCGCAACAGCTATTCGCGCCGCTACGACCGAGATTACATGGCGCCCAAAACGATCCATGCCGCCATGGACTGGTTGGAGGATAACTATACGCACGAGGACTTTTTTCTGTGGATAGACACGTGGGATCCGCATGAGCCCTTTAATCCCCCGCCCTATGACTATGCCCGCTACGCCGATCCCGCCTACGACGGGCAAGAGATCATCTACCCCCAATATGGGCGCACGGATTATCTCACGGAGGCGGAACTGAACGATATTCGGGCTCGCTATGCTGGCGAGGTCACCATGGTGGATCGCAACGTGGGCTACCTGCTGGACAAAATCCACGCCCTGAGGCTGGACGAGGAGGCGCTGATCATCCACCTGTCAGATCACGGCTACCTCATGGGAGAACACGACCTCCTCGGCAAACCGGGCGACCTGCTGGGCAATCTCTATGAGCCCTCCTGTCACGTGGACATGATGATACGCCATCCCCAAGGCCTGCATGCGGGCGAGCGCCTTTCCGCCCTGGTGCAGCCGCCGGATGTGATGCCCACCATCCTTGACTTTTTCGGCGTGGACATTCCCGACACGGTGCAGGGTCAATCGCTCCTCCCCTTGCTGCGAGGAGAGGCGGACAGCGTGCACGAGGCCACCATCTCGGGGCGCTTCATCTACGAGCCGGTGGATGGGGTATCCGATACCTCCGTCGAGTTCGATGGCATGGCCGGCGCCCGCAGCGAGGTGTGCGCCCGCACGGTGACCAACGAGCGCTGGAGCTATATCTGTGCCCCCTATGATATGCCGTCGGAGCTGTACGATCTGCGGGAGGATCCAAACCAAACCGAGAACCTCATTGCGGAACGCCAGGACGTCGCGGAGCAGATGCACGGCATCCTCATCCAGTTCCTGGAGGCTCATGGGGCACCAGAGGCGGGCATAGCCCCTTTCCGCAAAGAGGGAGAAGTGGCGCGGGCTGCCGAGGAGACAAGCGCCATACGTGAAGATAGCACCCTTTACGTCTTTCGGGATAATAACGGCAAGTGGCTGGCCACCCCCGACAGGAAAGAGGCCGAGACCTACGTCACGGATGCTTTCGAGGATCAGGAGATAAGGACCATGACCCTTGAGGAACTCTATGCGCTGGATTCTCGCGCTTGTGTGAGGGCCCGCGCCCAGTACTACACGGCGACCGATCTCATGTCCGGCACGCCGCGCGGGGCTGTGATCTAGCACATCATACTCTCCGCGTAACACATCGGAGACGCCGTGCGATATCGAACACTTGGCAAAACGGGACTGAAGGTATTGGAGGTGGGGGTGAGCGGCGTCCGGTTCGGCATGCGCCAGCCGCGCTTTGTAGAGATCAATACCGCCATCTTGGATGACGTGAATGCCAGGCTCGACTTGGAAGCGCCTCACTGCCGTTTCGCCGACTAAAATCCTCAACGGCAACTTTGGATCCACTGAAAGAAGGTCTTTCAGTGGATGGAGGACACTATATATTGTGGTTGTGCTTCGCACAACCACAATATATGTCCCATATTTTCTTTTGGCTACCCTTTTTTCAGGGC
>JAYENT010000017.1:0-5400 GCA_034722245.1 Chloroflexota bacterium
GCTACCAAACCATGGGCGATCTGGGCTCTGGCCTGGGACCCCTCTTTGCGTATCCTTTGATGACGCTATTTGGCAGACGCCCCGTGTATGCCGTCAGCGCCATCCTGCTCGCCCTGACCATCCCCTTCATCCTACGGGAGCACCGCCGCGCCACGACGCCATAGGTGCCAGTTATTCGGGCTCGGGGGTGGGCTGGGAAGCAAGAATTCCTTGCCACTTGTCCCGATGAGGCTCGGTGACGGTCATAAGCACACCTTCAGGGTCCCATGCCGTAAGCCAGCCAGCGTCCTTGGGAGCAATGCGGATGCATCCGTGGGAGAAAGGACGCACGCCTAGGTGCTCCCATCCCTGGTACACTTTGTAACCGTTGCCCCAGGTATAGGGTAAGCTGTGCACGAGGATAGAGCCCGCCGACTTGTACAGATACCAGGCCTCGTCGGCATAGACGTCAAAGGCGTAAAAAGTGCCCCAGTACTCGCCTACCCTCCCCGTCCAAGCCGGCGTGTACCTATCCGGATCGGGGAGACCTGTGCTACAGGGGATATCCCGCACCAACTCGCCATGCTCAAAGATGTACATGTGCTGCGTCCCTTGATCCACATAGATGTAGCGCGGCAGATCGGCCCGCGTATCAAAGGGGAAAGGGGTGGAGGATGGCGACTGCGAGAGAGCGGGCGCCGCCGTAGAACTGGGCAAAGGTTGCGATGTCGCCGTCACCCGCTGAGTGCCCGTGAAACTGGGCGTCGGGGATGGCGTGGAGGTCGGGATGGCCGTGGGCCGTGCCGTCGGCGTGGCGGTCCCCAGCACCGTGGCCAGGGACAGAGACTCCCTCTGGGCGGCGGGCGGCGCAAAGGTCAGCGTGATGGCCGTGACCAGGGCCAGTGCGGCGACGACTATCCACTCGATGTACTGCATCCACTCCTTCTCCGCAATCGGGTCAACCCAACGCGTGCAGAGTTACATTGTACTGGCGAGGGTACATTTGGAGCAAACGTTCGTAGTAAGGCACGCCCGTTTACAGTGGTGCGTAGGGCGAAGCGTTTGCTTCGTCCACCCGCGTTCGGAGATGGGGCGTTGTTCCGACCAATCGCGGAGCGGTGCGGTGATGACCGCTGGTGGAGACAGTCTGACGGCCGGCGGACCACCCCCCATCACATGCTAACAAGCTTACAGACCGTAGGCCTCTTTCCTCGCCCCGGGGGTGAGGAAAGGCGGATTGACAATCCGCCCTACTCTCAGAAGTACCTATTCTCGGGGTAGCCACCACTCGTACTTTTAACTGCTGGTAGCTATCCCGCTGGACGCGGCGCATCTAAGATTTATCGACTTTTTCGCAATTCTGACAAGACGCTACGCGGAGATTTACGGATCGTACCGGGGAAAAGGGTGCCCTGAGAGACATCCCAGGGCACCCCCGCCTTCTACCTACTGGTGTCTTTTGATGACCTCTATCTCGGGATCAGCCAACGCCTCGTCCGTCTTTCCCTGCATGATCTCGATAAACTCGTCGGGCGTGATCTGCTTGGTCAGCAATTCGCCCATGCGGTTGGAGATCTCCTCTGAAATCTGCGAGACGCCGCCATAGAAGGGGAAGGCAAAGGTCTCATCGCCGGCCTCCTCGGCCGCCTTGACGGCGGATTTCATGCCAGGACTCAACGAAGCACCCTCGGTGCCCCCTTTGACGGGCATCATGGAACTCACCTCTTCGGCAAAGTACGCTGCCGACGCTTTGCTCAGCAATATGCGCAGAAACTCCATGCCACACTGGGGATGTTTGGCCTCAGCAGGCACAAAGTAAATCTCGCCCGAGGCCGTCATCAGCGCCTCGTAAGAGCCCTCACCGTCTGCCACGGCTGGCACCGGCTTCACCACCATGTCGAACCCCTCAGGAGTGATCGTCTTCATCTCGTTCTCCAACCAGCTCCCACAGGGGACAAAGACGGCCCCGCCTTTCAACCATTCCGCCTGGGCCTCCGTGTGCGTGAGTCCTGCCGTACCCTGCATGATATAGTCCTTGTCCGCCAACTGGTAGATCATCTCCGTGGCCTGCTTGACCGCGGGCTGGGTGAAGCAGTCTGGTTCAAGGTCATCCACCTTGAAGAGCGGGTCATAGCCGCCGATCTTGTAGATCAGGGGATACCAAACGCCCCACACCATATAGCCGGGGTACTTGCCCTGATACGTCCAGGGGGCCATATCAGTCTCCCCCTTGATCGTCTCACACAGAGAGAGCATCTCATCCCAGGTCTTGGGATATTCCCACCCCTTTTCCTCAAAGAGGCTTTTGCTGTGCCAGATGCCAGATACAGTATAGGCGATATTGAGGTTGTACTGCTTGCCCTCGTATACACCCGTATCCTGTGATCCTGGGAACAGCGTATCTTTGAACTTTGTATCGGGCGTGTCCAGGGCAGGTGCCTCCATGAGGGGGGCCAGATCCAGTAACTTGCCTTCCTTCACCAGGGCGACCGTGTCCAGGCTGCCGGCACCACTGTTGTCGACGACATCGGGGGGATTACCTCCAATGAAGCGAGGACGAAGTTGGTCCGCCACTCGCTGGATTGGCTCCACCGAGACCTTGGTCTCGGGGTGAAGGGCCTCAAAGATGTCGGCAGCGTACTCGATATAGTCGCTGCCATAGCCACCTGCAAAGAACACGCCGTCAACGGTGACCCCTTTTTCGATATTGAAGGGATCGACGGCTCCCTCAGCCACTTCGATACCAAACTCCTCAAGCGTCGTCGGCCCCGCAGCGGCCTCGGGGGTAGCTGTGGCGGCGGCCTCAGGCGTGGCCGTAGGCTTGGGAGTGGGCGTGGGTTTCGGGGCGCAACTGGCCAAAGCTGCTCCGCTGCCCACAATCAAGACGCGCTTTAGAAATTCACGACGGTCAAGAGATTTCTTGTCTTTCACGGTTTACCTCCTTCTTACAACGTGCAATGAATACGCCAAGATTCCTGTCTGGGTTCCGATCCCCACCTCCTTCTAAAGTCATCCTTCTAGCTGGCGGAAAATCTTTTTTGGCGCAGTATTACCCTTTCAAAGCGCCCACTGTCAGTCCCTGCTGAATCTGTCCCTGGAACAGGACGTAGACGATCAGCGTTGGCACCATGATTAGAACGACGGCAGCGAATAGCGCACTCCAGTCGTTCAGGTAGTATTGCTGATGGCGGATGTAAGCCAGTCCCTGGGTCAAAACGTACTTTTTACTGTCCGACATCAGGGCAAAGGGCAGGATGAATTGATTCCACATGCCGAGGAAATTAAAGACGCCAACGGTAATCAGACCTGGCTGGGCCAAGGGGAGCATGATGGAAAAGAAAATAGTATACTGACTAGCCCCATCGACAATGGCCGATTCGTGCAGCGCCGAGGGTAACGTCCGAAAGAATCCGGTAAGAAAGAAGATGGTGAAGGGCAGAGAATAGCTTATGTATACCAGTATCAAACCCGGAAAGGTGTTGAGCAGGGTCATCTTTTGCAGCAGGAAAAACAGCGGTACCAAACCGAGGAACACGGGAAACATCATACCACTTATGAAAAGGTAAAGGACAGCCCGATTGCCGGGAAATGGAAAGCGGGCCAGAACATAGGCCGACATGGCCGAGAGAAGTAACGTGAGTATCAGGGAGGGGACAACCACGACAAGGCTGTTGAAAAAGTACTGACCGATATGCGCCTTTGTCCACGCCCTGGCAAAGTTGCCCCATTGTACCACCTTGGGGAAAGACCAGGGGCTAAAAAATATCTCCTGATCTGTTTTGAGCGAAGTGTACAGCACCCATACCATGGGGAATATGACGACCAGGGCCCAAAAGCCCAAGAAAAGATGCATTAGGGCGCGAAAAAAGATCGTTTTTGTTCCTTCTGAAGAACGCGGACTGTATCCCCTAACCGATTGTCTGCGAGTGTCATCGATAGCCATATTAGTATTCCACTGCCTCCCGTGCGGTAACGCGCATAACGGCCATGGAAAGAGCCAGAACAAGTATAAACAGGGCGACGGCTATGGCCGTGGCATAACCGAAGCGGCTATGGGTGAAGGCGTTCTCGTACAAGTATATCGCCAACACGTCCGTTGCCCGGCTTGGCCCTCCCTCTGTCATGGTCTGTGTTATAGTAAACATACTCAACGCGCCCATGGCCAGGTACACCAGGGCCACGCGGGTATTTTCCCACATCAGGGGAAAGGTAACCCGCCAGAACGTCTGCCACCCGCTAGCACCCTCGATCCGCGCCACCTCATAAAAGGTCTCGGGTATGGATTCCATACCGGCGATAAAGAAAACCATATAGAATCCCACCGACTGCCATACCACGACAGCCCCTACAGCGGGCAAAGCCACCCTGAGATCGCCCAGCCAAGTAGGAGGATTTTGAATCCCGATCAGCGTTAACAAGCTATTCAAAATCCCTATGCTGGGATGATAGACAAAGCTCCACAAGACACCAACGGCCACAACGGA
Organism: Chloroflexota bacterium; assembly: GCA_034722245.1. Lineage (GTDB taxonomy): Bacteria > Chloroflexota > Anaerolineae > UBA1429 > UBA1429 > JAWLEV01. The sequence continues at coordinate 4,464 of JAYENT010000017.1, forward strand.
CATCACCTGTGGGAAAAAGAACACGATGCGATAAAACTTGGCCAGCCTTACACCTTGCGTAATGACAAAAGCGAAAAAGAAAGCAAGGGTTATTACAACAAGAGGTAACGTAACCAGATATATGGCGTTATGCTTGAGCGCGTTCCAAAAATACTCATCCTGTATAAGACGGGCGAAATTGCGAAGCCCCACGAACTCTTTCTCGGCGGTCAGACCACTCCAATCTGTAAGACTGATGTACATGGCCTGCGCATAGGGATAAAGCACAAAAAGCGCATAAAGAACCAAAGAAGGCAGCAAAAATGGTATGATCAGCCTATATTTTCCACGATACATAAGGCCTCCGTTCTCCAAGGACGACCGCTGCGGGAAACGCGCTCGAAAAGCAGCGACAAAAACCGCCAGCCTATGCCGGTCTCACACCCGCCCTCAATCCATAAGCGCTGAACAATCCCTCAAATACCACGCTACTATAACGGCCCCGAAGGCATTTGTCAAATCGTAATGCAAGCGTCAAGAGACCGCCAAGCGATGGAGGATGGTCGGGGAAGCCCATACCATGGGATGTCCCCTAGCTAAGAAGCAATGCTTTTCCTCACAGGAACACCTCTCTCCACCCTCAGGCCGCTCCACGTCGTCATAGACACCAATCATTCAGACGCGGCAGTGGACTGGGAAGCGGGACCTCCCAGCCACTTGTCCCGATGAGGCTCGGTGACGGTCATAAGCACACCTTCAGGGTCCCATGCCGTAAGCCAGCCAGCGTCCTTGGGAGCAATGCGGATGCATCCGTGGGAGGAGGGACGCACGCCTAGGTGCTCCCATCCCTGGTACACTTTGTAACCGTTGCCCCAGGTATAGGGTAGGCTGTGCACGAGGATAGAGCCCGCCGACTTGTACAGATACCAGGCCTCGTCGGCATAGACGTCAAAGGCGT
>JAYENT010000018.1:0-25360 GCA_034722245.1 Chloroflexota bacterium
GTGGCCTCGAAGCCATGGAGCTGCTGCATCTGCTCGAAGAAGGTGATCCAGGCGCCCCGCGCATAATACTCCTCGCTCGTGCCCGCCATGTGCCCGCTGTAGAGGCGGTATTCGGGCACCCCGGCGCTAAAGACTGGCGGGAACTCGTAGTCGTCATAGTTCGACCAATCGGCGGCGATGGGGAACTCGACCGGGATGCCACAGCGCCCGCTCACGGTGACCTGCCACACCGTGCCAAAGTCGTCCTCGTTGAGCCCCTTTTTGTAGAGGGGTGGCAGCTTCTCTTTGGGCAGGTCGGGCAACAGGTGCCATCCGAAATCCTCGGGCACCGCGTCGGTGATCTCTTGCAGCGCCTCGCCATAGTGGTACTGCGCCGATGGCAGGATGGCATGGGATATGGGCGGTCTGTCGGGATCGTCGAAATTTATGGCTCTAAGGACCCGTTCTCGGCTTTTCATCGATCTCTGATCCTCACTTCCGTATACACAATATCTAACAGGTCAGGTGCAGCGCAGCGGCCACGTCGCCGTTCTCCCGCAGGCGATTGTACGTCTGACAGGCCTCCTCGGTGTCGTGGGCGACGACCTCGATTCCCGCCTCTTCCAACGCCTGCTCCACCTCTTGGGGGACCGACATCCTGCCGTAGGCGCCCTGCCCCACGACGAGGACGTCCACGTCGGTCTCAAAGACGGCCTCCAGATCCTCCGTCTGCAGCGTGTGTCCCTCTTCACGCCACCAGTTGCTTACCACCCGATCCGGCAGGATGATGACGTCCTCCTCATAGCGTTCGCCATCTATGACAATGTGTCCAAATGCATAGTCCTCTATGCGCGGTGTACTCATCTGGCGTCCCTCCTAATGCGTCATATTGTCCAATGATTTCATGCCTCGTATTAAGAGAGTTTACCTCATTTCAAACGTGCCGGACCATCCCCTCTCCCAGTCGCCGCCAGGCCACGATCAGGCGGTCGTAGAAGGGATAGGCCCCGCTCCTTTCGATCTGATCATGCTCCTCCAGCCAGGCGACCGTGGCGCGCACGCCCTCGACCCAGGGGATGGTGTAACTGAAGGCCAGGTCCTCGCGAGCCGCGCTGTTATCAAAGATGTTGTTGAAGCGGAAATTCTCGGCGCACCACTTGGCCTTCTGGGGGAGGACTTTTGCCAGCAGATCGGTGGGAATGTGCACAAGAGTGGGCTCCGGCGCGTCCATGGCCCGGGCTATCCCGCGATGATAGCGATTCCAGGTCATCCACTCCTCGCCCGTCACGTGGTAGGCCCTGCCGAAGGTGTCCTCGTTGCCCACCGCCTGCACAAAGGCGCGGGCCACGTCGTCGCGGTGACAGCTCGACCACAGGGAGGAGCCATCGCCGTGCACCACGATGGGCTGTCCCCTGCGTATGCGGTCCAAAAAGTAGGTCTCAAAGCCCAGGGTATGGAGAACCCGTCCCCCCGGGCCGTAGGTATGTGCCGGGCGGATCGTGGTCACAGCGAAATCTCCGCGCGCGTGGGCGCGGCTGAAGATCCGTTCGCACCTGGCCTTTTTGTAGGCGTAGGGGAAGGACGGGGAGGGATTCCGCTCCTCGTCCTCTACGATGGGGTAGCAGGCGGCCGGCTTGGTATAGACGTCCACCGTGCTGCAAAAGATGTACTGCCCCGTTCGCCCTCGAAAGGCACGGCAGGCGCTCTCGGCATCGGCCGGCTCGAAACAGACCATGTCGATGACACAGTCAAAAGGTCCCGCCTGGCGCATCTTGGCTTCAAAGGTGGCATAGTCGGTGCGATCCCCATAGAGCCTCTTCACCTCCTGGGGAATCTGCGCCTGGTGATTGCCCCGATTGTAGATGGTCACCGCGTGCCCGCGTGCCACGAGGAAGCGGGTAATCGCCCGACTGATGACTCCTGTGCCGCCGATGATCAGGACGTCCACGTCAACCTCCTTCCTTCCCCACACAATCTATTATCATCTAATAGAGCGTTGTCGTCAAAAGGGGTTCTTGACGTAAAGGGATCTAGTATCTGGCTGCCGCTGGACGTCGCGCTCTCCGGCTGCTATACTACTTATCCGATTTGACAATCCATCTGGAAGATTCATGGGTAGGATAGAAAAGGTCGTCAAGCGAACGGGGGCGGTCGTCCCCTTTAATAAACAGCGCATCAGCAACGCCATCTATCGGGCGGCGGTGGCCGTGGGGGGGCGCGATCTCGCCCTCGCCGAGCGGCTGGCCGACCGGGTGGTGGAGCATCTGGACGCGGTGACGCCTCCTGACCACATCCCCACAGTGGAGGAGATTCAGGACGTGGTGGAGGAGGTGCTGATCAAGACTGGCCACGCCAAGACGGCCAAGGCCTATATCCTCTATCGTCAGGAGCGCGCCCGACGCCGCCAGGAACGCGCCCGGCGCTCCCTCTATCCTTCGGGGAATATCCCCTGGCGCAAGATCTGGGAGGCCCTGGATTGGGCTGTGGATCACGATCTGCACACCGTGGAGAGCCTGAACGCGCGTATCGAAGGGGGCGAATTCCCCCAGATCGTGCGGGAGTCGGAGCGCGCCTACATCGAGGACGTCTGCTGTGCCGCGGAGATGATCAAGGAGCGCGAGGGCGAGGTGCGGCTCGTCATCGTCGCGGGCCCCTCCTCGTCGGGCAAGACGACCACCACCATCAAGCTGGAGCATCTCTTGCGCAAGATGGGCCTGCGCCTGGTGCCCCTTTCCGTGGATAACTATTTTTTTGATCTGGGACTCCACCCCCGGGACGAGCACGGCGACTATGACTATGAGACCCCCCAGGCTCTCGACCTGGAGCTCATCAACGAGCATCTGCAGCGGTTGATCGCGGGGGAGGAGGTGCGCATCCCCTATTACGACTTTGAGACGGGAAGGCAGCACCAGGGACACACGCCCCTGCAGCTCGATCCCGATCAGGTGATCCTCATCGACAGCCTCCATGGCCTCTACCCCGACATGACCGAGGATATCGACGACGAGCATAAGTTCAAGCTCTATATCGAGCCCCTGCTGCAGATGAAGGGGCCGAACGACAGATACATACGTTGGACCGACCTGCGGCTCATGCGCCGCATGGAACGCGACGTTGTATGCCGCAACTACTGCCGCCGCCGCACCCTGGAGCATTGGCACTATGTGCGGAGCAGCGAGATGCGCAATATCATCCCTTACTTGCATACCGCCGATTACGTCGTGAACAGCGGTCTGCCCTACGAGGTACCCATCATGCGGCCACGGCTGCTGGACGCCTTTCGTGGGTGGGAACAGGAGTACGCCCATGATCCCCTGCGCCAGGACGCCGCCACGCGCGCCGAGCGCGTGCGCCGCCTGTTGGAGGCCGTCGTTCCCGTGGAGGATGATTCCGCCATCCCGCCCGATTCCCTCTTGCGCGAGTTCATTGGCGGCAGTTGTTACGATTATTAGCCTTCGCCATGCGGTACGTAACGACGGCCTCGGGTGAAGAACAGGAGCGTCATGAACGCGAAAGCAGCAGAGCAACGGGGGGGACAGTTGGAAGCCATCAACCGACGGTTTGGATCCTGGACGACCAGACTGTTCGTGTTGGTGCTATTCGTCGGATTCACCCTCCTCATGACGTATCCTCTCCTGCTGAACCTTTTCGAGGCCATCCCCGGCCCTCCCTTTGACAATTTCGTCTGGCTTTACGATCTGTGGTGGTTCCGGGATGCCATCGTCGAGTCCCCCTCCTTGATAGCGGAACGCCTTCTCCACAATCCCACGATCTTTTATCCCTATGGTTACGATCTGCGGCTTTCGGAGACCATGTATGCCAATAAGGCATTGATAGCGCCTTTCCTATTCTGGGGGAACGAGGTGGTGGCCTATAACGTGCTCCTTCTGCTCACCTTCGTGCTCACGGGTTATACGACGTATCTACTTATTGCTTATTTGACGGATAATCCCCATGCGGCGATGATAGGCGGCGCCATCTTTGCTTTCTGTCCCTATCGTATGCATTCCATAGCCGCGGGCTGGTTGCCCCTGCTGGCCACCCATTGGATCCCGCTCATCTTTTTGTATTTGGAGCGCACGTTTCGTGAGAGAAAGCCTCGCCACGCCCTGGCGGCGGGCTTTTTCATGGGACTGACCGTCCTGTCCTCCCGGGATTATCTGCTCATCGTGGGCGGCATGGTTTTGCTGTTTATTTTGCTGCGGGTGCACTTTTGGAGGAAGCGGAAGGCCATACCCGACCATCTCTTCCGCCATCTGGCCTTAGCGGGGCTTGTGGTGCTGATCATGGCCGCACCTATCGTCCTGCCTGTGCTTATGGGGCGCTCCGGAGAGATGGGCTGGCCGCTCCAGGAGGTGGCAAAGTGGGGGGCGAGCGTGGACGACTTTTTCCTGCCCAACGTCTACCATCCCGTGTGGGGCGAATTCTTTTTGCGTTCGCGCGCCCATACCCCACGCTACCCCTGGTACGCTCCCGGTCACGTTTATGTGGGGGCCGTAGCCCTGATTCTGGCCCTGGTGGGCGTCTTGGGGGGCTGGCGGGAGCGAAACCTGGTGGGTGCTTTTGCATGGATAGCCGTCCTCTCCCTGGTGCTCAGTTTGGGCGTCGTGCTGCATTGGCAGGGTGAGGTCTTGGAGATAAGGGTGCCCCCCGCCGCCGAAAGGGTCTTTGCCCGGAGTATGTCCGCATTGATGGACAGGTGGGCCTTGAACAAGGCCGCGTATTCTGAGATTGATCTCAGCGAGGGCACCATTCCCATGCCCTTGCCCGCGCTTCTGCTCTACCTTTTTGTGCCGCTGGGGGACACTCTACGTTCCCTACACCACTTTGGCGTGATGGTGATATTCCCCCTTTCGGTGTTGGCGGGTATGGGCGCCGCACAGATTCTGGGGGGTATCAAACCACTGTCGGATCTAGAGGAAGAGCGGCCCCGCCTTTCCCGTGCTTTGGATCTGCAACAGCGCTCGCCCGGCGCCATCTTGGGCTCCATCCTGATCTTGGGACTGGTCCTTTTTGACTTTTGTAGCGCCCCACTGCCCTATGGGTTCACTGACGTGAGGCCGCAGCCCACCGATGCTTGGCTGGCGGCCCAGCCGGACGACGTGGTCGTCATGCAGTTTCCGCTGGCGCGCGCGTTGAACGGAGACAGCCTGTACCGCACCAAGTATCACGATAAGCGTATCACCTATGGGCAGGGTACCGTGTATCCGCCCGGCTACCGCGATGCCCTTCCCGTCCTGAAGACCTTTCCCGATGAGGGGTGTCTATCCCTGCTCAAAAGCTGGGGGGTGACCCACCTCGTCATCGCTCCCGAGGCTTATGATGCAGGCTGGGGGGATAAAGCGGGACAGACGTGGGACAGCGTACAGCGTCAGATTGACGCCTCGCCCCGCCTGCATTTCGTGGGCGTCATCCCGGAGGAGGATTTCTGGCGCGGTGAGCGCGTGTCCCATGTGTTGAAAGGGAATATGTCCGTGGAGTCAGTAGTGTTCGCCAGGGTCTATCTGTATGCGTTACAATGAAGAACGGTGATACCAAAAGCGAGGACGGCTTGCGTTAAAGCGCATTCGGCCTTGTGATCAAGAGGCTAAGGGACGAGGGTGTATGCCCTGGGCCCGCGAAGGCGACTGGATGACAAGTCCCCACCATCATATCGGGATACATGGAGAGACATGTCGGAGAATGCGCAGGTCATGAAACTTTCAGTGCTTATGCCCGTTTACAACGAAGAGGCGGGGTTGGAGGAGATCATCCGTCGCGTGGCCGCCGTGGATGTGGAAAAGGAGATCATCATCGTCGATGATTGTTCCGAGGATGGGACGGTCGAGATACTCGAAACGCTGGACGTGCCCGGACTGCGCGTGTTGCGCCATCATGTTAACAGGGGCAAGGGGGCCGCGATTCGCACAGCGCTGGAAGTCGCCACCGGGGATGCCATCATCATTCAGGACGCCGACTTGGAGTATGATCCGGCCGATTACGCAGCCCTTTTGGAACCCCTCGTCTCTGGCGAGGCCGACGTAGTATATGGCGTGCGCAGCTTTGAGGAGCAGAAATTTCTCATGCGTCTTGGGAATAAGGCGCTCACGTTCTTGACCAACCTTCTCTACGGTGTCAATCTACAGGACATGGAAACCTGCTACAAGGTGATGCGAACCGGTATCGCCAGGCGGTTGGACATCGAGTGCAACCGGTTCGACCTTGAGCCCGAGATCACGGCCAAGATTGTGCGCCTGGGGTACGAAATACACGAGGTGCCCATTTCCTATGCCCCCAGGGAGGAGAAAAAGCTGTCTCCTTGGCGCGATGGCTGGCCGGCGTTGCGCGCTCTGCTCAAGTACCGTTTCTGGACGCCGAGGGGGAGCGGATGATGAGGGACACGCCGATGCTTCGCAGTGAGAGCCTTCCCGGCCTTGGTCCCTGGAGCGCTGTCCGGGACAATGACCAACCGATCATGGCCTTGCTGGCTAGGCGGAAAGGAGCGCACGCCGCAGACCGTATAGAGAAGGGATTGCAGAAGGAGGATCCGTGATCGCTGACCCCTCTTCCCGGTCAGGGTATCCGATCTAAGCTGAGTGGCAATATCGAGAAGGGGAGGAGCACTTGGAGCATGCAGAAAGCACCATCATCGAGGAATGGGAAACGGTGGAGATTCCTCCAGCGCCCGAACTGCAGGCGGTGACCGTCGACCCCGAAACCACGGCCCTGCTGATCCTGGATATACAACAGCAGAACTGCAACGTGGAAAGGAGACCGCGCTGCATACCGCCATGGGAGCCGCCCTGCGGGGGGCTGCGCGTCGTCGTGCCCGTGGACGGCCTGTCGGCAGGTGAGCATTACGCCGAGCAGTACACGTGCTGGCACCTGGTCAACGGCCCCGGCACACGGCGCCAGGCGGTGCTGACGCGCATGGACATGATCGACTTCCGAGATTGACGGAACCTTCCCACTATCACGGATCGTTCATCCCGTTCAATAGATAAAGTGTCCCAACAACCGAAATTTCCCCATGGCGGTCACTTGAGTTCTTTGCAGCGGCGTGGCACAATAGGGTCAAGTGCTGACACGAACAAGGAGAATGCCATGACCGAACGAGACACAGTGAAAAAAGCCCCCCTCAAGCTTTCCATGCACATCTCCCCCGAGGCCAAGCCCGACGAACTGGCCTTCGCCCGACAATTGGGCTGCGATTGCGTGTATGCCTGGGTGGGCGCCCACCAGCGAGACGCCGATTTTCTCTCCAACTTGCGAGAAAAGGTGGAGGAGGTCGGACTCACCCTCTACAACGTGGGTAATATGGATGTGGGCAAATCGGACAGAATCCACCTGGCCCTTCCGGGACGGGACGAGGACATCGCCGCCTTTCAGGACTTTGTGCGCAACCTGGGCCAGGCGGGCATTGGCGTAACCACCTTTACCTGGGAGCCCGACCGGGTGTGGAGCTCCGAGCCCAGCGAGACCCGCGGCGCCAAGACGCGGCATGTGGATCTGGAGGAGATGCAGCAGCGCCCCAACACCCATGGCCGCCGCTACACGGAAGAGGAACTATGGGACAACTTTCGCTATTTCATGGAGCGCATCATCCCTGTGGCCGAGGAATCCGGCGTGCGCCTGGCCCTGCATCCCAACGACCCTCCGGCGGAGAGCCTGGGCGGCATCCCCTGCCTGATCCGCAGCGCCGAGGCCTATCGCAAGGCCTTTGAGATCGCCGATAGCCCCAACCTGGGCATGGAGTTCTGCACCGGCTGCTGGCTGGAGGGCGGCGAGGACTTTGGCGACGTGCTGGCAGGTATCCGGGAGTTCCAGGCGGACGACCGCATCCTCATCGTCCATTTCCGCAACGTCAGCTCGCCCCTCCCCGAGTTCAAGGAGACCTTTTTGGACAATGGTTACATGGATATGCTGGAGGTGATGAAGACCCTGGTGGACGTGGACTATGCGGGGACGGTGATCTACGATCACACACCCCGGTTCGCTGGCGACTATGCCAAGGGCGCCGGCCCGGGGTACGGCATAGGCTACATCAAGGCACTGCGCCACTGTGCAGAGCAGGAGAGATCGTAGAAAGATTTGAGAGGTTAGCGCCCCCTGTGCCTGGCAAAATTGCGGGCCCCCAAACGATAGCGCGACATCAGAGCAGATATTAAGGAGAACAAAACCATGAGCAGTTCAGCATCGAACGCCCCCTGGCCGGCCGGGAAACAGCGTCTGCATCCCCTGGACGGCGTGGAGCGGGAGGATATCGAGATCACGGATCTGCAGGTCATCCCCCTGTCGTATCGTCTCAAACCGGAGGAGCGCTGGCCCGACAGCGACGCCCACTTTATCATCTGGAAGACGACGACGGTGGTGGTCAAGGTCTTTACCGATGCCGGGATCGTGGGCATCGGCGGGGCGAGCCGTTACCGGGGCCCGGCGCGCATGAAGCGCTACGCCGAAGAGGTGATCAAGCCCTTTTTGATGGGCAAGAACCCCTTTGACGTGGAACATCTCTCCGGTGGCAAGTGCGGCCACGGCGCCCTGGGCGTGTGGGCGGGCATCGACACGGCCCTGTGGGACATCATCGGCAAGGTCAAGGGCCTACCCGTGTATGAGCTATTGGCCACCGACACGGAACCCGAGACGCACCTGCGCGTGTACGCCAGCGGCGGGGAGTTTAGTTGGCGAGAGGACTCGCCCTATGACGGGCCCGAGAGCCTGATCGAAAAGGCCGTGCGCCACAAGGAGAACGGCTACACGGCCTTCAAATTTCGCATGGGCGCCGGCTTTAATGAAGAGGGTATCACCATGGACGAGTACATTCCGTATCTGGAGAAGATGCGCGAGGCCGTGGGCCCCGATTTCGATCTGATCCAGGAGGCGAACTGCCGCTGGTCGGTGGAGCAGTGTCTGGAGATCGCGCCCACGCTGGAGGAACTGGGCTTCCTGTGGTTCGAGGAGCCCACGGACCGCTGGGGCGAGGACGCCATCGACAACTATTTGCGCATCAAGGAGGCCCTGCCCACGGTGATGGTCTCGGGGGGCGAGGGCCGCGAGAACCGGGGCGCCCTCGCCGAGTGGGTCGACCGGGGCGCTTATGACATCGTGCAGCATGCCTGCGACGACGCGGGCATGACAGAGGCCTGGCATATGGCCCGCATGGCCCACCAACGGAACAGGTTATGCTGTACCCATAACTGGCAGGGGGGCCTGGTGACCATCGCCAACGCCCACCTTATGGCCGCCATCCCCAATCGCCTGCTGCTGGAATCGAACATGACGCCCAATCCCTTGAAGGAAGGCCTCTTTGTGGAGCCCCTGGTGGTGAAGGACGGCTATCTGGACGTGCCCGACAAGCCGGGCCTGGGCGTCGAACTGCGCGAGGATCTGGAGGAAACCTTCCCCTACATCGAGGGCAACTGGTACAAGATGGAAGATGAACTGGAGTAGAAAGACCTTTGCGGTCTCCCAACGCCCAGGGCTGGATCAGCCCCGAAGGGGCTTCGTGGCCTTAGCCTGCGGTCTTTAGGCCCAGGCGAGGCGGACAAAAGATTGCGAAACATCCCATCTTCTCATTCTCTGTTGATAAGGAGGTACAACATGGCATCTCACGAGACCACCCTCACCCTGGACACGCCCATGGCGCCGCCGCACTGGGCGCTCCTGGAGCGGGAACTGTTACGCGCCAATAGCCAGGCGTGCGAGGTTTTTTTCGATCACTATTTCGATCATCGGGGCTATTTGCTCTGCGTGCCCCGCTGGGGCGGCGACGATGGGGCCGACGACGCCATCGAGAATCTGGCCCACTGGCCCACCCTCCATGCCCTGGGCGGTGCGGACAAGATTTTGGACATGTACAAGTTGGCCTGGGAGGGACACCTGCAGCAGTACACGGAGGCCAAGACGGAGGAAGTGCCCTTTGCCCGCGACGGCATGTACTACAAAGAGTTCCCCGTCATGTTCGACTGGCTGCATAATGGCGAATCCATGTCCGTCTTCAACCTGCAGGGCCTGTCGGACCCCCGCGACCCGGATTTCCAAAAGCGAGTGAAGCGCTACGCCGCCTTCTACACGGGCGAGGATCCCGACGCGCCCAACTATGATCCGGAACACAGGCTCATGCGCAGCATGTTCAACGGCAGCCGAGGGCCCCTCATGCGCAAGACCACGGGGCTGGACTGGGCGGGCGACCCCTTTGAGGCCACGCGCTTTGACCTGCTCCATGGCGAGCGCAACTATGAGGAGATAGTGGCCCATTTCAAAGACTATAACGACGTGGTAGGCGACAGCCCCCTGAACCTGGGAGCTACCAGCCTGGCCTTTAACGCCTACGCCCTGACCGGCGAGGCCAAGTACAAGGACTGGCTGCTGGAATACGCCGACGCCTGGATCGAGCGCACCGAGGCCAACGGCGGCATCATCCCCTCCAACGTGGGGCTGGACGGCACCATCGGCGGGGCCTGCGACGGCAAGTGGTACGGCGGCGTCTACGGCTGGGGATTCAGCGTCGAGGTGCCCCAGACGGGCGAGTTGGCCCACCGCAACACGGCCGTCGGCTATCACCCGCCCTATGGCTTTGGTAACGCCCTGTTGATGACGGGCGATCAGCGCTACGTGGACGTCTGGCGCGGCGTGCTGGAGGCCGTCAACGCCAATGGAAAAGAGATCGACGGGCAGATGATGTACCCCCACATGTATGGCGACGAGGGATGGTACCACTACATGCCGGAGAGATTTTCGCCAGGGGCCCTGGAGGTCTACTACTGGTCCATGGACGATGCGGACCTGGAACGGCTGCCCATGGGAGGCTGGATCGCCTATCTGAAGGGGGAGGAACCAGACTACCCCGTCGAGTCCATGCAGCAGGACCTGGTGGACATCCGCCGCAAGGTGAAGGAGGGCGTGTACGAGGACACCGCCACGCCGGACACCCGCCTGTCGGACAATCCCAACCCCTACAACCCGGCCACAGTGGGCACCCTGGTCAAACTGATGCTGGGCGGGCTTCCCACGGGACGGGCAGGCTTCCCGCTGCACTGCCGGGTGCGCTATTTCGATCCCCAAAAACGCCGCGCGGGCATGCCCGACGACGTGGGTGCGCTAGTGGATGAGATGACCGCCGACGAGATGGCCCTCACCCTGGTGAACGTGAACCAGGTACAGGAGCGGACGGTGGTGGTACAGGGCGGCGCCTACGCCGAGCACCAGATCGAGGAGATAAAAGTCGGCGACCAGGTGGTGCCGGTGGACGACAGCGCCTTCTCCGTGCGCCTGGCGCCCGGCGCGGGCCGTCGCCTGGTGCTGAAGATGGCGCGCTACGCGAACCAGCCCACGTTTGCGTTTCCGTGGGCGTGAGAGCACGTACCATCTAGCAAAACTCTTTAGAGAGGATTTCTGAATAGAATTCCAGAGGATTGAAGCAAAAGCATGTAGAAAGTGGATAGAAGCCTGCTTGAGCGCGATCCATTGGATACTTGCCTTTGCCTTCCAAGAGAACACCGTATATGATAGTGATATCAGAGTCTGGCTGGCAAGGGATTGCACATGAACCCCTCGCGGACTGAATCCGTGTGAGATTCGCAACTCGCTCGGAGCGTTTATGAGCAGCTACTTACAAGATTTTGGCATAGCTAGAACAAGTGGTGGAAGAGCCGTGAAGGTATTTGAGCGACTCTTTCCAGACATCTTTGCCATCGAGTGCGATCGCCCCTCTGAATACGTAGGTTATTGTTGGGAGAAATACCAAACGAGCGCTGAGACCAGCAACGCACTCAATGGATTGATTTTCGAGTATCTACTTGCAACGGCCCTCATTCGATGGAAACTTTTGCCGTTATATATACAGGCCCGGGCCGCCTTCGTTCCCAATGTGGATTATGATTTGTTACTCTATACTGACCGCCTGGGGCCCATCGCGCTGAGTGCTAAGACGAGCCTAAGGGAACGTTACAAGCAAGCAGATCTCGAAGCCATTGCTCTGAAATATGTTCACCGCAGAGCCCAAATCCACCTGATAACTTTGGATGCCCATGAGGCCGCCAGCGTGAAAAGGAAAATCCAAAATGGCGACGTTATTGGAATTGACAGCGTAGTGGTCGCAACTGAGGCCGATTTCGACGATCTTATGGGAAAGTTGCAAGAACTTCAGTTTACTAGGGCTCCGACCGTGTCAGTTATCAAAGCTCAGTCCATTGTTACCCTGGACAGAATTGAGAGAAGGATATGAACTTCTGGGAACAGGGGAAAGTAAAGATCATCTGCGCTGATACACTCACAACGGACAGCGTGGCGCCCGGCAGCATCGATCTCATCGTCACATCTCCTCCTTACAATCTCGATATCGAGTATAACTCCCACGCCGATGATATGTCCTATGAAAACTATATGGAATTCAACAAAAAGTGGCTCACGAGGTGCTACGAATGGCTCAAGGATGATGGCCGCCTCTGCTTGAACGTCCCCCTCGATAAGAACAAGGGCGGGTTACGGAGCGTTGGAGCTGATTTTACCATATTGGCTAAGAGGATAGGCTTTCGATACCGCTCTACAATAGTGTGGAACGAGGGCAATATCTCCAGGCGAACAGCCTGGGGATCATGGCGCAGTGCTTCCGCACCTTACGTGATCGCACCGGTGGAACTTATTCTCGTATTCTGTAAGAAACGGTGGAAAAAGCTATCTGGTTCCAAGGAATCAACTATAAAGAAAGACGAGTTTATTCAATGGACTAACGGACTATGGACATTCTCAGGCGAAAGCGCGAAGAAAGTACACCATCCGGCACCATTCCCGGTTGAGTTACCGATGCGCTGTATAAAGTTATTCAGCTATGTGGGCGACACGGTATTAGATCCCTTTGTGGGCAGTGGTACAACACTTGTAGCTGCTGTCAATCTTGGACGCAAAGGTATCGGTATAGACATAGATAAGCATTATTGTCGACTGGCCAAGCGACGGGTCCTCACAGAGTGTAGTAGCAGGCTTTGGGAATTAACCGAAGCAACTTCCCGGGCGTCATTAACCGCGAAGTAAGCCCGATGGCGAAATCGCCGGGCTTACTTCGCTGGTAATTTGTCTCTCTCCATTCCGTCGTCTCCATCCAGATCCACATCTCCTTGACGTCCCCACTTTGCCCCAGTTAGAATGGGTTTGCTAACATAAATGGGCCGACAAGGAGACCATCATGCAAATCACCGACGTCACGCTGACCCCCGTATACTCCCGGCGGGAGACGGGCATCGCCTCGCCCCACGTCATCGTGCAACTGCACACTGACGAGGGGCTCGTGGGCCTGGGGGAGATGTCCGACCTGGGCCACGGCAATTACCGCTTCGATCTGGAAGACCTGCGAGAGAGCATCCTCTACTTTCTGGAGGGAGAGGATCCTCTGGACTATGGCCCCCTGACGCGGGCGGCCCGGACGCGCTTTCCTGGGGGCGGCCCCCTGCGGGAGGGGATCGAGATCGCCATCTTTGACCTGGTGGGCAAGGCCAAGGACCAGTCCATCGCCGAGGTACTGGGCGGGGGCTACCGCGACAGGATCCGCGTGTGCTACCCCATCTTTCGCATGTTCGACATGGACGAGGTGGAGGCGAACGTGGCCCGCGTGGAGCGCCGCATGAACGAGGGCCAGGACATGTTCCGTCTCTACTGCGGCGGCAACGTGGAGGCCGATGAGGCCTTTCTGAGGGCCGTGCGCGACCGCTGGGGCGACGAATTCGTCCTCAAGTCGCTGGACCTGAGCGGGCGACTGCCCTGGAAAAAGAGCCTGGACGTGCTGCGCCGACTGCGTCCCTACGAGCCCATGCTGGCCGAGTCCGTATGCGACCGACGCGACCCTGAGGGGCAGTACGAGGTCCGCGTGCGCACCGATCTGCCCATCAGCGAGCATATCAGTTCCACCCAGCAGGCCATGGATTTCGCCCAGAACCGCTGGGTGGACATCTACAACGTGAGCCTGGCCGGGGCCGGTGGCTTTACCAACGCGCTGCGTATCGCGCAGATCGCCCAGTCGGCGGGCATCTCCTGCCTGGTGGGCACCACGCAGGAGCTTTCCATCGGCGTGGCGGCCCAGGCCATGTTTGGCGCCGTGCTGGAGAACCTGGACTACCCCTCCGACATGACCGGTGGCCTGCTCTATGAGGACGACGTGGTGGTGGACCGCGTGCAGTACGAGAACGGCTATCTCCTGGTTCCCCAAGGGCCTGGCGTGGGTATGACCTTGGACGAGGACAAGCTGGCCGCCCTGGAGCGCCCGCTGAGTTCGCTGCCCGTGGAGGCCTGGTAGGAAGAATCTCCACGCTGAAAGAAAGATTTGGCGTGGGGCCGGAATGGGTGTGCGCAAATGTTGTAAATCATTAGCCATTCCTCGTCCGCGCAGGCGGACGATTGGCCGTAAGGCCTGTGCAAATGAGACTTTAGTCCATGCACTACCGGGGCGCTGACTGAAGTCAAGCGCTGAGGCGCTTCGCGCCGGGCGTCGACCTGCGTCGACGCATCCGGACGACGTCCAAGGCTGCGCTCATGCCACTCCTGCCTTGTCAGTTCCTTCTTGCCGATGTGCATGGTCATTCCAACAGATTTTGCGCGCACTCCCAGGAATTGTCGGGCCGGTAGGGTAGGACTATACTGACAATCAGTATAATGCAATCCGGACGATAGGAGAGGGAAAGATGAGTACTATAAGAGTTGCCATAGGGCGGGTGAAAAGAGATATTTCCAAGCTGGTCAATCGCGTCGCCTATGGTAGAGAGAGGATCATCCTAACCTCTCGCGGCGAGCCCAAAGCGGCGCTTGTCAGCCTTGCCGATTACGAGCGGCTGCAGCAGGAACAAGTTGAAGAACGACTGGCACATTGGCAAGCATGGGTGGCGGAGAACGAAAGCCTAGCCGCCGAGATCATGTCTCGTCGCCAGGGCGAGCCGCTGGATTTGGACGCGCTCTGGGAAGCGGCACGCGCAGACCTGGAGGCTTGTTAGAAATCGACTGCAACCAAGGAGGGAGGACACCATGAAGGACGGCTGGCGCGGTATCTTTTCCATCGCCGCCTCGCCTTTCGATGAGCGGGGCACCCTTCTATTCGACGAGCTGGCTCAGCACGCCGATTGGATCGTGCGGGCAGGCGCCCACGGGGTGGTGTGGCCGGTGGGATACAGCGAGTTCACCCACCTCTCCCACGAGGAGCGCCTGCGCGGCACCCGGGTGGTGGTGGATGCTGCCGAGGGACGGGTGCCCGTCCTCATCGGCGTCTCGGCCCAGTGCCGCCCGGAGGCCGTGTCCTACGCGGAACGCGCCGCCGAATGCGGGGCCGACGGCGTCATCGCCATGTTGCCCCGGGGATTCGACGCCGGCAAATATGATCTCATCCGAACCTACTATGAGGAGATCGCCGAGGCTGCCGCGTTGCCCGTCTTCATCCAGAATCAGGGCTCGCCCTGGGCCGGGCTGCCGGCGGAGACCATCGTGCGGCTCTGCCGCGATATCCCCCTGGTCGAGTACGTCAAGGAGGAAAAGCCGCCCCAGACCAACTCCTGCCAGGAGATCCTCGATATCTGCGGCGACGACATGCGCGGCGTCTTCTCTGGCGGCGGGGGCTCCTGGCTCATCTCAGAAATGCAGCGGGGCATCAGCGGCTGCTTCCCCGGCGCCCCGGTGACCGACATCGTGGTACAGGTCTGGAACCTGTGGCACGAGGGCGAGAGGGAGAAGGCGCGTGAACTGCACAATCGCCACGCCGCCTATATGCGCATCTGGCGGGGCATGCCCGCCGGCGCGCGCAAGCACGTCCTCGTACGCCGCGGCGTCATCAGCACGGCCTTTGTGCGCAATGAGGGCATCACCGAACTGGACGCCGTCGATTCTCAGGAACTCGATTACGCCCTGGCGTTGCTAGCGCCCGATTTCACCGTGTGAGGCTAAGATCAAGCGCCATGGGGTTGCTCCGATGTGGCCGTTGATCTATGATAGAGACGAATTAACGACACGGAATACAAGAAGGAGCGACTCCATGGCAGAGGACAGCCAGCGAAAGAACATCCTCCTCATCATGACCGATCAGCAGCGTCGCGATACATTGGGTTGTTATGGCGCGGCCACCTGCCGCACGCCGCACATCGATGGGTTGGCCGAGAAGGGTGTGCGCTTTGACGCGGCATACACGGCCACCAGCCCATGCTCTCCGTCGCGTGCGGCCCTCTTTACCGGACGCTATCCCCACAAGAATCACGTCCGTGTGAACAATCAGATTCTGAATCCCGCCATTCCCAACCTGGCCACTGAACTGGGGGCCGCCGGTTATAATCTGGGCCATGCGGGCAAATGGCACGTGGACGAGGCAAAGGTCCCCAGCGAGTATGGATTCGAGGGAAAGGATTTCCCCGGTTATGGGTATCCACCTACCGACGGGCTGATCGAGGGCCTGCGCTACATGCAGCGCGGCAGCCGGCCGCCTCACTACAAGGAATACCTGGAGGACCGTGGGCTTGAACCCCCCAAGGTGCTGGAGGCCTTTTACGGGGACAACCCGGGCAAACAGCAGCAAGAGATGTACGCCCTGCAGTCGGGCCCCGTGGAGAGCTCCTTCGAGTATATGATGAGCGAGTTCGCCATCGACCTCATGCGGCAGTTTAGCGAGGACGACAAGCCCTTTTTCCTGTGGGCCAACTTTTGGGGACCGCACACACCCTGCTTCGTGCCCGAGCCCTATTACTCCATGTACGACCCCAAAGATATCCCCCAGGAGCCCAGCTTCACCGAGACCTGGGCACGCAAGCCTCGCGTGCAGGAGCTCTACGAGCGCTACTGGGGCCTCTCCAGTGGGGGCTGGGAGAGCTGGCGCGAGATCGTGGCCCGCTACTGGGGCTATGTGACCATGATCGACGATCTGGTGGGGCGCATGCTGGACGCACTGCGCGATTTGGGCCTTGAAGAGGATACGCTGATCATCTTTGCCACCGATCACGGGGACATGATGGGCGCACATCGCCTCATCGAAAAGGGGCCATTCACCTATGAGGAGTGTTATCACCTGCCCATGGTGGTCGCTCATCCCGATTGCGAGACGCCAGGCAGCGTCTGCGACGAGTTCGTCTACCTGCACGATCTCTACCCCACCTTTCTGGAGATGGCGGGGGTGAGGCCGCCAGACGTGCCCGACAGCCAGAGCATACTGGACAACGTCCTGGGGCGACAGTCCCCCACGGGACGGGACAGCATCTATACCGCATTCCAGTCGCAGATATTCCCCTTCCCACAGCGCATGATACGCACCCGTACTCACAAGCTGGTGTACAACGTCTCGGACATCGGGGAACTGTACGACATGGTGGCCGACCCCTGGGAGATGCGTAACCTCATCGATATACCCGAGACCGAGGCGCTTCAGAACGAGCTCCTGGATCGCATGCGGGAGCACATGGTGCGCCTGGATGACCCCATCCTGCGCCAATTTGACGTCATACGCCCCGTGTATTGAGGCCTTGCTTTGTAGGAATCTTATCGTGCTTTGGGCCGAAGGGCGCCGGGTCATGGTATAGCCAAGTTGCCCGTCGGTCTCAGTGATCAATGCGCGGCGCTGCCCGAAAGACGGCGCCATGTTGTGGTGGTGCATGGATGAATATGAGAGACGGCGAAAGGTCGATAGCGGAATTCCTGGAACTTGGGGACATGGGATTGGATCTGGGCTACTGGCGCCAGGCCGAGGGGTACTTTGACGCGGTGCTGGAGCGCGCTCCGGGTCATCCCCGTGCGCTGCTGGGTAAGGCCAAGGCCTGCCGCGATTCCCAAGAGGCGCTGCCTCTGGTGCGCCAGGTGCTGGGCGTGCGCCCGGCAAGTCGCGAAGCAAGGCGCCTGCACAAAGCACTCGAGGAAAGGCTGGAAGCATCACGGGAACTCAGGGATGAAAGGGAGGGGCTTTCTCCCGATACCGCTTCAGAGCGGCTGGAAAGGAGCCCTCAAGCGACCTTTACCCGGAACGTAAGTCGCGTGGTGACGGGGCTTTTTGCAGCGGGGATGGACAGAGAGACGGGAAGAAAGCTGATCGCTGGCTACGTGATCGCCAACCTGATCGTAGGCGCGCTCATCCTGGCCACGTTGTACCCGCGTCCCCTTGGCCTGTTCGATGGGCAGGTGCCCATGGAAACGCTGCAGCGGCTTTCCGACGATGAGACGGCGGCTGTAAAGGTCGCCTCCCCCTCCCCAAGCACCACCTCTGACCTGCTTCGACAGGCCGAGCGGGCCACGGCGCTGATCATCGTGCCCGATCCTATCTTTCAGGACATCTCGCGTGGGTCGGGGAGCGTTATCGCCTCCGAGGGCTTGGTCATCACCAACTACCACGTGATGACCAAGGAGGCGGGTGGCATCCTGGCCAACAGGGAGGGCCTGGCTTTTGTGGGACTGACGGAGGACGTGCACAAATCGCCCTCCATGTGGTACATCGCTTGCCTCACGGCCTGGGATAAGAAAAGAGACCTGGCAGTGCTGCGTATCCGCTGGGACAGCGCGGGGAAAAGCGTGGCGGGACAGTCGTTTCCTTGCGTGCCCCTAGGGAACTCCGACCACCTCGATCTTGGGCAGACGCTTATGGGACTGGGGTATCCGTCCCTGGGAGGAGATACGCTCACCCTCACGCGGGGTTCTATGGCCGGCTTCTCTTCCCGGGATGGTCTCCACTTGGGCAAGACGGATTCGGAACTACTTCCTGGGAGCAGCGGCGGCGCTGTGCTCGATGCGACGGGGCGGCTGGTCGGCGTGATCACGGCAGCCCACACCGATCAGCGCACGCAAGGTCGCCTGAGCTACTTTGTGCTCCTCAGCGAGGCGAGGCAGGTCTTGAAAGAGGCTCAGAACGCCCCCTGCCCTACCCGTCAGATCGGTTGGATGGTGGACGTATTCGACGACCTGGTAGAGTAGAGGGGGACGTTGATCGCGCGAGGGATGCCTCTGGTGGGCAAAGGCACCCCAAGGAGACCTTCCTTGGGGCGCGTCAATCCGGGGGGTCCTATCCCTCTTCCTGCATAAGCTCGATGGCCAGGCCGCCGGGCAGGGTGAACCAGTTGTGCCCCTGAGGCATCTCCTCGGCGCCCCACTTGTAGACCTCTTTCAGGGCCGCGTCCAGATCCTCGGTCACGATGCCCAGGTGGGCCATGCGCCCCTCAGGTCCCTCAAAGTCGGGGGCTGAAACTAGCTGCACGCCCCCCACCGTCCACACCTGTTCGGGATTGTCCTCGGGGCCCTGTGCTCTATCCACGGGCATGCCCAAGGCCTCCTCAAAGAAGCGAATGTGCCAGTTGATATCCTTCACATAAACCGCGGTATGCTGCAAATAGGACTTTTTCTCATAAGCCATCGTATTCTCTCCTTGCCACTAAAGACGCCTTTCTTTTTCCAGCGGCCCCGATTATATACGCCAGCGAGATTTCGCGTCAACGGGAGCCGTCATGATGGTCCCGGCCAAAACAGCGTCCTTTTCCAGCAAGCTGCCCTAGACGCTGGGGCGCTCTATCCCCAATAGCCTGAGGGCGTTGCCCCCCAGGATATCGCGTTTCTCCTCCTCGGAAAGATCGAGGGTCAGCACGGTTTGGGGCCAGACGCCCTCGCTGCCGTAGAGCACCTTCTCCGCACCGGCATGGCGCACGGCGTGGGAGATGAGCTCGGCGGGCGAGACGTGGGGCATCATGTGGGAGCAGAAAAAGTGCAGGAACGCCGTGTCCAGATAGACGTTCTCGTGTTTTTCAGCCAGAATCAGCGCTTTATAATGGTAGTTGCCCCCCATATGGGCGATGCACAGGGGAAGCGTCGGGAAATCAAAGGCCACCTGGTCGATGCCCAAGGGGTCCGTGTAGCGCGCAAGCATGGGCACGCCCAGCTCGTACTTGAAGGGTAGCTTGACCACCCCCGCATGCCACGTGCATACGAGGCCCAATTCGGCACAGACCTCATAGATGGGATAGAGCCGCTCATCGTCGGGGGACCAATGCTGATCCATGGGCTGGAACTTGATGCCGCGGATGCCATCCTCTTTCACCGCCTGACGCAGGCGCTCGGGTTCACGGGTTAGATCGCGGGTATTGTCAACCCAGTAAAAGGGGACGAACCTCTGGGGGTGCGCACGCGCCATCTCTACCGCTTTGCCCAGGGCCTCAGGCCCCACGGAGAGCAGCACAGACATGTCAATCCCCATTTCACGATTCTTGGTGAGTAAGTCGTCCTGGGGATGCTCGTGAAAGTTGACGACGAAATAGCCCTCCAGCATCTCTCTCCTCTCAGACCAGCGTCACCCTAACCAGCCAGGGGACAGGAGGTCGCAGCCCTCCATCAGGGGGCTGGCACAGTGCCGATCTCTGAGAGAGGCCAGTACCGCACCCACGCCCTGCCGATGATGTCCTCAAAAGCTACCACGCCAAAGGCGCGTGAATCGTTGCTTGCGCGCCGATTGTCGCCCATGACAAACACGTGTCCCTCCGGAACGAGAATCGGACCGAACGTTCCCCACGTGGGCTGATCAAGATAGGGCTCGTCGATCACCTGACCGTCGATATATACCTGTCCATCATGAATCTCTAATGTCTCCCCTGGCACGCCTATCACGCGCTTGATCAAGGGCTCCCCCGACTGCTGGGGCGGATGTAGCACGACGATATCGCCATGCTCCGGCTTGTTGAAACGATACGTTACCTTCTCTATGATCAGCCGCTGGTTATTGTGCAAGTTAGGCTCCATACTCTGCCCCTCCACCCGTGTGGCTTGTGCCAGGAACACGTTGATCACCAGGACGATGACAAGGGCAGGCAGTACGGATTCTACGAGTTCACGTAACCAAGATTTGACTGGCAATTCTTTTTCACTCATTCTGGTATCCATGCGAGGCTATCGTATATGGATCCACTGAGAGAAGGTCTCTGAGTGGATAAGGATTACTATATTCTCTTTTGGCTGCCCTTTTTCGGGGCAGCCAAAAGTGTATGCAAAAAGCATGAGGCACGTCATCCCTCCTGGATGAGAAGAGAGCACATGCCTCTGGGATACCTCATCTAGCGCCGTCTGCTGCGGCCCCTGGAACTGCTTCTGCGCTCACCGGGCTCCTCGCTGAGAGTTCGATCACGCCGACGCGCCTCCTGAACCGTCCATCCTTCTAGGACCGCCTGCCGGGACAGCTTGACCTTCCCGTCCCGCGCGATGTCGATGACCATGACCATCACCTCGTCCCCCACTTGCACCACGTCCTCGACGCTGGGAACGCGATAATCGGCCAACTGCGAGATGTGCACAAGCCCATCCTGGCCGGGCAGGAACTCTACAAAGGCGCCATAGGGCTCGACGCGCACGACTCTGCCATTGTAGATGCGGCCCATTTCCGCCTCGGCAGTTAGCTCTTCTATACGCGCCAACGCCCGCTCTGTGGCCGCCCCATCGCTGGAAGATACGTGCACGGTGCCATCATCGTCCACGTCAATGGCCACGCCAGTTTCCTCAATGATGCTACGAATCGTCTTGCCACCCGGGCCAATGAGCTTGCCGATCTTTTCCTCGGGAATTCGAACTGTCTCAATACGCGGAGCATGGGGGGCAAGCTCCTCGCGGGGCCGGGGCAGACAAGCATTCATCACGTCCAGGATCTTGAGACGCGCCTCCCGTGCCCCCTGTAGGGCCTCGCCAATGATCTCTTGACGCAATCCCGAGATTTTGATATCCACTTGGATGGCCGTGATGCCGTTCTTTGTCCCCGTGACCTTAAAGTCCATGTCCCCCTGAAAGTCCTCCAGGCCCTGGATATCCGTCAGGACAGCGTATCGATCGCCCTCTGAGATCAAGCCCATGGCGATCCCGGCCACGGCATCCTTCATAGGCACACCTGCGTCGAACAGCGCCAGGCTGCTGGCGCACGCGCTGGCCATGGAGGTGGAACCATTGCTGGAAAGCACTTCTGAGACCGTACGGATGGTGTAAGGAAATTCCTCTTCGCTGGGAAGCAGCGGCTCGATGGCCCGCTCGGCCAGCGCGCCGTGTCCGATCTCGCGCCGTCCAGGGCTCCGCAAGGGAGCCGTTTCTCCCGTCGAATAGGGAGGGAAATTGTAATGGTGCATATACCGCTTGGATTCCTGGCCGCTGAGCTCGCCCGGAATACCGTCCAGCATCTGCTCGTCGGAAGCCGACCCCAGGGTAACCGCACTGAGCACCTGCGTCTCACCACGGGAAAAAAGCGCGGAGCCATGGGCGCGGGGCAAGAGCCCTGCCTCAACGCTCAAGGGTCGAATTTCATTCACGGCTCGACCATCGATGCGCTTCCCCGTCTCAAGCAAATGCTTTCTCATAACGCCTTTCAAGACCTTATCAAAGGCCTCTTCGGCTGCATCTGCGTCGATGTCCTCACCAAGCTGCTCCAACATGCGTTCGAGAAGGGCATCCTGTTCCTTGTCCCGCTCCTCTCGCGAAAGACCTCGTGCCACAATTTCGGCCAACGGCTCCTCGACGAGATCCTCCACCTTTTTCATAACCCCGGCATCCAATTCGGCGTATACGCCGGAGAACTTTTCCTTGCCGATCTCCTCGCCCATGCGTTCCTGCATGGCGATGACGCCCTGTATCTCTCTATGAGCCAAGGCGATGGCCTCGGCCATGAGCTCTTCCGATACCTCATCGGCCCCAGCCTCGATCATGAGCACCGAGTCGGCCGTGCCCGCCACCAGTAGATCCAGGGAACTCACATTCATCTGATCCTCTGTGGGGTTCACCACCAAGTCGCGTTCGACGCAGCCGACACGCACGGCGCCGACAGGGCCGGGGAAGGGAATATCGGATATGGTCAACGCAGCCGAGGCGCCAATGATCGAGAGGACATCAAAGGGATGCTCTCCGTCCAACGAGAGGGGGGTGACAATGATCTGTACATCGTTGCGGAAATTGTCGGGGAAAAGCGCCCGCAGGGGGCGATCAATCGTGCGACACAATACGATGCTCTGCGAAGAGGGGCGCCCCTCGCGCTTGAAAAAACCACCAGGGATCTGGCCCACGGCGTAATCACGCTCTTCCAGATCCACCCTGAGGGGGAAAAAGTCCATCCCTTCTCGGGGTTCATCTGCGGTGGCCGTCACAAGGACCATCGTATCTCCCTGCCGTACCGTCACCGCGCCGCCCGCCTGTTGGGCCAGCTTGCCCGTCTCTACCGTGATGTCACCATCACCAAGTTTTGCCGTGTACTCATGTACTTTTGACATGTTAAACCTTTCTCCGTCTACAAAATATGATATAGATGGAGAAGCGGGGACGGGCTTCTCAGGGACTGGGGAATGCATCCCATCTCCTGATGAGGTGTATTCCCCAATTCCTGCCAAAGCCCCTTCCTCGCCCTCCAATTAGAAAAACCTAAATAAAACTGCTCCTAAAATAAATCTAAACAGAAGAAAAGAGCACATGCTGGTCCGCGTCACATATGCCCTTTTCCCATATAGCCACTGTTACCGGAGTTGTTACCTTGCAAACCACTTAGCGGCGAAGCCCAAGTTTCGTTATCATCTCTCTGTACTTTTCCTCGTCCTCTTCGAGAAGATAATTTAGATGTCGGCGCCTCTTTCCCACTAATTTGAGTAGACCTCGGCGAGAATGCTGATCCTGCTTATGATCTCTGAGATGATCCGTCAGGCGGTTGATACGTTTCGTCAGAAGAGCAATCTGGACTTCTGGTGAGCCGGTGTCGGATCCGTGCCGCTGAAACTCGTCCATCACAGCTTCTTTTTCTCTCTTGCTTAGCGCCATAGCCCCTCCATCGCCAACAACAAACCAATCACTAGTTATTAAGTATAGCACGAATCGGCCATGTGGGCAAATTTACCCCTTATCCTTGCGGCACAAAAGCCCCACACATTCCACATGATACGTCTGGGGAAACATATCCACAGGCTGTACCTCGACGAGCTCGTACCCCAGCCGGTTCAGGCGTAGGACGTCGCGTGCGAAGGCAGAGGGGTTACACGACACATAGACCATGCGACGGGGGCCGCACTGCGCGAGCGCCTCCAGTGCCTCACGCGTGCAGCCGGCACGGGGTGGGTCCAGCACGAGCGCATTACAGGAAATGTCGGTGTCTGCCAGGACGTCCGCCACGTCACCCTGATAGAATCTCACATTGTCCTCCACGGCGTTCGCCACGGCATCATTCACGGCCCATGGCGAGCTTTCGATGCCCGTGACCCGCGCAACCTGGTGGGAAAAAGAGAGGGCGAGAGCGCCCACGCCACAATAGGCGTCCAGAAGCTCCTCCTCCGGACCAAGCGCCAGATACTCCTCTACCACGTCGATGAGGCGCTCCATCTGCAGCGTGTTCACCTGGAAAAAAGAGGGACCAGAGATCTGAAAGGGTCGACCACGCAGCCCCTCCACATAGTAACTCCTGCCGGCCATTACTACAGGTTCCCCTTGCTCGGGTAAATACAGACAGGAAATGGGCATTTCCAACATCAGCTCTGGCGGGGTCTCGCTGCGCCCGCGCAGCACGACCATACGCTCAGCCGTGTGAATACCAGCGCGCAAGGAGAGGTCGATCAGCCCCTCGAATTCGACGTCTAGCATCTCCCACATCTCGTCCAAAAGGGGATGGGTGATGAAGCATCGGTCGATAGGCACCACGTCATGGGTATGCAGCGCATAGTATCCCAGGCTCCCTCTTTCATTCATGCGCAGGCGCACTCGGTTGCGGTAGGCCCAGGGGTTGTTCATGCCCACAGTAGGAAGGACGCAGGGATCGTGCTGCTTTCCCACGTGCTGGAGCTGATCCCGAACGATCTGCCGCTTGAGACGCAACTGCAGATCATAGTCCATGTGTTGCCACTGACAGCCGCCGCACAGGCCAAAATACTCGCAGGGAGGGGAGACGCGATGTTCTGACGGCTCTATAATCTCTAGCAACTGGCCTCGCGCGTATCGCTCTCGCTCCTCCACCAACTGGATGCGCACTGTCTCCCCCGGGATGGTCAGGGGAACGAACACAACCTTCCCCTCGTATCTGCCCACGGCCTCTCCCCCATGGGCTATGCTGGTCAATTTCAACGTGATAGTGCTCACAAGTTCCCTTCCTACACAGACGAGACACTGCACTTCTACCGTAATACGCTTATTGTGGCATGTCAAAGCGGGGGAGAGATGCACCCCCTCGACACAGGTGCACGCAAAGTCTGTTAGAATCATTGAGGCTGTCAGAAAGAAGAGCCTGAATAAGCATAAGTAACGTAAGCACACCCTTGGATGCAGCCCAGACGCGTCGACGCAGGTCGACGCCCGGCGCGAAGATTTCCTAAGTTGTGTCAAGTCCTTTAACAATCCAGAGCAAGATATAACGAACTTGCGAATCCCGCCTGGTTCAGTATACTTGTGAGTGGAGAAGGTTCCCATCCTGAGGTGGTCGAAA
>JAYENT010000019.1:0-77136 GCA_034722245.1 Chloroflexota bacterium
GCCAACCCCTCCATCGACAATACCTTGGTGATCGCCGACACTAGCGTCGTCTTCCCATGGTCTACGTGACCGATGGTGCCTATGTTCGCATGTGGCTTTGTGCGTTCAAACTTTGCTTTCGCCATGCTGCCCTCCTCTCGCTAACACGTTCTCACCGCTCGTCTGTTCTTCATAATTACCCGCTCAAAGGTCAAACGCCCTGATTATACCATATACTATCTATATGCCAAATCTGCCCCCGTCGCCTTTTTGCGTTTCCCTCACATCCAGACCAAAGGGATCACGAAGCATACAAAGGGCCACCCAGGATCCGCCGTGACACAGCCTCGGGCACCGGCGCATAATAGTCGAACTCCATGGTAAACGATCCACGCCCCTGGGTCATAGACCGCAAGTCGGTAGCATATCCAAACATCTCGGACAGCGCCACGTGGCCGCGAATGGCCTGCATCCCACCAGCCATAGGCTTCATCCCCTCGACCTCCCCGCGGCGGGCGTTGAGATCGCCTATCACGTCTCCTGTGCTCTCCTGTGGTACGATGACTTCCACATCCATCACCGGCTCCATAAGCACGGGCCGAGCATCCTGGAGCGCATCGCGAAAGGCCCGCGCCGTGGCGCTGTGAAAGGCCGCCTCAGAAGCCCTATCCTCATCAAAGACCCCATCAACGAGGGCCACCTTCATATCCAAGAGCGGATAGCCCGCTAATGCCCCCCCGGCCAGGGCCTCTTCAGTGGCCCTCTCAACGATCTCAACGAACGCTGACGGCATAACCTCTGGCGGCACTTGGTTCTCGAATGTTGTGCCCTCTCCCTTGGACAAGGGTTCAATCTCCAATACGACCCTTGCGTACTGGCTCCTGCCTCCCTGCTGTATGGAGAACTCTCCCTCGCCACGCGCCGCCCTCGTGATGGTCTCACGATAGGCCACATGAGGGCGCCCCACCTTAGCCTGCACATTAAATTCGCGGATTAAGCGCTCCACCAATATCTCCAGGTGAAGTTCCCCCATCCCAGATATGATGGTCTGCCCCGTGCTCTCATCAACCTCGAACTGGAAAGTGGGGTCCTCATAGGAAAGAGATCGCAGCGCGTCTAGTAGCTCCTTCTCATCGGCGCTGGTTCGCGGCTCAATGGCCACATAGATCACGGGCTCCGGAAAACTGATCGACTCCAGCAAAATGGGCTGCTCTCGATCACACAGGGTATCGCCCGTAAAGGTGAACTTGAGCCCCTCCACTGCCGCAATATCTCCTGCAGAGACCTGCTCGATTTCCTCCCGATGATTGGCATACATGTGGAGGAGACGCCCGATGCGCTCCTTCTTTTCTTTCGGAAAGTTGTAGACTGAGGAATTAGAATCCAGGGTGCCGGAATAGACACGCATATAAGCCAGTCGTCCGACAAATGGGTCCGTAACAATTTTGAACACTAAAGCGGCGAATGGCCCCTCCGGATTCGCAGAACGCACGACCTCTTCTTCCGTCTCGGGGTGCACCCCCTTGATTGGGGGAACATCCAAGGGGGAGGGAAGATAATCCACAATGGCGTCCAGCACCGGCTGTATCCCCTTGTTGCGCAAGGCCGACCCACACAAAACGGGAACAATCTGCCCGCTCAACGTCGCCTTCCGCAGTCCACTGCGCAAATCCTTGGGGCTGATTTCCTCTCCCTCAAGGTACTTGGCGAGCAGGGAATCATCCGTCTCCACGATATTCTCTACCAAGACCCTGCGCTTCTCCTCCACCATATCCTGCAAGGTGAAGGGAATTTCACGTTTCTCAGGCCTTTGCCCGAGTTCGTCGCTGTAGACAAAGGCCTCACGCTCGATCAGATCCACCACCCCAGCGAAGGAAGACTCGGCTCCTATGGGTACCTGTATCGC
Source organism: Chloroflexota bacterium (assembly GCA_034722245.1). GTDB lineage: Bacteria > Chloroflexota > Anaerolineae > UBA1429 > UBA1429 > JAWLEV01. Next base: position 1,886 of record JAYENT010000019.1, read on the forward strand.
CACAGGCGCAGTTTCCAGCCGCTCCTCGATCATCTGGATACAGCGCCAAAAGTCGGCTCCCACCCTATCCATTTTGTTAATGAAACAGATACGCGGAACGCCAAAGCGGTTCGCTTGCCGCCAGACCGTTTCAGACTGGGGCTCCACGCCGCGGACGCCATCAAAGATGACAACCCCCCCATCCAATACGCGCAGGCTACGCTGGACCTCGGCAGTGAAATCGATATGTCCTGGGGTATCTATAATGTTAATGCGATTGTCGCGCCAAAAACACGTAACGGCAGCTGACGCGATGGTGATGCCGCGTTCGCGCTCCTGCTCCATCCAATCCGTGACCGTCGTCCCCTCGTCGACGTTCCCCAGCCGATACGTTCGGCCCGTATAGAACAGAAAGCGCTCAGTCGTCGTTGTCTTGCCTGCGTCGATATGGGCGATGATACCAATGTTTCGCGTTCGATCTAGCCGACTGCTCTCCGTCACCGTGACTTCCAATCCTTCCCTACTGACAAGGGGAAACAGAACACAAAGCGGAAGAACACACGATCGCCGGAGGCAGCCCCTATCAGCCTTTACCAGCGATAGTGTGCAAAAGCCCTGTTAGCCTCGGCCATACGATGTGTCTCATCCCGCCTGGCGATGGCGGAACCGGTGTTGTTGGCCGCATCCATCAACTCAGCCGCCAACTTCTCCACGAAATCTTTATGCGGCTGCCGCTCCGCCAATGTCACCAGCCACCGCATCGCAAGCGCCCTTCCGCGATGCGAAGAGACCTCCACCGGAATCTGATATGTGGCCCCGCCCACACGCCTGGGCTTGACCTCCAATCTCGGCGTTGCGTTATTGACGGCCTGCTCAAACACCTCCAGAGCATCTTTGCCCGTCTGCTCCTCAATGATATCAAATGCGTCATATACAATGGACCGCGCCAGACTCTTTTTCCCCCGCTGCATCACGCGGTTGACAAATCTGGCCACCAACTCGCTACCATATCGGATATCAGGCGGTACATCTCTGCGCTCTGGCCGATAGCGTCTTGGCATTCCTCTTTACCCTCCAAAATCCGGCTCCAGATTCCCTATTGCCGAAAAAATTAACCTCTGCTATGAGAGGTTAAGTAAAAACTATCCCAAACCAGCGATCGTGTTAGCAGAACGCTCCTACTCTTCTGGCTTCTTGGCGCCGTACTGAGAACGCCCTTGGCGACGATCCTCCACTCCAGAAGCATCCAATACACCACGCACTATGTGGTAACGCACGCCGGGAAGATCCTTGACGCGCCCTCCGCGCACCAAAACAACCGAGTGCTCCTGCAAATTGTGCCCCTCGCCAGGAATATACGCGGTGACCTCAATGCCATTCGATAGACGAACCCTGGCGATCTTGCGAAGGGCTGAGTTCGGCTTCTTGGGCGTAATCGTGCCCACACGGGTACATACGCCACGCAATTGAGGCGCCCCCTCACTCAGCTCCACACGCTCATCCTTCAAAGAGTTGTAGCGATACCTCAGAGCTGGCGCCTTGGACTTTTTCTTGGGACGTTCTCGTCCCTTACGAACCAATTGGTTAATCGTCGGCAAACTACTGCTCCCCCATTTACGAGATAAAGGCGTCTCAATCAACAACTTACAATTATATCATTCTCATCAGCCACTGTCAAAAAAGCGATTGGACGGTAGTAAAAGCACAATAAGCCCCCTCCCCCATCAAAAACTGCGGGAGGCCCCCTCACGGAACTCCAGCAGCTCAACGATCATAGCGATGGGCCAAAGCCAAGACCAAAGCCCAACCGGGGCAACATCTCTGTCCTATCCTCGCGAGCAAACTGATAGGATTCTCCCTTTTTGTTGTAGACCTCGACAGAAAGCCCCAGCCCCTGAAGCTCCTTGACCAATACACGGAAGGACTCGGGTATGTCGACCTCTGTGATGGGCTGGCCCTTAACGATGGACTCGTACGTCTTAACCCTTCCTGTCACGTCGTCCGACTTGATGGTCAGCATCTCCTGCAGGGTATGCGCAGCGCCATAGGCCTCCAGCGCCCACACCTCCATCTCGCCAAAGCGCTGTCCACCAAACTGCGCCTTGCCACCCAGCGGCTGCTGCGTCACAAGCGAATAAGGCCCGGTAGAACGTGCGTGAACCTTGTCCTCCACCAAGTGGTCCAGCTTAAGCATGTAGATGGAGCCCACCGTCACTGGCTCATCAAAGGGCTGCCCCGTCCTGCCATCATAGAGAATCATCTTGCCCGTCGTGGGCAGAGGCATATTCGTCTCTCGGCTCACGACGAGTGCCTTTGCGTCCATCTCCTCGGAAGATAGATCGCTCACATCTTCCCCCGCGTCCTGCAACCAAAAGCGCAGGCATACTTCTCTGGCCAACGCGTCCTTAGCCTCTCTCTGTCCCACAGATAGGCCATTATTCTCATAGACCATCAAATCATCCGCGTCGTATCCTCGCTTTTGCAGCCAATAACGCAGCCACAGGCGTCGGCTCTCGACCTTGTCCGCAAGTACGTCCGAGATTCTCTCGTTGGACAAATCCTGATCGCTCAAGAAATTGCCCAGATAGAAGAGCATCGCTTCCTCGTCATCCACGAACGTTTCCGTGTCGATATCCTGCTCGTCGAGCCAATCCCACGTTTGCCCCTCTAAATCGTGCCAGGCGCGATCGATCAACCACGCGCGCGCCAGTTCTGCCGCGATCTCATCCTCCGTGGCCCCATCAGACACAGGTGAGCTTGCCCGGAATCCCAAACGCTCAGCAGCCCAACCAAGGTGTGTCTCCAGCACCTGTCCGATATTCATACGACCAGGAACGCCCAGCGGGTTCAAGATGACCTCTATGGGTCTACCATCCTGCAGGTAAGGCATATCCTGGACGGGAACGATCCTTGATATGACGCCCTTGTTGCCGTGGCGTCCTGCCATCTTGTCACCGACCATAAGCTTGCGACGCTGCGCAACGCTCACGATGACCATCTTCTCCACCCCAGCCTTCATATCCCGGTTGTCATCGCGAGTGAACTCCCGCACATCGATGACCTTACCCTCATCACCATGCGGCAGACGAAGCGAGGAATCACGCACCTCGCGCGCCTTCTCACCAAAGATAGCGCGCAACAACTTTTCCTCTGGCGTCAGTTCCTTCTCGCCTTTTGGTGTAATCTTTCCTACCAAGATATCTCCCGACCTCACGTGCGCACCCACGTAGACAATGCCTTCCTCATCGAGCTGCGCCAAGGCATCCTCACCCACATTGGGGATGTCACGGGTGATTTCCTCCATACCCAACTTGGTATCGCGCGCCTCGATCTCATGCTCCTCAATATGAATGGATGTGAAACGATCCTGACGCACGAGATCCTCGCTCACGATGACGGCGTCCTCAAAGTTGGCACCGCCCCAGGACATAAAGGCACACAGGACGTTATCTCCCAAGGCTAATTCGCCGTTCTCCGTTGACATATTGTCTGCGATCACGTCGCCCGGCCGCACGTGATCTCCTTTTTCCACAAGAGGCCGATGATTGATACACGTCGATTGGTTGGAGCGATCGAACTTCCTCAGGGTGTGGGTCTCGACATGGCCATCCTTGTTGCCATCAATTACGATCTCATCGCCGCTTACGCGGACAACCTCCCCCTCCATCTCCGCCGTCACAAGCTGGCCCGAGTCCACGGCCGCATAGCCCTCCATTCCCGTCCCAATAGTAGGAGCATGGGCGCGCAAAAGGGGTACTGCCTGCCGCTGCATGTTCGATCCCATCAGGGCGCGGTTAGCATCGTCGTGCTCCAAAAAAGGAATCAACGAAGCCGAGACACCCACGATCTGCTTTGGGGAGACATCCATATAGGAAACTCGCTCAATATCCTCGAACAAAAACTTTTCGCGGAAGCGAACAGAGACTCTATCGCTAGTAAACTGGCCCAGATCATCTATCGATGAATTGGCCTGGGCGATCACATAACGCTCCTCCTCATCGGCAGACAAGAATCTCACCTCGTCTGTGACATAGGGACGCACGCGGTACTCTTCCACGTCCCATTCAGCCATCTTTTCGGCCAAAGCCTCATCAATGACCGTGCCCGCATCGGCTACTACCTCGCCCGTCTCTGGGTTGACCACCGGCTCACGAATTTCCCTACCGACAAGCTTTTCGGGGTCGTTGGGAACCACGTCCAAGACACGCCGATAGGGGGTCTCTATAAAGCCATAGTCGTTGACATCGGCGTAGGTCGCCAGACGCCCAATAAGGCCGATATTTGGGCCCTCGGGGGTCTCGATGGGACAGATACGCCCATAGTGACTGAGATGTACGTCACGAACCTCGAATCCGGCATGCTGGCGCTTGAGCCCGCCTGGCCCCAGCGCCGAAAGCGTCCGCTTGTGGGTCAACTCGTCCAAAGGATTCGTCTGCCCCATAAACTGGGAGAGCTGACTGCCGCCAAAGAACTCGCGCAACACTGCCGTCACAGGGCGAACGTTTATCAAAGAGATGGGCGAGGCCTGATCCGGATCCCGGCTGCTCATGCGCTCGCGCACGACGCGTTCCATGCGCAGGAACCCGACACGCAGCTTGTTCTGAATAAGCTCCCCCACCGTCTTGATGCGCCGATTGCCCAGATGGTCGATATCGTCGGGCGGCTCGACGCCATTATTCACCTCGAATATATGTCTGACAATGCCGATCAAATCCCGTTTAGTAAGCGTGCGGCGATTGAGAGGAATATCGTTCTCGAAGCGACGGTTCATCTTGTATCGGCCTACACGCCCCAGATCATAGCGACGCGGATTGAAGAGCAGATACTCAAGATAGGATTTGGCCTTCTCCAGTGTCACAGGGTCGCCTGGACGCAGCTTCTTGTACGCCTCCTTCAGCGCCTCTTCGGCAGAAGTAGTCTCATCCCTGTCGAACGTGGCCTCCAGATACGAGCGATCAGGGTCGGTATCCACGTCCTCAAAGAGCGCTCGCAGCTCTTCATCCGAACCCTCTTTCAGCGGGACGTCGTCGATGCCATCGGACACGGCCCCTAAGGCCCGTATCAAAACCGTCACCGGCATCTTGCGCTTGCGGTCGACCCGTACCGAGAGATAATCGCGGCGGCTGGTCTGAAACTGGAGCCAGGCCCCACGATCGGGAATAAGCTTGGCCTCACACAATAGATGCCCACTTCGACGATCGATCTCGGTCTCAAAGTAGGCCCCCGGCGAACGAATGAGCTGGCTCACGACCACCCGCTCTGTCCCATTGATGATAAAAGTCCCCGTAGAAGTCATCATGGGAAAATCGCCCATGTAAACCTCCTGTACGATGGGCTGATCGGTCTTTTTGTTGTACAGCAGAACCTTCACGTACAAGGGGGCCGCGTATGTGGCTCCTCGCCTGCGGCACGCCTTTTCAGAGTACATGGGGTCGTCAAAACGGTAATCGAGCCCAAACTCCCGATTCAACTCCTCATCGTAGCCAGGGAAGTATAATTCCAAATTTCCGTTGAAGCTGACAATAGGAGATATCTCGTCGAACAATTCGCGCAGTTTGTCATTCTGAAACTCTTCAAAAGCTTCTAACTGGGTCTTTATGAGATCGGGAATCGAAATCACTTCGGGAATACGCGCATAGGATTTGCGGTAACTCGCCAAAGAGTTCTTTGGAGCAGTAAGTATCATCTCCGAGGCCAACATAAGCTGCCAATCTCCTTGTGGATAGTTAGGCGAACGCGCTCCATCGGACGCAGATGCCCATCACATAATGCTTGGCGACATTCGCCAACGAATGAAACCGAGAGAGATAAATGCAAGGGGTACAGTATCTTTGAATAAAGCGCCAACCAACAAATGGAGAGCTACATCCAAGCGAGAGTAACAATACTGTAGAACGGATGAATCTAACGCATAAGCAAACGCAGAGTATACCACAGATCCTGTGTTTGTCAAATCTGCCCCACCACTTGAAGAAGGCGCCAAGCCACGGTTAGATTTTAGATGGTAGAACGCGCCAACAACAACCCATACGGTGACGCAATTTGACCCTCGCCCCCTGCCATGCTACCCTCCGTGTCGTTGGGAATCAGCCATACCCAATGGCACAATCCATAAACGGGGGTGTTGATTGCCCCAACAGGGAGTAGCCCAAACATAGGCATATGGTATCCCCTTTCCCATGTTGAGTCGATCAGGAGCACATCTGTGGCCAACGTGTTAATAATCTCATCGAACGACGATGTAGCGGTTGCTCTGTCAGATCTACCAAAAGGTGTGGCGCTCTCCACCGCTGAAGGGGCCCTGGGCATAAGCACCCAGGAAATGATACCTTTCGGGCACAAGGTAGCCATCAGGCCCGTAGAGAGGGACGAGCCAGTCATCAAATATGGGGCCAGTATAGGAGTAGCCACCGAGTCCATCGCACCCGGAGAACACGTACACACCCATAACCTGCAGAGCGTAAGAGGAGCAAGCGCGTCATGACGAAAAAAGGGCTGTTCATGGCCTATCGTCGCCCTGACGACAGGGTAGGAGTGCGAAACCTGGTGGCAGTTATCCCCAGCTGTGGCTGTGCCCTGCATACAGCCCGGCTAATCGCCTTCGCAGTCAACGGCGCTGCCCTAATCGACTATTCCGGCGGATGCGGCGAAACAGAGGCGGACATTGCGCTGGCCACCCGCCTGCTTGCCCAATATGGCAGACATCCCAACGTCATCGGCTCCTTAATCATCAGCCTGGGCTGTGAAACTCTCGACGCCACCGATCTGGCAGAATGCGTGTCAAAGGGCACAAGTCCATGCGAACTGCTCACCATCCAGGAGCTTGGCGGCACTCGGGCCACGGTCGAAAAGGGAATGGCTCTGGCCGAAGCGATGCTGCACGACGCCAGTCACCTCCAACGCGAACCATGTCCGGTTTCCTCATTGACCATCGGCCTCGAGTGCGGTGGCTCAGACGCCACCTCGGGCATAGCGACAAATCCCGCCATGGGCGTCTTTAGCGACCTCATGGCTGAACGCGGTGCACGGATTATTCTCGCCGAGACGAGCGAACTGCTGGGCGCAGAACATGTCCTTACCGAACGCGCCAAGTCGCCCGACGTAGCCCAGCGCCTACTGGAGACCATCGCGCGCTGTGAGAGAGATCTCAAAGCGACGGGAGAGGACTTTATCGGGAAGCAGCCCAGTCCGGGCAATATCCGAGGCGGCATCACTACCGTGGAGGAAAAGGCTCTCGGCGACGTGCTCAAGGGCGGAACGTCACATATCGTCGACGTGCTGACCTATGGACAGCCTCCCTCTCAACCCGGGCTATCCTTCATGGACACTCCGGGGAATGATCTGGCCTCCGTTACGGCCCTCGTCGCCGCCGGCAGCCAGATCGTCGCCTTTACCACGGGTCGAGGGAGTCCCTTGGGAAACGCCATCGCCCCCGTCATCAAGATCACCGGCAACACTCACACCTATACGCGCATGAGAGCGGATATGGATATCGACGCCAGCACCATCATCAGCGGGGAAGAGACACTGCAACAAGTCGGCCAAAGGATATTCGATACGTGCTTGCAGGTGGCGGAAGGGAGGGAAACGGCCGCCGAGGCTACGCAACACGCCGAGTTCATGATGTTGCGAAAAGGCCCTGTCTACTGAGGACGAGAAACCCTTGCGCTTCCAAATCAAGCGCGCTATTTCTCGCGAAGCAAGGGAAAGAGAATGACTTCACGAATAGAGGATTGGTCGGTGAAGAGCATAATCATACGATCAATGCCAATGCCCAGTCCTCCCGTGGGTGGCATGCCGTATTCCATAGCCACGATAAAATCCTCGTCCATGGGATGCGCTTCCTCGTCACCTTCGCGTGCCGCTCGCTTTTGCGCGGCAAAGCGCTCTCGCTGATCCAGAGGATCGTTGAGCTCGGTGAAGGCGTTGCCACACTCCAGTCCGCCAATGAAATACTCAAATCGTTCCACAAAGCGGGGAGAGTCGGGCTTTTTCTTGGCCAGGGGCGAAATCTCGATAGGATAGTCCATAATAAACGTAGGCTGTATGAGAGTCGGCTCCACTGTCTCGTCGAAGAGCTTTTCTACCAGCTTTCCCCAGTTCGGCTGCTCGGTGACGTGCACCCCCTTCTCTAGTATGGCCGACCAAAGACCCCCATAGTCGCTATAGACCTCAATGTCGATGCCGCTCTCCTGTAAAATGGCACGGCGCATCGTCATTCGCTTCCAAGGAGGCGTAAGATCGATCTCCTGCCCCTCAAAGGTGAGCACGGGGCCTCCCAAGACCTCGGCGGCAATGCTGAAGTACATCTCCTCCACCAAAGCCATCATGTCGTGATAATCGGCGTAAGCCTGATACAGCTCCATCACGGTGAACTCCGGGTTGTGTTCCGTGGAGATGCCCTCGTTGCGAAAATTATGCCCGATCTCATATACGCGATCGAATCCACCAATGATAAGGCGCTTCAGGTACAACTCGTCAGCAATGCGCAGATACAGAGTGCGATCCAGTGCATTGTGGTACGTGGTAAAGGGCCTCGCTGCCGCCCCCCCATAGATGGGTTGTAAGATGGGTGTCTCAACCTCCAGAAAACCTCGTTCATCCAAAAAGCGCCGGAGGGCAGTGATGAGGCGCGTTCGCGTGGCAAATATCTCGCGCACATCCTCGTTGGCGATGAGGTCGAGATAGCGCTGACGATAGCGCGTCTCCGTATCTCTCAAACCATGGAACTTCTCCGGCAAGGGACGCAAGGCCTTGGCGAGAAGATTCCAGGCGGCGACGTGTACCGTGATCTCTCCCGTTCGGGTGCGAAAGAGATCGCCCTCCACCTGCACGAAATCCCCGATGTCGATCTCGTCGCAAAAGAGCTCGTAGTTTTCCTCCCCCAACGTGTCATGCCGCAGATAGATCTGAAGGCGTCCAGACCCATCGCGTACATGGGCAAAGGTCGATTTGCCCATCACTCGTATGGACATTAGGCGGCCGGCTACCGCAACGTGAGGAGCGTCCTGCCCCTCCCGAAAAGCCTCTAAAGCCTCCGCGGTGGTATGCGTGCGCTCCCCTCGCGCGGGATAGGGCTCGATGCCCCTCTCCTGCAGCCGATCTAATTTCTCCATCCTCTGCTGTCGATGAATGCTTGTCGATGACATCAAAACTCCCTCTACCTTGCCCCCGTTTCACGCCTGCTGCCTAACCTCCGCCGTCCCTGGAACCTTTCTCAGTGCGTCGGCGCACTCTTTCCCCAAGATCCTGCGCGCTCTATTCCACAACGAGGATTTCAAAAGAAAGGCTACCTGCGGGGGTCTTGACCTCGACCTCGTCCCCAACGCGGTGCCCAATAAGCGCCTTCCCTAAGGGTGAAACGTTGGAAATGCGCCCCTGTGAGGGATCAGACTCTGCCGATCCCACGATCTTGTATGTCTCGGACTCCGAACTCCCTCGCTCTCTTATCGTGACGCTCGACCCGATATCCACCTCCACCCCATGGGAACCCGACTCCTCAACGATTTCTGCGTTGGCGAGAACGGCCTCAATCTCCCTGATCCGTCCCTCGATAAAGGCCTGTTCGCGCTTTGTCTCCTCGTAGCCGGCATTCTCGGTTATGTCCCCCTCTTGAATGGCCGCTCTCAGGTTAGCAGCTACCTGGGGCCGTTTCTCCTTCTTGAGCCGGTCGAGTTCCTTCTCCAACATGGCTTTGCCCTCAGATGTGAGGAAATGAACTCTTTCTGGCATGGTCAAACACCTCTTTTTTATTGACAGGAACGAAAAAAAGCGCCCAAAGGCGCAAAAGCTCAAGTCTATACCAATATCGAAATCAATTATAGCCTATAGCGACCATCCTGCAAAATCTGAGATTGTTGGCCTACATGGCGCTTTCTGCTACACTAATAAGTGATCATCACACGTCCTGCGCATCCGAGGGTAGCGGAGAGAGAACCATGGGCTCTGATGGAGATAGAACGCGCGCTTCGGCACACGCTTCGTCGGCAGAGTATGCGCGCTCACACGACGCCCCAGCGCACCTCCCATGCGTCGTAGGCTACCTCCTGCTCCTTGCGTCCCTGGCATGTTTACGTCCCCGCCTCTCTGTTATGGCCGACACGCCCTACGTTCTACCATCCACGGAGACACCCTCCTCTGATGGCTACCCTGTGTCGGGCCCCACGGCAACCTCCGCCGACGACCGCACAGGAACGCCGACTCGCACAGCCCCTCCCTCCTCCACTGACGACGCCGCACATCCCAGCCCCACGGCCTCCGGGCCAGCGCCCACCTGGGCGGACGTCGAATCTGTCACGGAACCGCCGTCGACAACACAGGCCGTGGCCCCCACAAATACCGGAAGCACGAGGGAAGCATATACGCCAACGGAGGTCACCGCCGAACCAACGCCTCAGGGAGAGCCCGGTTCCCCCACAAGGCACCTGACGCCCGCAGGAAGAGAGCCCTCAAGCGAACCGGATCTGATGTTGACGCTCCCCCCTAGCAACGACGTCGTGGCGCTTCCCACTATCGTGAAACCAGCGTCAACCGCGTCCCCTGCCCAAGGCCCTCTCATACCCCAGGAGCTCTTTACGTGCTCGGTTGTCCTGTTGGTGCTCTTCACAATCGCCCTCGGCTTGTCCCTGACAAGATCAAGGAAAAACGAGTCCCGATAATCAGGCATTGCGCGGAGCGTCATCATGATCCCTCCGTCACGCTCATAATGGTGCAGAGCGTCATCGCCACCGCACAGCCCCTTCTAAGCCTTTCCACCATGGTGAAAAGCCTGGAGTCGCCTCTTAAAGAGAGGACAAAGGGACGAAGCAAACGGATGCTTGCGATCCCCTGCATTTTTGTACTATACTCCCTCCCAGACTACGCACGCGGCACATGGGCTCGCCATCGGGAGGAATAGCGCCATGAGAATCGAAAGCATAGAGACATTCATTCTAAAAGTGCCCCTGGGTGAGAAACGCTTCTTCTCCTCGCAATGCGCCTTTCCGGCGCGCAACAGCCTACTGGTGCGCATCCGAACGGACGCGGGAATCACCGGCTGGGGAGAGGGTGGGCAGTACGGACCACCCGAGCCGGTGGCCACCTGCATCAACGCCGTGCTGGCCCCTCGCATCCTGGGGCGCGATCCCAAGCAGCCACGGCGCATCTGGGAGGAGCTTTATGCGGCGACGCGCGACTTTGGGCAAAAGGGAACCTACATCGAGGCCATCAGCGCCATCGACATCGCTCTGTGGGACATCCTGGGCCAGGCGGTGGGCGAACCGGTGCACCTTCTGCTAGGAGGAGCCTTTCGGGATAGCATCCATGCCTACGCTACGGGATGCTACTACCGGGGCGAGGAATATCTGGACCACACCGCATCCATTCCACAACTCGTGGAAGAAGCCCGCTCCTACGTCTCTGCAGGCTTTGACATGCTCAAGATCAAGGTGGGGCTCCTCACCGTGGAGGCGGATCTGGAGCGAGCCGCCGCGATCCGAGAGGCCATTGGCCCCGAAATCAAGCTCATGGTGGACGCCAACCACGCCTACAACGCCTTCACCGCCCTACGTATGGGACGCGGGCTTGAGGAACTGGATGTCACTTGGTTCGAGGAGCCCGTGCCACCAGAGGATCACGAGGGCTACCGCCGTGTGCGCGAGGGGCTGGAGATCGCCATCGCGGGGGGCGAGTGCGAGTTCACCCGCTACGGCTTCAAGACCTTTCTCTCCACAGGATGTGTGGATATCGCACAGCCAGACCTCTGCGCGGCGGGCGGCTTCTCCGAATGGCAGAATATCCAGTCCCTGGCATCCTCCTTTGGCACATGGGTCATCCCCCACGTATGGGGCTCCGGCGTAGCACTGGCAGCCGCACTACACGTGCTGGCCACCATTCCGCCGTTCCCCCACACTGCCAACGTGATCCCGCTACAGAACGAACCTGTAATAGAGTTTGATCGTAACCCCAATGCCCTGCGAGATGACCTCTTGGTGAAGCCCATTGAGCTTGTGGGCCAACAAGTTCCCGTACCACAAGGGGATGGCCTGGGCATCGAGATCGACGAGACGGCACTGATGGCATTCTGCCAATCTCGAGAACGCTCAACCGCCGATTCGCTGTGAACCGACTGTCATAGGAGGCAACATGGATTTCTGGGGACGAACCTCAATCATCAGTGCACAAGAAAACGTACGCTTCGATCGCGCCCACTTTAGCAGTTACGGCGAGTTTTCGTTCAATTTTGATGTGCTATATCACGTTCTGAACGCGGACTTCTCCACGCATATGGAGACGAAACAAAACATCAACCTAGAGATTCTGCGAAGATTTGAAGAGGAAGGCATCGTCATGCCTTACCCAACACAGCATATCTATCTGACGGAGCAGTAGAGGAACCAGAAGCAACAAAAAAACGGGCACCTTTGTCGATGCCCGCTTCGAGTGTTTCAGATCGTCTAGTAGCCGTAACTGCTCAACTTGACTACGTCGACTGCCTGAGGCCCCTTGGGGTTGGATTCGACACTGAACTCGACCCGATCACCCTCGGTCAAGTTACGGAACCCAGTTCCACGAATAGCAGAGTAGTGAACGAACACATCACTACCACCTTCTCTGGAAATGAATCCATAGCCCTTTTCTGTATTGAACCATTTTACTGTGCCCGTGATTCGTTCCTCTTCGGCCATGTCCTCTTCCTCCGGCATCTCAGCCTCGACGGCCTCTTCCGTCTCTTCAAACTCTTCCTCGTCGGCGGTATCCTCAAATCCCGCGCTTCCGTAAATATCGTCAGACATTCGTGTCTGCCCTCCTACAACGTACACAATGAACACTTGCCGCAGAACGAACTAAGCCTGCTCGCGATTTTCACAATTACCGCCACGGCTCTCTCGATCCGGATGGCAGATCCATGGGAACACCCGAAACAAAACCCGTTACGTTCCATCATCAAACAGTATACACCTCTTTCAGCACTTGTCAAATCATGATTTCGAATTGCGGCCAGCCTCCACATAACCATAGTATATGCCTATATCTTCTTCTGACCACTCTTCTTGCAGGGCAGTCGATTTCCCCATAGCATGGGTAAGGACAGCTTGCGCTAGCAAAGCTTTGGAAGGCATAATGATATACGATCTGGCAACTTTGGAGTTCGGGCCAACAAGCAACCAAGGTATGCAATCCACAGGCGAGGATGTCCTGAACTGGCTTCTCTCCCGTCGGAATGGGAACTATGCACAGAGTCAACAAAAAGCTGGCCTGCGAGTTGCCACTGTGCAAAAAGTTCCGCTACAATATCATCTGCTGCGAGGATAGAGGGGGCTCTTTTCCTTCTAATGCAAAAGCTGCATCATACAGGGTGGGAACCGATTGGTCGCTCCATGAACAAGACCTGGGTCATAAAGAACTTCTTTCGCCGGGCCAGGCAGGAAATGATACAACAGGCCAAGGACACAGAAGAGGCGGGTTAGGTATACACTGGCTTCCCAGAAGCAGCCAAACCGTGGGCTCTATGCTCTTGTTACTTCAGGATATGATGCGAGAAAGGGGGGAACGATGAAAGAAGGCAATGTATGCCCTTGGTACAATGAGACGTCGGGAATAAAGAGAGCGGTAGACAGAGGCCTGTTGGACAGAAAGTGGGTAGAGGAGTACTGCCTCAAAGGTGGCAAGAACTGTGTGCGCAAACGTCGCTTTGAAAACGAGGGGTACGTGTCTCCGGACTATGTGCTGCCCGATGGTACCGTGGACGAGGCCCTAAAGAAATGGGTTGAGGAGCGAAGACGATAGCTATGTTATTGGAACGCCTCGTCGTCGGCAAATTACAGACCAACTGTTACATCGTAGGCTGTGAGCGGACCAATGACGCCATGGTCATCGATCCCGGCGACGAGGCGGAACGCGTGCTGCAATCGGTCCGCTCGGCTGGGCTGGAGGTTACGGATATCTTTCTCACCCACTTCCACTTTGATCACATCCTGGCTGCGGAAACGTTACACAAGGAAACGAAAGCCACGCTGCACATCCATAAAAGGGAAGCCAATCTCCTGACCCATCCACCGCCGATCTTTCGCACCTTTTCCCCCGAGGTGCCCCACGGACTGAAGGCGGATAACCTCCTCCATAACGGCGACGCCCTGTCCGTGGGCAAGTTGAGCATCCGCGTGCTTCACACGCCAGGCCACTCGCCGGGGGGAATTTCCCTATGGATCCCAGAGGAGAACGCCGTCTTTTGCGGCGACACGCTCTTTCGCGAGGGCCTGGGACGCTCCGACCTGCCCGGCGGCGATCACCAGACGCTGATAAAGAACATCCGCGATAAGCTCCTCACGCTCCCCGAGGAGACGCAAGTCTATCCTGGCCATGGGGCTCCCACCACCATAGCCCACGAGATGCGCCACAATCCCTGGATCGCTAGTCAGGAATGACGTACCGCTCCGCGACCAAATGCTGCCCCTCGCGCCCGCACATGAAAGACAACAAATCCGACGCTTCGCGGGGAGCAGACTCAGAGATTTCGACTCGCAAGCAATGCACGAGCGGATATTCACCCTCCCGAATGGCCTCCTGCGTCGGCAGCACCCCGTCGATGGCAAGAACCTTTACCCGCTCATCCACATAGGCCCTGGAGATGTACCCAACGGCATTGACATGCTCTGCCACATATTCTAGCACCGCGCGATCGTGCGGCATGACCATCGCTGCCGAGGAGACCGTTTGCCCTTCCATGATGACCGCCTGAAAGAGCTCTCTCGCCGTGGCACCACTTTGACAAACGACCAACTCTGGCTGACCGCGTCCAGCGGATAGCCTCTGCCAATCCACATAGTATCCCCCAAAGAGGGCCGAAAGTTCCTCGCGTGTGATCTCGTCCAGGGACGACTGCCGCGACACCACCACGACCACCGCATCCAGCGCCAAAGCCATAGACGTGGACCTCTTATCCTTGCGACATCCTCCCGCCTCACTTACAACGGCCAGATCCACCTGTCCGGCGGAGAGCAGGTCGTGCGCCGCCGACGTGTCACAGGCCACGATGTCCGTTGAAACACGTGGGTTCTCAGCCACATAAGCCGCCACAAGCTCCTTGGCCAAGGGGACCCCGGGCCAGCACACGCCCATGCGCAAAAGAACGGACTCTGAACCTCCGTCCCCTTGGCCAAGGGACGCCCCCTGTTTGTCCAGCGGCACCAGCACGCGCTCACAACTCAAAAGTACGAACACGAGTCCGAGCAAGAAAAAGCGCTCTATCGTTCTCATCCTCGCCTTGTCCTAGCGTACCAATCTCAGGAGCACGCCGAGTATCCCCACAGCCCAGCAATAATAAGCAAAAGGACGCAAGCTATGCGTGCGCACGTGACGCAGAAGCGTGCCGATGGCCACGTAGCCTCCCAGGAACGCGGCGGACAAGCCGACGCCCAGCGACAAAAGATGGGAGACGTCTACGCCTCCGGTGACCAATGAGAGCATCTTGTACCCCGCCGCTCCCACGATAACGGGAATGCTCATGAGAAAGGCGAAACGCGTAGCCTCTTCCCGCGCAAGATCGCGCAGCAACCCCACAGAGATGGTAATCCCAGAGCGAGATATCCCCGGCGCAATTGCACAAGCCTGCGCCAGCCCTATAAGCAGGGCGTCCCCCACGCTCATCTGTTCCTTTGCCTTGGCGCCGTGCCCCCATCTTTCACTCAATACGATGACAAAACCCGTGATCAGCAAAAAGCCGGCCACCATCAAGACCGACCCAAATAGTCTCTCGAAAAAACCCTCCAGTGTATAGCCCACGATGGCCCCGGGGAGCGCGCTGATCAGGATCAGGAGGGCCAAACGAGAGGATGCGTTCTGCAAGGAGAGAAACCGTAGCCCCTTCCAGGCGCCGACAGCCAACTCGGCAACCTCCACCCGAAAGTAGATAACGACGGCCAAAAGCGTACCCAAATGCACCACGGCATCGTAGGTCAGCCCGGGATCCTGCCACCCCAATAACCAGGGCACCAGAACGAGGTGCCCAGAACTGCTCACCGGCAGGAATTCGGTGAAACCTTGTAATAACCCCAGGAAGGCAGCCCGTAGAATGGACACGGATCAGCTATCCTTCCGCCGAGGCGGCTCCCTCAGTCACGGCAGCGCTCTGATAACGCCGCAAAAACGCCTCGCCAAAAGCAGAGAACGTGCCCTCCTGCAGAGCATGGCGAATCTTGCCCATCAGACTGACGAGGAAATGGACGTTGTGCATCGACGTGAGGCATAGCCCTAGGATCTCGTTGCGTGTGATTAGATGTCGTATATAGGCCCTGGAAAAGTTGCTGCAGGCATAACAGGAGCAATCTTTCTGGATGGGCCGCGGGTCATCTTTGTAGCAGGCGTTGCGCAGATTTAACCGCCCATAGGGGCTGAAGACGGTCCCGTTGCGGGCCAATCGGGTGGGCAAGACGCAGTCAAAGATGTCGATGCCGCGTGCCACACACTCGATCAGATCCTCGGGAGAGCCAACGCCCATAAGATAACGAGGCTTCTCCCTGGGCAACCGAGGCGTTACGTGATCGAGGACGCGCAGCATGTCCGCTTTTGATTCGCCGACACTGAGCCCGCCGATGGCATAGCCGGGGAAATCCATACTGGTTAGTACGCGCGCACTTTCGGCACGCAGATCCTCGAAAATCCCGCCCTGTACGATGCCGAACAGCGCCTGGTCCGAACGGGAGTGGGCCTTGAGGCAGCGCTCGGCCCAAAGGTGCGTGCGCTTCAGCGCCTCCACATTGTAGTCGTAATCATGGGGCTCGGCACACTCGTCGAGGACCATGGCGATGTCGGAGCCAAGCTGCTCCTGCAACTCCACCACCAGCTCGGGCGTAAAACGGTGCTCGGAGCCATCCAAATGGGAGCGAAAGGTGACTCCATCATCATCCAGATTGCGCAAATCTTGTAGACTGAAAACCTGAAACCCTCCACTGTCGGTGAGTATCGGCCCGTCCCAGGCCATGAACTCGTGCAATCCCCCCAACTCCTCGATCACCTCCGTTCCAGGCCTTAGATAGAGATGATACGTGTTGGCAAGGATCATCTGCGCTCCCAATTCCCGGAGATTGCGAGGCGAGACGGCCTTCACCGCAGCCTGGGTGCCCACGGGGCAGAAGACGGGGGTGGATACGTCGCCATGTCTCGTATGCAGCGTACCGAGACGAGCCTTGGAGCGCTGATCCTCCAGCAAGAGATCATAGCTTACAGCCTCTCGCGATGCGGCCTTTGTCGTCTGAGGCTTTGTCATATTAGCGCTCACCGTAGCCATACGTGAGAGAACCCCCCAGAAAGGAAATTCTGGGAGGTTTTCCACGCATCAGAAAAAGGTAGCTATCCACCCGCGGCTTCCCTGGAAAACAAAGCCAAAAGAAACCTCCCTAAATCACTATACAAACTTATTGTAGATCATTCCACACAAGACACCAAAAGCGCAGAGCCCAAGGGCTGACCCCGCCCCCTATTCACCGACCCGCGCCCGCATCACCGCCCCCAGACGCTTGATGCCCTCCCGTATCGTGTCACATGGGACGCTGGCGAAAGAGAGGCGCAGCGTGTTGTCCCCACCGCCATTGGCATAGAAGGGGCCTCCGGGGATAAAGGCCACCTTTTTCTCCGCGGCCTCTCGCAGGAGCTCTGCCGCGTCCATGCCCTCGGGCAGGGTCACCCAGAGAAAAAGGCCCCCCTCAGGGCGCGTGTAGCGGACACTCTTCGGGAAGTACTCTTCGATGGCCTCGCACATGGTGTTCCGGCGCGCCAGATAGGTATCGCGAATGCGCTGCTCCTGCGCCGGGAGCCATCCCCGCCGCATAAACTCGTAAGCCATGGTCTGAGCCAGGGCGTTGGTATGCAGGTCGGCTCCCTGTTTGGCCATCACGAATTGCTCGGCAATCTCTGGCGGACACACGGCCCAGGCCAGCCGTAGGCCCGGCGCTAGGGTCTTGGAAAAAGTCCGCAGATAGATGATATCCCCCTTGACGTAGCCCGATTCCTCACCGTTCTCCGGATAGCGCGCCGCATCAATGGCCACAAGTGGAGCCAATGCCTCACCCGCGAAACGTAACTGACTATAGGGATCATCCTCCACGATGGGCACGCCCATGGAACTGGCGATCTCTACGACCTCTTCACGACGGGCCATGGACATGGTGACTCCCGTGGGATTATGAAAGGTGGGCAACAAATACATGAACTTGGGATGCTTCTGCCTGATGATGGCCGGAAGTTGGTCCGCACACGCGCCTTCGCCATCGAGGGGCACAGTGGCAAATTCGACGCCATAGGCTCTGAAGGACTGCAGAGCACCGAGAAACGTTGGCTCCTCCACGATGATGGTATCCCCTTCGTCCAATAGGATGCGCCCCACCAGATCAAGCCCCTGTTGCGCGCCACTGGTGATGACCACGTTCTCCTCCTTGCAGGGGATGCCCTCATCGGTCATGGCTTCCGCAAGGGTCTGGCGCAGACGGTTGAACCCATCGGTGACGCCATACTGCAGCGATTCGCGAGGCATCTCCTGCAAAAGATAGTCACAGATCTCTCGGAATTGCTCCACAGGAAAGAGATCAGCCTCTGGCCATCCTCCGGCCATGGAGATGAGGTCCGTAGATTGAATATTCTTGAAAATGTCGCGAATGACGGAGGTCGTCATCCACTCCAGACGGCGAGCATTCAGATTTTGCCAATCGACAGGCATTACACACTCCTTATAAATGCATGAAACTGCTCACGGATGCCTCTCCTCCTGAGACGCAAAATAGATCCCAACAAGAATACACACTCCCCCCGCCAAGGTGCTCAAGGGAGGCACCTCCCCCAAGACAAGAAAGGCCAGGAGCGTAGCGCCTACCGGCTCTCCCAGGAGGGCCAACGTGATAAACATGGGCGAGAAATGGGCCAGCGCCCAATTGAACGATGAGTGGCCCACTATTTGCGGAACCACTGCCAGCAACAGGAAGCATGAGAAGGTACGCAGATCATAGCCCAGAAGGGGGTGACTACGGAACACACAAAGGAGCAAAAGAATCGCACCGGCGATCCCGTAACACGGCCAGACATAGGCTATGGTTGAGACCTTCCGACGCACAGCGCGCCCCAGCAGCATATAGGCCGATGCTCCCATGGCGCCCATCAAAGCCAAAACATCGCCCCACAACGCCTGGCCTGTGAACGCCCAGTCTCCATAACTGACGATGATGGTGCCCAGCATAGAGATGGCAACCGCCAGGACGGTGCGACGGCTCAATCGCTCCCCCAGCAGAAAATGACCGGCCAAGCCCACAAATATGGGATTCGTGGAAACGAGGACGACTGAGCTGGCAACCGTCGTATAGGAAAGAGAGGAGACCCACGTGGCAAAGTGCGCGGCCAGGGCTACCCCCACCAGCACCAGCCGGCCCAAATCGTCACGGCCCAACTGGCGCCATTCGCGCCACCCGGAGGGCAAGGCCCAAGGGGTCAAGAGCAATGCGGCCAGGAGGAGCCGCCATGTGCCCACAACCAGGGGCGGCGCCTGCGTTAGACGGATGAGGATGGAGCCCGTGGAGACGGCCACGACGCCCAACCCAAGAACTGCCCAGCGATAGGAATGCCCCCGTACCCTCGCCGCCCCACCAGCGGCCCGCTGCGGCCCTGGGGATAGCTCGCGCGATTTCATCGCCGGCCACGCCCTCCTTGCCATCCACACCCCGGGCTCGCCCCACGCAAGTCTATTTCCGCGCGTCTATGGCGAGGATAGAAGACGAAGCAAAGGGATGTAAGGGCTATCATAAGGCCATGAAAGGCTAGACTTCTCCCTCCACAATGCGCTCGTAAAGGGCTTGAAGTTCCTCTTCGGAGTAAAAGTGGATCACCAGCCTGCCTCCCTTGCTGGTCCGATAGAGCCTCACCTTAGTGCCCAGCGCATCGCGGAACTCGCCTTCCAAGGCCACCGTCTCGGGAGACCGCGTCCGCTCCTTCGGCTTGCTCTCTTTTGGGGAATGCACGCGACGGGCCAATTCTTCCGTCTGCCGCACGGAGAGGTTCCGCTCCAACACCTGCTGGAGCGCTTGAAGGCGGTCTTCTTTGGAATCCAGCATCAGCAGGGCGCGAGCGTGCCCCTCGGAGAGCCGGTTCGCAAGCAGGGCCTCCTTGACCTCCTCGGGCAATTGCAGAAGCCGCAGCGTGTTCGTCACACTGGCCCGGCTGCGTCCCACGCGCTCGGCGATGCGCTCATGCGTCAGGTCGAATTCCTCGGCCAACTGGGAATAGGCCTGCGCCTCCTCCAGAGGGTTCAGATCAGCCCGTTGTATATTCTCCACTAGAGCGAGTTCCAGCATCTCCTGCGGCGTAGCGTCCTTCACCATAACGTCCACGTGTTGTAAACCAGCCAGACGTGCAGCACGCCACCTTCTCTCGCCTGCGATCAACTGGTAGCGCTTGGGCTCCGAGGCATCCTCCCTTCCCGTCACTTCCTGTACCAGGAGCGGCTGTATCAACCCCACCTCTTTGATGGAGGCGGCCAACTCCCGGAGCGCTCCCTCGTCAAAGACACTGCGCGCCTGAAAGGGATTGGGCACGATGGCGTCTATATTCACCTTCTTGAGGCCCGGCACTGAGCCGCCAGAGGGTATGAGGGCCTCCAGCCCCTTGCCAAGCCCTCGCCTTCTCTTAGAAGCCATGACGCGTAGCCCCCACCCCCATAATCATCTCTCTTCCATCAGTAATCATTGCCCAAGGCCATGATCTCCCGACACAGCGCGGCATAGGCCTTCCCCCCACTCGAGCAAGGTGCATAGCTGGATATCGGCTCTCCATAGCTTGGCGCCTCGCTGAGCCTCACGCTGCGCGGAATAATGGCCTCAAAAACGGCATTAGGAAACTGCTCCCGAACCTCCTCCACTACCTGACGAGACAGGTTAGTGCGCGCATCATACATAGTGAGGATCAGGCCGCGAACGATCAGATCGGGATTCAAGCTCTCGCGCACCCGCTCAATGGTCTCCAGCAGTTGGGCCAGACCTTCTAAAGGGAGATACTCACATTGAACGGGGATCAGCACGCCGTCGGCCGCCACCAGCGCGTTTACTGTCAGTATGCCCAGGCTGGGAGGCGTATCGACGAGAATGAAATCATACTGCGGCTCTATCTTCTGCAGCGCATCGCGCAGCCGGAACTCCCGCGCTGGCATATCGACCAACTCCACCTGGGCCCCCGCCAGGGACGGGGAAGAGGGAACAAGGTCCAGCCCAAAGCAGTTGGTCAGCGTGATGAGGCGCGAGATGGGCAAAGAATCTACAAAAAGATCATAGGACGAGCGCTCAAGGGAGCGCGTATCGACCCCCATGCTGGTGGTGGCATTGGCCTGGGGATCCACATCCACCAGTAAGACCCGTTTGCCCGCATTGGCCAGGTAGGCTCCAAGGTTCACGGCCGTGGTCGTTTTCCCGACCCCTCCCTTTTGGTTGGCCAGTGCATATATGCGGCTCATATCTCGGGATCCTATTCTCTCAGCCGGCCATGGCCCAGGCGCCACGCGATTTGTTCCCTTGAGGGCATGCCTCTAGCCCCAACGGTCTCGACGATGAATGAAGCCGCAGCGTTGGCAAAACGGAGCGATTCCCGCACGTCCTGCGTCTCAAAGAAACGCACAAAATAGGCGGTCGCGAACACGTCCCCTGCGCCTGTCGAATCGACCTCCCTCACCTTGTAGGCGGGCATATGCACTACGTGCCCTCTATAGTACACGGTAGCGCCCTCTCGCCCCTGTGTCAAGACGAGATGATCCGTCTCAGATGCGTAGGGAGCCAGGCGCCGCGCATCGCCCTCCAGGTCCTCCAGGCTGAGCACCACCACATCCGCCACATGCAGGCCGCGCCTCGCCCCATCCCACGCCGCATAAGAGACCAAACCATCCCCGTCCCAACGGCGTAGCCACCCCTGAAGCGTCAGGCCCAACAAGGAAGGCGAAAAGGCCTCCACGAGCCGCACGTCTACCTCTCGGGCTACAGGCCCCAGGTGGACGATAACCGCACGCTCCCAGGCCTCCGGCACATCCTCCCTTGCCAATGGAGTCGCCAGGGCCCGAATGTACTGGCGGCGGCCCTGGGCCAAGTAAGTGTTCTCAAACGTCGTCGTCCGCTGTGCGGGCAAACGGTGCAAAGCGATAGAAGGTGCCCGCGCGAACAGAGGGTACTCTGGATCAGCGCTGGTGAGCACAGCGGTCTTGAGCCCAAGTCTGTGAGCCGTCAAGGCCGAATAGGTCGCTGTACCACCAGGCCGCAACGCGCCATCAGCCCCCACATCCCACGTGACGTGGCCTACAACCAAATACTCAGGAATCAGCAACAAGACAAAATCCCAGGCGCCCTACTTGGGGAATATCTGCACCTTTCGGTCGTCGCCCTCTCCTGTACTCTCGGTATACACATCAGGGTCATTCCGCAGCGCGATGTGCACGATGCGGCGCTCATACGCAGGCATGGGTTCCAGCGTCGCGACCCGCCCCGTTTCGCGCACTTGGTCCGCCATGCGCTCGGCCAAAGCCTGCAGGCTTTCCTCGCGCCTGGCCTTGTAGCCATCGACATCCACAACCAGGTTAGGCCAGGTCTTGATCTCGCGATTGACGATGAGCCGCACCATGAATTGCAGGTCGCGAAGCGTCTCGCCGCGGCGCCCGATAAGGATACCAAGCTCGTCGCCTACAACGTTCACGACCAAAGGCGAGACCTCGCCGGTTTCGGGATCAATCTCTCCGCCATGATCCACGACCTCGACCGCGGCCAGCAGCCCCATCTTGTCTATCAGATTGGTCAACACCTCACACGCGATATCCTCCAACTCTGGCGGATTTCGCTTCAAGGCTGGGGCGTAGGCCTCCTCCGCTTCTTCCACTCCAGTCTCCGCTTCGGGCTCGGCCTTCTCCTCTACAGCAACAGCCTGGCCTTCCTGCGCCTCTTCCGTAGGCTCCGCCCCGACTTTAACGGGTGGTGTTGAAACCCGAATGGCCACTTCACCCGTCTGAACTAGACCAAGGATGCTACGCGTGTTGTCCTTGATCACCTCGTAGTCAAGATCCTCGGGAGGCACCCCAAGCTCGTAAGAGGCTTTCTTCAACGCCTCCTCAATTGTCTTTCCAGTATAATCGCTTTTCTGCATTTTTCCCTTTTTCGTTCTATCACGCCTCATCTTCAGCATCGGGCATAGCCGGCCCTTCGATCTTTTCTATCACCCACTGCATAGCGATACCAACGATATTGGAGATGACGAAATAAATCGCCAATCCCGACGCGAACTGCATGGTGAAATAGCCAAACATGAGAGGCATCATGAACTGCATCGTCTGATTCATGGACGCCTGTTGGGGATCCGAGGATGCTGGCGTCATCATCTTTTGCTGAAGCCACATGGTCCCTGCAACCAGGACGGGCAACACAAAGGGCGTCGGGTCCGGCTTGGCCAGATCTAGCCACAAAAAGGTACTTTGCAGAGGCACGATCTTTGCGATAACGTCAAAGCTGGCATAGACGTTCTTGCCCAAATTCATCAGCTCCAAAGGTGTATCGGCCAGTATGCTGTTGATCGATTGATACAGCGCAATCCAGATGGGGAACTGGATGAGAGTCGGAAGGCATCCCCCCAGAGGGTTCACCCCCGCCTCTTTGTACAGTTTCTGCTGCTCCTGCAAAAGCCTTTCCTTATCGCCGCCGTACTTTTCCTGCAGCTTGGACAACTTGGGCTGTAGTGCGGCCGTCTTTTTGCTCGTCCTGATCTGCCTGATCTGTAAGGGGAACGTGATTAAGCGCAGGCCAACCGTCAGGCCGGCGATGGCAACAACGAAACTCTCCCCCAGGTGAGCATAGAGAAACAATAGGAGGTTTAACATGGGACGTATGAGCCCCTCGCGCCAGATAACTCCCCATCCAATCTGGAACCCCCCCAGGATCACCGCCCCAACGATAACCCATGTCAAGATGGATTTACGCAATTGCTTGGCATCTATTTGCGGTCTGTTTGCTGCTCGTTGCACGAAAGAAGAACCTCCTCGTCTTGTCTTCTAGTCTTTAGCAGGGGGATAGACCCACACTTGCGGCGCCCTGCTGCTAGAATCGAGAGCGTATACCTCCCCCTTGGATGTCCCCACATAGACCATCTCCCCTTCAACGGCTGGGGTGGAGAGAACAGAGCCCGGCAACTTTTCCAGTATCTCCGTCGCTCCCGTTTCCATATTGACGGTATAAACAAAACCCGCGTCGGTGCCGACGACCATACTCTCTCCCAAGAGGGCTGGGCCCGCCCTCACAGCCCCCTCAACCTTCACGGGGTCCCAGCGTGGGCTGCCATCCTTTACGCTGTGGGCGTGGACGCTGCCATCCAAAGAACAAAAATACACGTAACCATCATGGGCCAGCACCTCGCCCCATACCCAACCGCCAAGTTCCTTGGTCTTCCATACCTCCGAGCCATCCTCAGCACGCAGGACGTGCAGTCGCTTATCCACACTGCCCACGTACAGCAAGTCATCCTCGCGCACCACCGTTCCGATGACTGACCCTCCCACGTCCGTTTTCCACTGTGCCAGGCCACTCTCGCGGTCGAGGGCATACAAATAGTGATCCATGCTTCCCACGTACACGCGCTTATCATCGAGTGCGGGCGTACTCCACACCCAATTGTTGGTCTCAAAGGGCGCATCCCACACCAACTCCTGGCTGTCGACGTCCAGCGCGTACACGTTGTGATCGGAGGAGCCAAAATAGGCCGTGCCCTCATCGACGACCACCCCCCCAACGATGGCACCATCCACCGCGAAATCCCAAGCTTTCTGACCAGACGCGCGATCAAACGCATACAGGTGATGATCGTAAGAAGCTGCGAGCAGCAGGCTCTGCGTTATCACAGGAATACCATATACAGCGCCCAGGAGACTCTCCCCATCGTCTTTCTGCGCCTTGGCAAAGGAACAGCCTAGCCCACCCCCTTGGGCTTCCGAGGGATAGGCCCAGATCTCTGCTCCATCGTTCAAACCGTCGAGAGCCACCACCCTGCCTGTCGGCAAAATCGTGTAAACGGTATCCTCCCGCGCTGCGACCACCGTCCACCCCGGGGTCCTCACCGCTCCACTGCCGGGCACACATCCCCCCGCCACAAGGCCCACCAAGAGAACAACCAAGAGGGCGCGACTCCTCGCTTTGTTGACAACTTTCAAACCTAAAACCTCCCTAACTTTGTTCCCAGGGCACCCCCGGCTTCTGGTCTAGGGTACCGGATCATATCCCCCCTCATGAAAGGGATGACAGCGCGAAAGGCGCTTCAACCCCATAAACACACCAGGCAGCCCACCGTACTTTTGCACCGCCTGTATCATATATTCCGAGCACGTCGGCTGAAAGCGGCAGCTGGGAGGCAGGGTAGGCGAGATGGCACGCTGATAGAAATACAGCATGCCAAGCACGATGCGCTTACTTGTGTCCCTGACAGAGATTCTCTTCACCTTCCCCCTCACTTTCTTCAGACAAAAGCAACCCGGCCGAACGCAGGAGGGGCATAACAGCAGACTCGACGGCCCAATAATCCGCGCCGGTGATAGAAGGTCTGGCTACAAAAACGATATCCCACCCAGGGGACACGGCATCACAATGCAACCTCACCACCTCGCGAAGGAGCCGCTTTGCCCGGTTACGAACGACAGCATTGCCGATCTTCTTGCTTACCGAAAAGCCAAAGCGGCTGTTCTCCAATCCATTCCTGCATTTGCAAAGAACTACCACTCTATTAGAGCAACAGCACCCCTCACCATGTACGCGCCCGAAATCGGCAGATTTGGTGAGGCGGTACTGCAAAGGTAACACGCCGGACGTACTACTTGTGATTTCTTTTCTGATGCTTTGGATTCACAGCCAGGGACCAACGTCCCTTTGCCCGCCTGGACTTTAGCACATCACGCCCACCCTTGGTGGACATACGCTGACGGAAGCCGTGCACCTTTTGGCGACGACGTTTTTTTGGTTGCCATGTTCTCTTGGGCATTTTATCGAAAACCCCTTCAATGTATCAAAGAAACGAAACTAGCCGTAAGGCTCTGCGTATTATACTGTGCAGTCCAACGGAGTGTCAAAAGCTACAACGCCTCGACGAAGCTAAAAGTACTGTAAGAGGGACCGCGCGTGCGGCATCCCTTCTAGGTCAAAAAACGCGAGTAGATCAGCCCCACGTCACCATTGCTATAGTACTGATCTATAAAGCCTCTAAAAGCATACCCTTTTTGGGAAAAGAATCGGATCGCGGGCTCGTTCTTGTTCTGGAGAACGGCAGTCATGGCCCGCAGCTCGCTGCCCCGGGCCCACCTCTGAGCCGTCTCCAAGAGCAGACTCCCTATCCCTCGACGCCGCGCCGGGGAATCTACCACCAAATGGTTGATCCACCCCTCCCAGTTCCTTCGCCTCACGACCATATCCAGGTAGCCCAACACGACACCCGCCTCCTGGGCGACAAGAAAACACTCGTTGCGCCGCCAATCCTCTCGGAGATTCTCTGCGTTCTGAGGGTAGGGAACGCGGATCCGCCGAGGAATGCGCTCACGACGGAATGCCACCGCGACGCCGTACGGCGTCCTCTCCTCTTCCATTTGCCACACATAGCTCGTGGTGTACGAGCCATCAATGCGCTCGCAGTAGTCAAGATGCCCAAGTACAGCAGGGCGGATTCTCATAGCAGTAGCCGTATTTCACATTTTCCCGCAACAAGGGCCAAACCCTTTGCAGAGGGTTTTGAACCACGAAATACCGAAAACCGGGAAACAAGCACCATCAAGCCCTTCCGCTCCTCGCACGCTCGCGGGTTCCTGGCACCGGCACAGAATCTATCACATCCTGCACGACGTGGCGTGTATCCACATTCTTTATCCGCGCCGAGGGGCTCACGATGATCCGATGCGCAAGCGTAAACTCGGCCAGCATCTTGACGTCATCCGGAATGACGTAATCACGCCCTTGCAGAGCGGCAAACGCCTGGCTCGTCTTATATAGGGCCAATGAACCGCGCGGACTGGCGCCCAGATAGACGTTAGGATACACCCGCGTCTCGTTCACCACCGAGACAATATACTCCTTGATGAGGGGATCGGCGTACACCTCCCGTACCTGCTCCTGTGCCCCCATCAGTTCGTCTATGGTCACAGCTTGTTCCAGATCCTCCAGTGGATGGCGGTACTGCTGCGCCTCTAGAATGCGCACCTCTTCCTCGGGCTGGGGATGCCCCAGGCTGACGCGCATCAGGAAACGATCCAACTGGGCTTCAGGAAGAGGAAAAGTGCCCTCGTACTCGATGGGGTTCTGCGTAGCGATGACCATAAAGGGTTTGGGCAGCGGATAAGTCTTTTCGTCCACCGTCACCTGGCGCTCCTCCATGGCCTCAAGCAGCGCCGACTGGGTCTTGGGGGTTGCCCGGTTGATCTCATCCGTCAGTACGATCTGGGCCATAACGGGCCCAGGACGGAACTCGAACTCCCGCGTCTTCTGATTGAAAACCGACACGCCCGTAATATCGCTCGGTAGCAGGTCGGGTGTGAACTGAATGCGGCTGAATGTGCCTCCGATGGTTCTAGCGATGGACTTGGCCAATACGGTCTTGCCCACGCCCGGTACATCCTCTATCAATATATGCCCCTGACAAAGCATGGCCACAAAGGCCAACTGTACTTCCCTATGCTTGCCGATGATCACCTTTTCTATGTTCGCAACAGCCCTATCACCAAGTTCCTGGACAGAGACCATCTCTTTCCTTTCAGGCAATAAAAACATGTCAACTCAGATCGAGAATACATGATGTCTCCCCGCATGTCAAAACATCACAGCACAAATACTTGGTCTCCCACTACCAACTCAGGAATAGCGCCCATATTCATGGGCGGCCCTGACCATGGCCACATAATTCTGGGCCTTGCAGCCCGGGTGAATGGAATTGGACGAGCTGATGATATATCCACCACCGGGGGCCGCCTTCTTTATGGTCTCCCGGACGGTGGCCTCCACTTCCTCCTCCGTGCCAAAGGGGAGAAGCTCGCGACAATCGATGTTTCCCAGGATACAAGCCCTGCCCGCCACATGTTCCTTGACCTCGGCGACGTCCATACACTGAGGCTGAATGGGATGTATGCCATCAAACCCCACCTCCAGCAGGTCATCCAAAATGGGCCACACATTGCCGTCGGAGTGTTTCACAATCTTGACGCCGCGACGATGGGCGTGATCCACCATCTCCCTGTGATACGGCTTGATGTACTCGCGATAGTGCTGGGGAGACATGATCGTTGTCAATTCGCCCGCCAGATCCCCAGGCACGATAACGACGTCCACCCCAGATTCCACGGCCATATCTATGGCCGCCTTATCAAAGTCCGTGGATATACGTGCCAGGTCGTGCACGAATTGCGGTCGCAGGACATAGTCCATCAGCAGATGCTGCATGCCCCCGCGCCGGCGCCAACTCACCTTGAAGGGATCCGTCACGCTGATAAAGTGCGCCTTCTCCGGACCCACCGCATCAATGACATGACGCACCCCAGAAAAGTCCTCATCATGGAGCTTGGACACCATGTCGAAACCCACAAGATCCTCCGGCCCCTGAATGGGACCTTCAATGGGCATGGGCTCACCGTGTTCGCTGAGCCGATAGATGGTGCCGTACTTGTCCCTCCCCACGTTCTCCCCGACGATCTCTATGCCTATGGAAAAGTTCGTACAGGTGGCGTCCAAGCCTAGCTCATCCACGAGGAAGCAATAAAGATCGAGAATCTCGCGCCGTTCCTCCCCAAAGCGATCCTTTTGCGCTTCCACCTCCACCATTCCCGGTGCCAACAGCTGCGCCAGCCTGACGATGCTGGATTCATTTATGTAGAGTTCAAAGATGGGCACCCTGTCGGGCTGCTTGGCCTCCAAGGCCACCAAAATTCGCTCTCTGGATTTCATAATCGCCCCCCCTTGTCCCGGCTCCCCCATCTCATTTTAAGCCCCATGTGCCGCCACGTCAATGGCTCCATCGCTGGTGATTACCCATAAGTCAAAGTCTCCTCAGGGAAGGAGTGATGGCTCGCGAAGGAGAGGGTAGCCGCGACAGCGAAGACACTGCCAATACCGGCCAGGAGGATGTAGGGCCCATCGCTATCCACGGGTAGGTCCAGTTTACCACCCCCCAGACGGTGTAGCCATAGTACAGCCTGTGGAGGTCAAGTCTCGTCGGTATAATAGGCGAACAAAGCGGTCCCGAATTTCCTGTAAAAACGGCGACGTGAATCTAGTTCATTTGACTTGACACGGAGTATACGGACATTACCGTCCAAAAAGCCAGCTCACAATGCAACAGGGGTAACGATGTAGAAAATCGGAGGTGAAACGCCTCTGATGGGGTACCGGCAAGATCACAAATTCTACCAACACAACATGGAACCGAAACCCAATGGGGTCCCGGTCGCGCCCCTTTCGCTCCTATAACGATGCACAAACCTGAGAAAACCTCGATCCTACCAGCAAGAGAATGCGGGTAGGAAAAGGGCTCCTACCCGCAAAACGTTCGATGCAAATATCGGGATATCGTTCTTCGCCAGATTTCTATGCGTTTCCCCTCCCACGACGCCGTATCCACCGCACCAAGAGCCAGAGCACCACGACGGGCACCACCACAAACGGAGAGAAAATCAGGACATAGATTGCGACATCCACAAACACCTGGAAGACGTTCACAAAGGCCCTCAAGGCCCTATTGAGGGTCACCAACGGATTCCATTTGGCCCTTTCCACCAGAGGCTTGGGAGCTGCCTTGGGGCGGACGGTCACGTTTATGGTCGCCAGAGCACTCATCTGTTCCAGATACTGCTCGCGCCCCTTGAGCGACTCGATCTGCCCCCGAATATTGGTCAACTCGCGGTGAATGGCCAGTATATCCTCGGCCTTGCCCCGGTTCTCGCGCACCTCGGTCAGCAGGGCCAAAAGCTCTTCCTCCGTGGCCTCCAAGTTCCGCAGTCTGGCCTCGAGATCCACGTATTCTTGGGTCACGTCCTCTCCAGAGATATTCTCGTCCTCCACCCTGAGGGCCATATCGTGCAATCGATCTATCACCTGATCCAGCGATTCGGCGGGCACGCGCACCGTTATCCTGCCATGGGGCTGTTCGTTGGCAAGCCAGCGACGAGAACTAGCGATGTACCCGTCGTAGCTGTCGGCGAGGCTGCGCAGCGTGCGCAGCACCTCGTCCGTGTCCTCCACGACGATGGTCATCTCCACGGTGCGGATGATCATACGCTGCTCCACATCCGCGGCCTCCCAGGACGCTCCCGCCGCGTAGGCCCCCTTGTCGGCCTCTGAAGCCTTCATCACCCTTTCCACTTCTTTCTCTACAACGACCGTCTCCCTTACGACCTGCGGGACGCCAGTGAGACTCTCCTTGACCCTCCGGGGAGCACATGACGTAACCAACATCGCCACGAGCAACAGCACAACGCCCAGCGTCCATCTCTTATCCTTCTTCATTCGTAGCCTCCTCCAAAGATTCGTCTTCATATCCTTCTACACATTAAGACGCAAAATGGGTGCCTTTTGTTCCCTCCATCACCACCCAACGCTCAGGCGCTCGATATTGCGGCGCGGAAGGTTCGCTTCCCGCATCTTTTGCTGCGTCACGGCCACGTCATAGGTCACGCGCTTCGGCTCACACCGCTTGCTTTCCGTCTCCAACATCATATAGGCTGCTCGCGGATCCCGGTCGCGAGGCTGGCCCACGCTGCCCGGATTCACGATATAGCGCCCATCATCGAGAGAAAACGGCTCTTCTGCCCTGACCGGCGACTGCTCACAATGAAAACGGTTGGGTACGTCACGAAACCTGACGGGCACGTGTGTATGGCCCACAAAGCAGACGGGGGCGTCGAAATGGGAAAAGTTCACCTTTGCCACCCCATCGTCGAATATGTACTCCCATATAGGACGCCGCGGACTACCATGGGCCAAAAAGAAATCTCCGAGGGTAAGTGTCTTGGGCAGCCCCTCCAAATAGGACACGGAATCAGCAGTCAACTGTTCCCGTGTCCAGAGGTTGGCCCTTCGGGCGTCGGCGTTGAAAGTGGAGAGATCGATCTTGCCCAGGGAGCCCCAATCGTGATTGCCCGCGATGGCCACGTGCTCGAATTCGTTGAGGCGCGCGACACACTCGTTGGGGTTTGGGCCATAGCCCACCACATCTCCCAGGCACCAAATGACGTCAAAATCGCCGACGGCCTCCAGAACGGCATCCAAGGCCTCAAGATTGGAATGTATATCAGATATCAGCAAGACACGCACAATCGTCCCCCTCCTTTTATTCTCAGCCTCCCACCTTAGTCTATCACAGTACATCCAGCGTCAGCATCACGCTGCTCCCTTGACATCCCCGCCCTGGCGGTCTAGAATCCCTTCGCTCCCTATGAAGACTGGAAACGGCTATATCCTTTCTGGGTAATCTAGACGATGTGAGGAGTGTATGGCCTCCATTGTAACCGTTGGCGAAGCCCTTGTCGAGATCATGCGCCCGGAGCGGGACGTCCCGCTGAATCGTCCCGGCCCCTTCTCCGGTCCCTATCCCAGCGGCGCTCCCGCCATCTTTGCCGGCGCCGCAGCACGCCTTGGCGCTTCGGTGGGCTTTGTGGGCACCGTAGGCCACGATGCTTTTGGCGACTGCGTACTCGACCGCCTGCGATCCGACGGCGTGGACGTATCCGCCGTGCGCCGCGAGAGCGAACTTCTGACTGGCATCGCCTTCGTGGCCTATGCCGCCGACGGCACGCGATCCTTCATCTTCCACCTACCGCGATCAGCCGCCGCCCACGTGACCCCGGACCAACTGCCCGCAGGCTATGTGGACGAGATACGCTATTTGCACGTCATGGGCTCCTCCCTCAGCATCAGCGAGGAACTGCGCAAGACATGCTACGCCCTCGCGCACCAGGTCTATGAAAATGGGGGCACGGTGAGCCTGGACCCCAATCTGCGTCCAGAGCTGCTGCCAGAGGAGGAGATCCGCGCCGTGTGCGATCCCGTGGTGGAGGTCGCCGAGGTCGTCCTGCCCAGCGGTGAGGAACTGGCCTCGCTCACGGGCGAAAAGAGTGCTCCCAAAGGCGCCGAGAGGCTGCTGGCAAGGGGGGTGGAGATCGTCGCTCTCAAACGCGGAGCACGGGGGTCACGAATATACACCAAGGATGAAACGATAGACATCCCGCCCTATCAGGTGAAAGAGGTGGATCCCACTGGCGCTGGCGACTGCTACGACGCCGCCTTTGTCGTGGGCCTTTCCAGGTATTGGCCCCTGGAGGCGACGGCGCGGTACGCCAACGCCGCGGGCGCCCTGGCCACGACGCGACTGGGCCCTATGGAGGGCACCTTCGACCATGAATACGTCACTGACTTTATGGCGTCCCAAGGGGCGCCTCTGCCCCCCTCCCTCAGAAGCGCCTCATAGTTAGCTCCGCCCTCGGCACGCCCTCCTCGATCTCTTGCAGGGTCATGGGCACCAACTCCACCCCAAAGCGTTCCGCAAAGGAGACGGCCACACGCTGGCGCACCTGCGCCATGGAGGGCACCGCATCCAGTTCCTGGGCCAGACTGGTAACGCCCCCATCGGTGATACCGCAGGGGATGATGAAGGACCAGTGCGCCATGTTGGGCGCCACGTTCAAGGCGAAACCGTGAAAGGTCACGCCCCGCTTGATGCGCACGCCCAGCGCGGCGATCTTGTTTTCCCCCACCCAGACGCCGATGATCTTTTCCCGCAGCCTGGTCTCCACGCCGAAAGTGGCCAGGGCGTCTCGGATTACCGCCTCCAGCCGGTGCATGTAATCGCTGGCGCCCAGACCATAACTGTGCATGTCGACGATGGGATAGCCCACGAGCTGCCCCGGCCCATGGTAGGTCACGTCCCCGCCCCGCTCGATGCGACAGACCTCGATCCCCTCATCCTGCAACACATCTCGGGAAACCAAGATGTTGCTCTCGTCGGCCCGTCGGCCCAGGGTAATCACGGGGGTATGCTCCAGCAGGAGCAGCACGTCACCGATCAACCCCTGCCGACGCCAGCCCACCAGTTTGCGCTGTAGGTCGTGCACCGGATCAAAGGGGACAACTCCCAATTCCAACAGCCACACCGGACGTCTCAAACGATCCTCCTGTAAAAACGTGCCCTATTGACCAGGTGAACCTAACACGCTCTCCACAAAACCGCGCCGTCCCCGACAGAACTGTTCCACCTCCATGGCGCGCCTGCCGGCCAACTGCACCTCCTCAAGTATAAGCAGTCCCTCACCGGTGACGACGCCTATGCCCTCTTCCACCTCCACGACGGTGCCCGGTTCCCCTTCCCCACACCAATCGGGCAGGGGATGGGCGCGGAGTATCTTGAAATTTTTGCCGTCGCAGGTGCAAAAGGAGCCAGGCCATGGGGTAAAGGCCCGAATTTGCCGGTCGATCTGTACGGCGCTCTCCTCCCAATCGATGGCCCCGTCTGATTTGGAGATGAGAGGTGCCATCGTGGCCTCGTCATCATCCTGTTCGCGGGGCTCGATGTCCCCAGCCAACCAGGCGGGCAAGGTCTCGATGAGCAGCGCCGCGCCCAGACGAGAGAGCTTCCGGGTGAGCGTTTCCCTGGTATCATCGGGCACGATGGGAATGCTTCGCCGGGCGATGATGGGGCCTGTGTCCATACCCTCATCGGTAAGCATGAGCGTCACGCCTGTCTCCTCCTCGCCGTGTAGGATGGCCGCCGCAACGGGAGCCGCTCCGCGGTATTTGGGCAATAGCGAGGCATGAACGCCTATGCAGCCATATGGGGGAATTTCCAGCACCTCGGGACGCAACATCTGGCCGTAGGCGGCGATGACGAACACGTCGGCGCGCATGTCGCGCAGTGCCCGAACCGTCTCCGCATCGCGGCGCAGATCGGCCGGCTGGAGAATCTGCAGATCATACTCCTGAGCCACGCGCTTGACGGGAGGCGCATGCCGCTGGCGGCCACGCCCGGACACACGATCGGGCTGGGTGACCACCCCCACCACATCATGGTGTTTCACGAGAGCCTCCAACACAGGAATGCCAAAATGCGGCGTACCCAAGAACACGACCCTTGCCACTATTGCCCCCCACATATAAGACAGCACATAAATTCTAGCACGGCGAGCCCACACTCGCAAGATACACACCAAAAGCCTCCCAGCGGCCACGTAAGAATGTGCCATGCTGTGGCGATGTCCCTGTCTGACATGCGGTTCCAGCGAGTGGAACCCAAACGACGGCGGACGACGCGAGGCTTTGACCACCACGCCCCCTGCCGTATAATGGGAGCCGGCGGCAGAAGTGCCTCGTCATCGACATGCCCGTAGATAGAGACCGAAAAGGAAGCCAGATGCCAGTTCCCGAACTATGGACGCTCAAACGTAAATGCCCCTCTGAATTCGTCCGCCGCTTTCCCAGCCTGGATCCCTTGCTCACCCAAGTGCTCTATGCGCGAGGCATAGATACGCCGAGCAAGGTGAACGCATTCCTGAATGTGCCCAAAACGCTTGCCAACCCCTTTCAGATGACGGGCATGAATGAAGCCGTGGCGCGACTGCAGCAGGCCTTGACCAAAGACGAAAGGATCATCGTGTATGGAGACTATGACGTGGACGGCGTCAGTGCCACCGCACTTCTGGTCTCTGCCCTGAGAGGTTTGGGAGGGAAGGTCGAAGCGTACATCCCCGACCGCTTCTCGGAGGCCTATGGGTTGAACAAGGCCGCCCTGGAGAAGCTGCACCAAGAGGGAACGGGCCTCGTGGTCACTGTCGACTGTGGCATCCGTTCGGCGGAGGAGGTGGCCTATGCCGGCAGCTTGGGACTGGACATGATCGTCACAGACCATCATTCGGTGCCAAAAGAGATCCCTCCAGCCGTCGCCGTCCTGGATCCCAAGCGCCCAGATTGCTACTACGACTTCAAGGAATTGGCCGGCGTAGGTGTGGCCTATCAGCTGGTACAGGCCCTTACAGAAGCCCAACATGTACGTGGCCTGCGCGGCATCGATCCCGAACAGTTTCTCGACTTGGTAGCCTTGGGCACGGTGGCCGACATCGTTCCCCTTACAGAGGAGAACCGCTCCCTGGCCCACTGGGGCCTGAGACGCATGCGCGAATCGCCCCGCATGGGGCTGTTGAAGCTCATGGAAAAAGCGGGCGTGCAGCCCGAGCAGGTGGATGGGGAAGCCATTGGCTTTCGCCTTGGCCCCAGGATCAACGCCGCTGGACGCCTGGAACACGCTCGACTCGCCTATCGGCTCCTCATGACCAATGTGGAAGAGGAGGCAGAAGAACTGGCCGACCGGCTCCATCGCATCAACCTAGAGCGACAGCAGCTTTTGGATCGGCAATGTCGCCATGCGCGCGAGCTGGTGGATAGCCAGGAGACCGGCCCCGTGCTCATTATTGACGATCCAACGTTCCACGAGGGGATTGTGGGCTTGATCGCCAGCCGTCTCACGGAAACGTTCTACCGGCCAACGTTGGTGATGCGCAGGGGTGAAAGGGACACCAGAGGATCGGCACGCAGCATTGAAGGCTTTCACATCACCCACGCCCTGGACCATTGTGCAGATCTCCTATTCCGCTACGGCGGCCACGCCGCAGCAGCGGGGTTTTCCCTACCCACCGAGAACCTCCCAGCGTTCCGGGAATGCCTTGAGCGCTACTGCGCAGAACGCATAGGCGAGGAGATGCTCCAGCGGCGCATCCGCGTGGATGCCATCGTACCCCTCAAAGCGCTTGACGAGAATACGCCCCAACTCTTGCGTAGGATAGCCCCCTTTGGAGAGGGCAATCCCGCGCCGTCACTGGCATCGGTCGACCTGGACCTGCTTTCTTTACGGCCAGTGGGTAGCGGGGACAGACACCTGCGCCTAAGCGTCGGCGACGGAATCCGTTCGCTGTCCGCCATCGCCTTTCGGCAAGGACATCTGGCCAAGAGGCTGAGCCTGGGCGACAAGGTAGACATGGTCTACACTCCCTCGCTGAACACCTATCGAGGAAAAACGTCCCTACAACTGGTCGTACAGGCCATACGCAAGAGTGAGTGAGCAGCTCTCGCCTCTGCAAACTCAATCTGCCACCCATATATAGGATGAGGGAGATGAGGACGGCGGACGAAGCCGAGTTCCAGACCGCCGACGAGCTAAGAACAGGGAAAAGGCGACGCACACCCCTTGATCTCGGCGCGCAAAAGGGTCTCCAGTTCGCTGAGCATCATGGCCGTAGCCCCCCAGATGACGTGATCGTCCCAGAGATACATGGGCACCCACCTCTCAATCCCATTCCGAACCCAGACTTCCTTGCGCCTGGCTTCGCTCCCTAATATCTCACAGAGGGGCATCTCGATTAAGGCGGATACCTCATAATTACTAGGAGAAAAAACAGGTCGCACGGGGGCATACCCGATAAAGGGGTGCACCTCGAAATGGCTTGCTGCTACATAGAGGGGGCTTAGCATGCCCACATAGTAGACCTCACCTGGAGCGATAGCCACCTCCTCGGCGGCCTCTCGCAGGGCCGTCTGCCAGAGCGAGGCATCCCCAGCCTCCCTGGCCCCACCGGGGAGAGCTATCTGTCCCTTGTGATGGAGGACGTGTTCGCTGCGGCGCGTCAAAAGGAGGAAAAGGCGCCCCTCTTGCGGGTAGAGGAGAAGGAGCACCGCTCCCTGCCGGGGTTCTCCATCCTGCCCATTATCTCCCGGCAACACCCGAGGTTGGGGCGCCATGGGCAACTGCGCCTCCAGCCCGGGCAAAGGAAATCGCAGAGCACGCATCACGCTGTGTATGGTCAGTTTCTCGCACATGATTCCGAGGAATGATAACGTCGGGTCAGAACATGTATTTTAGTGCCGCACCACGCCCCGTCAAATCACACGCACGACTACTTTTTCAACACCCTCACGCACGAAAACGAAAACCGTTTGACAGCCCCGCTGCCTTGATCTACCCTTGCCCAGACTCGTTAGGACAACTCGACCCAGGAGCAAAGAAATGCCACTCTACGACAAGCCACTTGAGGAACTTATCGTTTACAGACCGCCTCTGACCAAAGAGGCCGATTTTGACGCCTTTTGGTCGGAGACGCTGAATGAGAATGGAAGTACGCCACTCAATGCCGACCTTCAGGAGGTCGACTATCCCGTCATTGGCGCCCAGGTCTATGAGGCGCAGTATGACGGATGGGGCGGCGCTCGCATATCCGCCTGGTATCTGACGCCGGAGAAAGAAGGTCCCTTCCCCACATTGGTGCAGTACCATGGCTACAGTGGCTCCAAAATGGACCTTTATCGCTATCTGATGTGGGTCCTTCAGGACTATGCCGTGCTGGCCGTGGACGTGCGCGGACAGTCGGGGAATTCCAGCGATCCGACACCCTATACCGGAGGTCACGTGCGCGGCTGGATGACCCTGGGCATCATGGATCCCCACGAATACTATTACCGCGGCGTCTACATGGACTGCGTGCGCGCCCTCGACTTTGTCTGTGATCGTCCCGAGGTAGACGCAGGCAGGATCGGCATCATGGGTATGAGCCAAGGTGGAGGCCTTACACTGGCCGTTGCCGCGCTCGATGATCGCCCCGCGCTGGCTATGCCCGAGATGCCCTATCTGTGCCATTTCAAGCGTGGTGTCGATGTGGCCATGCGCATGCCCTACCTGGAGATAGCGGAATACATCAAGCGCTGGCCCGAACGTGAGGAACAGGTGTGGCGCACCTTGAGCTACTTTGACAACATGAACCTGGCTTCCCGCATCGCGTGTCCCGTACTCATGACCGTGGGGCTTCAGGATGACATCTGTCCTCCGTCAACCGTCTTTGCCGCCTACAACAACATCACGGCGGAAAAGGATATCAAAGTCTATCCTTATCACAATCACGAGGTCGTCGAGGCACATTGGGAGAATAAGGTGCGCTACGCCCACCATTATCTGAAGGGGCTGGATACCTTGTAGATAACTAGGGCACCGCCGTGAACAGGTGGTGTTAGCTGGTTCCTTCCTCTAACATAGGTCCGAAGGCTGCTCCAACCGGCGGCAGAGCGCTGCCCTGCGGAAGCGAGTGAGGGGGCCAGCGAGCGAGTGAAGCAACCGCCGCCACTCCCAGGGTGTGCTTGCCCTTTGTGCTGCACTGGGGTAGAATCACTCCATTGAAGTAGGCATGCAGACCAAGAGCGACATCGAACGAGGGAACGGTCAAGGCCAGTACAAGCAGCGCTACCCCTTCGGAAGTAGAACATATATTATGTCTTCTACAGCTATTGCTACGATGATAAAGATCATGGAGTCTTTGCCCGAAAGCGCACAAGAGCGAGTCGTCGACCATCTGCGGGAGTACATTGAGGAACTGCGAGACGAGATAAAATGGGATATCCATTTCGAGGAAACACGGGAGCAACTTGAGGACGCTGCAAGATGCGCCAAGCGAAAAATCGCTGAGGGACAGGCGAAACCGCTGGATTACGAGCAACTGTGAAGTCTGCAGTACTCCCTTCTTTTTGGGCTGCGTACAGGTCTCTTGACGAGGATATCAAGTGCAGAGCCAGGGAAGCCTACCGCTTGTGGGCGAGAGAGCTTGAGAAAACCGCTCTCAATGGTTCATGCCTTTCCCCAGTTCCACGACGCGCCCCGTGTATTCGTGCCCAGGCACAACGGGTGGATTGGCGGCGAACTGCCTGTGATAGGCGTGACGGTACATACCACAGATGCCGCAAGCCAGCACCTCCCAGAATACCTTCTCTTCCCAAACCTGGGAGATTGCCCGTTTCTCGATACGCAGATTCCCCGGCCCATAGAAGGCACCGCTTTCCTCTCATCCTCCCCTATACCACCGACATGATGCTTGAAAGCTACCTGTCCACACCTTGCCTACCATAGCAGGTGCGGCGGCCATGCCGAACTGCGCGCGCCCTCAAATTCCCGCCATCTGCATTTTGACGCACATCAAGGCGGTGGTATAATGCAGTATGCAGGTGACCCACCGTGGGCACCGAGCGATTCTTCTTTGACAAATCGTCGCTTGGATCAGCGTCTGACCGAGACGACGGAAGAGCACGTCACTATTCATCTTCCGTATGGCCTTGCGTCCCGAAGACGCAAGGTCTTTTTTTGTGGAGTCCACATGACATCGGATCCGCTTATACGCGCTGTCGATGTACATTATACATATGACGAAGGTTCTCATACCGTGGAGGCTTTGCGCGGGGTCGATCTCTGCATCGACGAGGGCGACTTTGTGGCCCTCGTGGGGCACAATGGCTCCGGCAAGTCCACCCTTGCCAAGTGCCTCAACGCCCTACTGCTCCCCACCCAAGGGGACGTGTGGGTCAAGGGCCAAAATACGCGCCATTGCTCGGAGAGCGCCCTGCTGGAGATTCGCGCCACCGTGGGTATGGTCTTTCAGCATCCCGAGAACCAGTTCGTGGCCACCACCGTGCGGGAGGAGGTGGCCTTTGGGCCCGAGAATCTGGGCGTCCCCGAACCAGAACTGCATCGGCGGGTTGAATGCGCTTTGCAGGACGTGGGGCTGGAGAGCGTCAAGGGCCGGAATCCGCACGACCTATCGACCGGCCAAAAGTCTCGTCTGGCCATAGCAGGCATACTGGCCATGGAACCGGAATGCCTGATACTGGATGAGTCTACGGCCATGCTGGACCCCATCGCACGGCGCAACGTGCTGGCCCTGTTGGACGATCTACATCGTCGGGGGCTGACCCTCATCCTCATCACCCACTCCATGGAGGAAGCCGTCCTGGCGGACCGTATCGTCGTTCTGGACGAGGGACGCGTGGCCCTGGAAGGCAGCCCATCAAGGGTTTTCGCAGATCACGCGGTCTTTGATGACTTGGGACTAGATTTGACCGTCAGCGCCGCCATAGCGCGGGGATTGCAGCATCGCGGCCTGGACCTTTCAGGAGAGACCATCCTGACACAGGACGACCTCGTAAATGCATTGGCCAAATTCGCGAGGGTCAGAACATGAGCGACATCATCGTCCGCGTTCAAGGCCTCTCATACACCTACATGGCCGGCACGCCACTGGCCGCTATGGGCCTCCAGGATGCGACCCTCACCTTGCGACAAGGGGAATTCGCCGCCCTGATCGGAGCGGGTGGCTCTGGCAAGTCCACATTGGTCAGCTTCCTCAACGGCCTTTTGCGGCCCCGACAGGAGGGACAGGTGGTAGTCTTTGGACAGGACACGGCAAGCCCGACCTGTGACATCATCTCCTTGCGTCGCTACGTGGGGCTTGTCTTCCAGTATCCCCATCACCAATTCTTGGAGCAGCACGTGGGCGATGACATCGCCCATGGCCCACGGCAGCTGGGCCTCTCAAGAGAGGAAATCCGTGAGCGCGTGCGCTGGGCCATGGAAGCCGTAGGGCTCGATTTTCAGGACTTTGTGGATCGGCGCACCTTTTCCCTCAGCGGCGGCGAGATGCGCCGCGTGGCGCTGGCGGGCGTTCTGGCTATGAAACCCGACTTGCTGGTGCTGGACGAGGCGACCACGGGACTTGACCCGCGAGGCCGGGCCCAGATTCACGAGGTGCTGCACCGCCTTCGGGCCGACAGGGGAATGACCATCCTTCTTGTTTCCAATGACATGGACGAGGTAGCCGAGCTAGCGGACCGGGTCACCGTGCTCCACGAGGGCAAAACCGTCCTTGCAGGTCCCACACGCGAGATTCTTGGGAAAGAAACCGGCCTGGAAGGCTATGGGCTGGCACCTCCCATCACGACACGCGTGCTGCACGCCCTGCGCCAGGCCGATGTGCCGATAGCGGGCACACCATTAACGAGAGCGGAGGTGGAGGAGGCCATATGGCAAGCTATGAGGCCCTGAGACACGTCACCATCGGTCGCTACATCCCGGGTGACACCCCGATACATCGGCTGGATCCCAGAGCTAAACTCTTCGCCTTCGCCACGCTGATCGGTCTGGTGCTGGTGGCAACGTCCTATGCCAGCAGCGTCCTTCTCCTGGGCCTTGTGTTGTCCTGCGTGTTGATGGCTCAACTTCCCATTGGCTACCTCCTCTCCAACATCAGACCGGCCCTTCCCGCCATCGCCATACTCAGTCTTTTGCAACTTCTCTTCTATCGTGCGGAGCCCGGAGCCCCTCTCCTCCTCGCCTGGGGCAAACTGCATATCTCATTCGTCGCCGTGCGTGTGGTCATCGTCTCCCTGATACGCTTCCTCGTTCTGACGTTCCTCATCAGCCTGCTGACGAATACCACGACCACAAGTTCCTTGACCAACGGCCTCGAGAGCCTACTACGCCCCCTGAGCCGGTTGGGTCTGCCCGGACACGAGATCGCCCTCGTGGGAGCGGTGGCCTTGCGTTTCGTTCCCATCCTGGGAGAGGAACTGGAATCGATTGCCAAAGCACAGGATGCACGCAGCGTCGACGACAGAATCGGCGGCAGGTGGCAATTCGTTCACAATGCGAGGCGTGTGGCGGCCCTCATCGTACCCCTCTTTGTCGACGCTTATCGGCGGGCCGAGGAGATGATCCTGGCCATGCGCGCGCGCTGCTATCACGGCGGCGAGGGGCGTACCCACCTCGTCACCCTTACCTTCTCATCGCGAGATTATGTTGCACTCGGGCTGA
This sequence comes from Chloroflexota bacterium, assembly GCA_034722245.1. Taxonomy (GTDB): domain Bacteria; phylum Chloroflexota; class Anaerolineae; order UBA1429; family UBA1429; genus JAWLEV01. The sequence goes on from JAYENT010000019.1 coordinate 43,517, forward strand.
TGGGCCTTTCCATTATTCTTGTTTTGACCGTTCAACAACTATCCCTACCCTAGAAGGAGAGCTATGATATCCAACGAACGCGGTATTCGACGTATTGTCATCGCTGGCCTGCTGCTGGCCATCACCCTACTTCTCGTATTCACCCGCATCGGCATGATTCCCATGCCAACGCCCGCGGCCAATGCGACTATAGCCCATATTCCGGCCATCATTGGCGGTATCCTGGAAGGGCCCATCGTCGGGCTGCTCATTGGTATGGGCTTTGGGTTCGCAAGCTTTATGAGCGCCACGATTCCTATGTTCAAGGACCCCATAGTGGCCATATTGCCTCGTCTCATGATAGGCGTTACAGCCAGTTGGGTCTTTATCCTTCTTCGAGCGGCCACAAGACGAACCTTGTCCATCATGATAGGCATCTTATGCGTGTTGATGCTGACCTTTAGCTATCAAACGTATCAGACCATCGCCTGGTTGGGCATCGTGGTGGCCATCGTCGCGGTGGGCGCCACCGCATGGCTCTATTGGTGGATGCGCCGCACCGACGTACAAATCGTGGGTCTCAGCATGGCCGCGGCCGTGGGCTCCCTGACAAACACCGTGCTCGTCCTTTCCGCCGCCGTCTGGCGCGATTATATCCCCTTCGAAGCCGCCTGGGGCATCGGCTTGACCCACGGCATTCCAGAGGCCGTCGTCTCAGCCATCGTTACCGTAGCCATCGTCTCCGCTCTACGCCACATCGGCGAAGGATGGAGCGATTCGCAGCTGTAGAAAGTGGAAGGAGAAGGCTCACATGCTGCTCTGCGTCGATATCGGTAATACGAACATCGTTATGGGCCTCTATGAGGGGAACAACCTCCTGAACCACTGGCGCGTAAGCACCGATCACAACAAAATGCCGGACGAATACGGTATGCTTTTTATCGACCTTTTGCGTCATGACGCCCTGGTCACCGAGGATATCGACGGCATCGTCCTGGCAAGCGTCGTTCCCCCTGTCACCGAGATATTTACAGAGATGTTGGAAAACTATGTGGGGGGGGAAATCCTCATCGTGGGCAGCGGCATCAGAACGGGCGTTGCCATACGCTATGACAACCCCCAGGAGGTGGGCGCCGATCGCGTCGTCAACGCCATAGCCACGTATCGCCACTACGGAGGGCCTGCATGTGTAATCGACTTTGGCACCGGTACCACCTTTGATGCCATCTCCACAAAGGGCGAATACCTGGGGGGTGCCATCGCCCCCGGTATTCGCATTGCCGCCGAGGCCCTTTTTCAGCGGACGGCCAAGCTGCCGCGCATTGATCTCATCCCTCCTGCAAAAACCATAGGCACCAATACAGCGGACTCGATGCGCTCCGGCATCCTCTACGGATATGTGGGGTTAGTGGAGGGCATGGTGGCACGGTTTCGACAGACGTTGGGGCCCGACATGCGCGTCATCGCCACGGGGGGATTTGCATCCATCATCGGCAGTGAGACGAAGGTGATCGAGCACGTCGATCCGTGGCTCACGCTCAAGGGCCTGCGCATCATCTACGACCTGAACAGGGAAAGAAAAAGAATATGATACTAGAGAACAAGAATGTGGTGTTGGGCGTTACAGGGGGCATCGCCGCCTACAAGGCCGTGGACGTGTGCAGCAAGCTGGTCCAAGCAGAAGCCGTTGTGGACGTCATCATGACCCAGGCGGCCACGCACTTTATCACCCCTCTATCCTTTCAGACCATCAGTAAGCGTCCCGTGGCAGTGGATATGTTCAAGCTGCTTCAAGAGGCGGATATGGCTCACATCTCGTTGGCGAAGAAGGCCGACGTTCTGCTCATCGCGCCCGCGACGGCTAACACCATCGCCAAGCTTGCTCATGGGCTGGCGGATAATCTGCTCACGAGCACAGCCTTGGCCACCACAGCGCCACTAGTGATCGCGCCTGCCATGGACGCCGACATGTGGCAGAACGAGGCAACGCAACGGAACGTGCATCTATTGCGCGAGAGGGGCGCCACCTTTGTCGGGCCAGGCCATGGGCGACTGGCCTCCGGGCGCATGGGCACAGGGCGTCTCATGGGGACTCAGGACATCGTCGCTGCCCTGCGCAAGACGCTGGGACGCCACGGTCCGCTGGCGGGCGCGCACGTGACGGTGACCGCAGGGGGCACGCAGGAGCCCTTGGATCCGGTACGCCATCTTGGGAACCGCTCCTCTGGACGTATGGGGTATGCTTTGGCGGAGGCTGCGCGCGACTATGGTGCCTCAGTCAAACTGATCAGTGCTCCCACCTGCCTCGGAGATCCCTACGGCGTCGAGAGTTTGCATGTAAGAACAGCAGCCGAGATGCGCGATAGCGTCCTGGAGGCCTTTGAAGAAACCGACATCCTGATCATGGCCGCTGCCGTTGCTGACTATCGCCCCAAGTCGGCAGCCGAGAAAAAGATAAAGAAAGAGGGCGGCGACCTACTCCTTCCACTGGAGCGCACCGAGGACATCCTGGCCGCCGTGGGTGAGAGACGAAGCGAGAGCGATGGGAAAACGGTCGTGGGTTTCGCCGCCGAGACGGAGGATTTGCTGGAGAACGCCCGCGCTAAGCTGCGACATAAGAACCTCGACCTCATCGCAGCCAACGACGTCTCCGCCTCGGACAGCGGTTTTGCTACAGAGACCAACCGCGTCACCCTGCTCACCTCGGACGGACGGACCAAAGCCCTTCCCCTCATGAATAAGTTTCAAGTAGCGGAGCATATCCTCGATTTCGTCGTCGAGATGAGGAGGCAGCATGACGAGTGAACTGTTCGAGGGATCCCTCACCGACGTGCGCGGGTTGAAGGTAGGACACGCCACGGATAGCGAGGCGCTGACGGGCTGTACCGTCGTGCTATGCGGCAGGGGCGTCGCTGCCGGCGGTGTCGTGCGCGGGTTGGCACCTGGCACGCGGGAGACGGCCCTCCTGCGCCCAGGAACTCTCGTACAAGAGGCCCACGGCATACTGCTTACCGGAGGAAGCGCCTTTGGCCTGGCCGCCGCAGACGGTGTGATGCGCTACCTGGAAGAACAAGGCGTGGGGTACGACGCTGGCGTAAAGGTGCCCATCGTGCCGGGCGCCGTGCTGTTCGATCTGGACTTGGGCGAGGCTTCCGCGCGTCCCGACGCGCATATGGGATATGAAGCGTGCCAAAGCGCGTCCAGCAAAGCAACGGCTCAGGGCAACGTGGGGGCCGGCACCGGCGCCACCGTCGGAAAACTGATGGGCATCGAGAGGGCCACGAAGAGTGGCCTAGGCATGGCCAGCCTCAAGGCCGGGCGCCTCGTGGTGGCAAGCCTTGCCGTGGTGAACGCCTTTGGCGACGTAATAGATCCCGCAAGCGGAGAGATCATCGCCGGTGCCCGCAGCACCAGGGGCGACACGTTTATCGACACTTCGCGCGCGCTGCAGGATCGCGCCACACGTACCGTCATGGCTTTCAAGAATACCGTCATCGGTGTGGTGGCCACCAACGCGCGGCTGGACGATGCCCATATCAACCACCTGGCCGCGGCGGCCCACGATGGTCTGGCGCGCACCATCCGTCCCGTGCACACTCTGTACGACGGGGATACCTTTTTCTCCTTGGCGACGGGCCATATACGAGCACACCATACCTTGGTTACCGATATGGCCGCCACGGCCACCGCGCGTGCCATCCTCAACGCCGTATGGTCGGCGGAGGAAGCGGCCGGCTTGCCCTCTGCGGCGCTCGGGAATCACATACCGTATGAGGCTTGAGCACGGCATGTAGCTCTCAGTCCCACTTTGACCCCAGTCTTCTGTCTTTTCGCCAGCAGAAAAATGAGATCGGCGCCAAACTGCACGCTTTTTACGGCAGCAAAGCGACGCCGATCTGGTGTTTCTTCAATCTTCAATTGATGGATAAGGTTGCGCCAGTTTGGTATGTGCATCATCCGTCGTGAACTGCCATTTGGTAGAAGCGGCACAGGCGTTGCGGGCTCGTTCCCGTGCGGCGACCTCTTGGTGGGGCGTCTCCGCGCCGAGAATGCGCCAGTCGAGACACCGCCGGTCAAGCACGCTGAATTTGATCTCTGCCATGTCAAGCCAACTCCCGTGTCTGAGGTATAGTGAAATCCGAGTTCCTCTACCAGACACTGTGCTTCCACCGCTTAAGGTTTCATACAGGCGATGGGGGTATGGATATTCAGATTATCCAAGAGAAGCTCAATCTCGACCTGGGGCCTCTGGGACGCCTGCTCTAGCATGGAACCGCGGGCTCGCCACATGACAGGAACACATGGCAGAAAAGTTACGAAAAAGTTGCGAAAACTATTGACGCGGGACGATATTAGGAGTATAATAAGAGTATAGATCACAGAGGCTAACGTGAGGTTATAGATGCGAGATCCCTCGACTGCCGAGCTCGGTAGCGGTCCTCCTTGAAGCATGAGGACAGGCGACCGAGCGTTTTTGCTTTTGGGCAAACTCGACGGTCGAAGGGGTTCCTTTTTGTCAGACAAGAGAAAGGAGGGATGTCCGAAAGGTTGCTTAGCGCTTCTGGCCAACAGAACCGTTTTCAGTCTACAAGCCTATGTAAAATGGGGAGACCAACGAATATGTTGGAAAATCTACTAGAGAATGCAAAGGCGCAGGGCTATGTTACCGGTGACAAATTGTTGGAACTCTACCCCGAAGTAGAAACATGTATCCCGCAGATCGATGCGCTGTTCGCAAAGCTCATCGACGAGGGCATTGAGATTATGTTAGACACTTCCGAACCCTCCTACGATTTACCCGGCTTCTCTCTTCTTGAGGAAGAGGAAGATCAAGAGGATATCGAGGATGATGAAGACGTAGATGGCAAAGACATTCTTGACGACACGGAAGAATACGTGGACGTGGATGGTATAGCGGTGGATGATGCCGTCAGTCTGTACTTTAGACAAATGGGATCCGTACCCTTACTCGAAAAGTCGGAAGAGGTGACGTTGGCGCGCCAGATCGAGGAGGGACAACAAGCCATCGCAAAGCTGGCCGAAGAGGACACTTCCCCTGAGGAAGAGAAGGAGCTACGCAGGATTGTCGATAGGGGAAACAAAGCCCGTAAGAAGCTCACCGAGGCGAACACGCGCTTGGTGGTCAGCATAGCAAAAAAGTATACGGGAAACGGCGTCCCCCTCCTCGACCTGATACAGGAGGGAAACATCGGCCTCATGAAAGCGGTGGAAAAGTTCGACTACCACCGGGGCTACAAATTCAGCACCTATGCTACATGGTGGATCCGTCAGGGAATAACCAGGGCCCTCGCACAGCAGAGCAGACTCATTCGTATCCCCGTGCACGCTGGGGACCAGATCCGCCGCATTTATCGTACCATCGAGAACTGTGAAAAGGAAACGGGAGAGCGCCCGACAAAAGAGGAAATCTCTGAAAGAACGGGAATAAGTGTGAGCAAGATCGAACTGCTCATGAGGAGTTCTCGCTATCCCATCTCCTTGGAGATGCCCGTGGGAGAGGATGACGATTCCGAATTCGGCGATTTTATCGAGGATGATGACTCCCTCACCCCCACCGAGATTGCGTATCAGCATCTCTTGCGCGAGGCGCTGCAGAACATCATGACTTCGCTCAGTCCTCGAGAAGCACGCGTTCTTCGCCTCCGTTTCGGACTTCGGGACGGGCACGCACACACGCTGGAGGAAGTAGGACAGAAGTTCGGCCTCACGAGGGAACGCATTCGCCAGATCGAGCACGAGGCCCTGGATAGACTGCGGCGCCCATACCGCCGCAGACAACTGACAGACTATCTCAGGTAGCACAACTCCCAAGGAGAGACAGCGGGATACGTTTCTCCTTTTGGGGGAACAGCAGAATAACAGACTCATAACCCCACTGACCAGTGTTCAAAGCCTGGCCAGTGGGGTTATGTCAACAATTTATTGGATACGATTAGCCCTCAACAAATCTGAGAAATGTGGGAACGGCTAACCTTTCTCCCCCTGAGGAACCATCTCCAACGCTTTCTTCTCGATCTCTTCCATGGCTTCCTCTCTATCGATGTTGGCCGCCAGAGCGAGTTCGCCCGCAAGCATCTCCTTGCCCTGTTCCAGAAATCTACGATCCGTGGTACCCAGCGAACGGTGCATGCTCATAGCAAACAATTCGCGCACAACCTTTACTACCTCCGCAAACTGTCCCGACCTGAGTCGCTCGGTCATAGTAGCCTTGCGGGCGCGAAAGTCGGTCTCTACCTCGTCCTCAGAGGGATGCTTGGTGAGAACGGAAAGCATCTCGCGTAACCTGGAAGCCTCTCCCACCCGTCGCAGGCCGACACGCTCCGCGTCATCCACGGGCACCATCAGACGCATCTCCCTGGGGCTTGGGACGGTGTCTATCACGTAATAAAAGTTGGTTGAATCACCAATGCTCTTCTCTTGGATACGCACTATGGTGCCCGCCCCGTGGTAAGGATGAACCACTTTACTTCCAACGGCATACATAGAGCCCCTCCTTCAAAAACGCCGACTCGACGGGAATGTCAGCCATGCCTCACAAGCCGGAATCTCCGCCAACGCCCGAAACGCCGTGCAGACGCCGCCCAGCCCTCGCTCATAACCCCCACTGCCTTTTGGAGCAGAGATGCTGGCCACGGTGCAGCATCAAGCCCTCCCTATGACGCCTCTTCAGCAGAAGCCACGTCGCGGTACACAAGGCGGGTTTTGATGGGGAGTTTTTGACTTGCCAGCCACAGAGCTCTCTCGGCGACCCCCTTCTCAACACCACCGACTTCGAAGATGATGCGGCCCGGCTTAACCACGGCCACATAGTGATCCACATCGCCCTTGCCACTTCCCTGACGGGTCTCTGCTGGCTTTTGGGTCACCGGCTTGTCAGGGAAAATGCGAACCCAAAGCTGACCTCTGCGCCTCATATGGCGAACGATAGCACGCCGCGCGGCCTCGATCTGCCGGCTGGTTATCCAAGCGGGCTCCAGCGCCTTCAGGCCATAATCGCCAAAGGTGACCTCGTATCCTCGAGAGGCCTTGCCCTTCATACGCCCACGGTGATGTTTCGGATATTTTAACCTTGTTGGCATTAACATTTACAGAGAACTCCCCTTACATAGCTGCCGACTCTTCCATTGTCGGCAGAATATCCCCGTGATAGATCCAAACTTTGATGCCTATGTGCCCAAACGCGGTCACAGCCTCCTCCCGAGCAAAGTCGATCTCGGCCCTCAAAGTGTGCAAGGGCACACGCCCCTCATGTGTCCATTCCCGACGGGACATCTCAGTGCCCCCCAGGCGGCCTTTGCAGGCCACCTTAGCACCCTCCGCGCCCGCCCGCATGGCTGTTGACACGGCGCGGCGCATCGCGCGCCTATAAGAGACCCGCCGCTCTATCTGATCGGCAATGTTCTCTGCCACAACGTGGGCATCCGTTTCGGGATTTTCTATCTCTTGCACATCAAGCCTCAGATTGCTGCCCGTTACCCCCGTCAAGTCCTCAAGCTTTGCCTTAAGAGCTTTTACCGTAGATCCTTGACGCCCAATGACCACACCCGGCTTGGCGGTCTGTATCTGTATCACGATACGCTTTGGGAACCGCTCAATCTGTATGCGGGAAATGCCCGCGCGCCCCACTTCATTATGAATAAGGTCGCGGATATCCTTATCCTCTTTGATCCATCGGGCGTACTCTTCACCTTCCGCATACCAGTTCGACCGCCATTCCTCATTAATGCCAAGCCTGAATCCAATGGGATGAACTTTACGTCCCAAAATGCCCTCCTGCCAGAACTCTTGTAAAAGATAGCACCCTCACTCGCTCTCCCTCATTGACACGCGAATCAAAACACTGTCCGATCAAATTGTCTAATAGCATCTACCAACGACGATTCTCCATCTTGCGCGTCGTCTTGCGGCTCTTTCTCAGCTTCCTCGCCGCTCTCCGCTTACGCTCCTGCGAAGGCTTCTCATAGAAGCGACGACGCCGAACGGTGGAGAGTATTCTCTCGCGTTGAACAGACTTGCGAAACCGCTTCAATAATCCTTCGATCGACTCACCATCTCGTCGAACAACACTTGCCATACTAGCGGATCTTCCCTCCTTTCCAATGCCTCCACTCTGTGCACTGACCAATACCACCTACACATAACCAATCCAGCCAGCTCTCAGAGTGCAATCACCCATCATCGCAGAAAAAGAGATAGCGATTGAGAGCTGACATCCTCTCTAAAATCGCCATCAGAAGCAAGAACCCACCACAGGTTCTACTATCAGATTCTTCTGCTCTCGCTCCTGATCTTACCCTACACTAAGGAGAGCACAAGACCGACTACGCCCTGCGCAAAACACGCACAAGAACGTGAAAAATAGTATAACAGTACGTGCCATATCATGCAAATCGAGAAACAGAGGGGGTGTCAAAAGAACACAGCCATTACTTTAGTGATCTCCGCATCGGTAATGGTGGTAAAGTCAGTGCCTTTGGGGAAGTATTGGCGAATCAGCTCGCTCATATTTTCGTTCGCCCGCCCCTCCCGGGAGGCGGGCTAAATGCGCCGTTTGACTTTACGGCGACGACGGGCCAACGCTTTACGATGGGCTTGCACGGGACGATAGCCGCGCTGGCCGCGATTACGACGCAATTCCCGGCCGATCATCGATTTGGTGTCCCCCGATAAGATCAGCCATCTCCCATTGAGAGCGTCCATCTCCCTTGAGAGCATAACCCTGGTATCTTAGCCTGGGGAATCTGTTTGTAGGTTCTCATAGATGCTCCTTTTGATACTTTTGTATGACCGTATCGTTATTGACATATAAAAGTATCAAATGACTGGGTGGTCTGAAAGGTAACCCCTATCCTACCACAGCTTACCTTTCTCTCCACCTTTCATCGTTGCACTTATGAGTTGAATCTGGCTCCATGAAACACTACGGACGCTGGTCAAACGTGCCGAATTGTGGTATGCTGAAAGCAACACTCGATTGAATACGAGCAAAGGAGTATGCTCATGGCAAAGATCGCCTTTATCGGAGCGGGCAGCTTTGGTTTCACACGCAAACTGGTGAAGGATATCCTCACCTTTCCCCTGCTTGAGGACGCCACCCTGGCCCTCATGGATATCGATGCGGAGCGGCTGGACTATATCCACCAGGCCGTGGAACGCATCATCGACGAGGGGGACTATGCTGCCCAGGTGGAGACCACCATGGATCGCACAGAGGCCCTGGAGGACGCCGACGCCGTGATCTGCACCATCCTGGCCGGTGGCGTACCCGTCTGGCGCTATGACATCGAGATCCCCAAGAAATACGGCGTGGACATCAACGTGGGAGACACACGAGGGCCGGCGGGCATCTTTCGCGCCCTCCGCACCATCCCCGTGATGCTGGACATCTGCCACGACATGGAGCAATACTGCCCCGATGCCATCCTCCTCAACTATTCGAATCCCATGGCCATGCTCTGCCGCGCCATGCAAAAGGAGACGGATATCAAGGTCAGCGGCCTCTGCCACAGTGTGCAGGGCACGGCGGCCATGCTCGCCCGCTGGATCGGGGCGCCCATTGAGGAGATCGATTACCTCAGCGCGGGCATCAACCACCAATCGTTCTACCTCAAATACGAATGGAACGGCGAGGACGCCTATCCTCTGATCCGCGAGGCAGTTGAGAAACCCGAGATCTATCAGGAAGAGATCGTGCGCAACGAGATGTTCAAACATTTGGGCTATTACAGCACAGAGTCCAGCGGGCACAATTCGGAGTATAACTGGTGGTTCCGCAAACGGCCCGATCTGATCGAAAAGTACTGCACCCACGGCACCGGGTGGAACCCGGGCAAGTACGCCTACATCCTGGACAGCTATCTGGAGCGCGAGGACACCTGGCGGGATTCGATCAAGGAATGGCTCGAGGACGAGGAGCCGCTCAACTTGGAGCGTGGCCACGAGTACGCCGCTTACATCATTAACGCCTATATGGGTGGGGAACCCTACAAGTTCAACGGAAACGTGGCCAACAAGGGCCTGATCGACAATGTGCCAGAGGATGCCTGCGTGGAGGTGCCCGTCTATGCCGACAGGAGCGGCTTCAATCCCATTCATGTTGGCTCGCTGCCACCGCAATGCGCAGCCCTGGTCAATGCCAACGTGGCCTCGGAGGAGATGGCTGTGGAGGGCTGTCTGAACGGCGATCCCACCCGCGTTTTCCATGCCATCGCCTACGATCCCTTGACCGCCTCGGTGCTCTCCCTGGCCGAGATCAAGCGCATGGTCAACGAGATGTTCGCGCAGAACAAGGACTACTTGCCCACCTTTGAGCATTACGAGGCCTAATCCTGTGCTGTGATTTCGAGGAAAACAAGACTTCCGGAGTCTTGAATCTACCTTAAAGAGCTCCTCGGTCTGAGAAGCATCTTCCACACAACACCACTGGAGGAGACTTCGGAAGTCTTCTCCAGTTGCTTTCCGAGCACGATTGATGCGGGCCTTTCTTAATGCCATAATACCCCCACATGGGACAAAAGGAGGACGGACTTGCTACTAGAAACGCTTCGCCAAGAGGTTTGCCGGGGCAATCGCATGTTGCCCGATACAGGATTGGTCACCTGGACCAGTGGAAATGTGAGCGGGCGCGATCCCGAGACGGGCTATGTGGTGATAAAACCCAGCGGGGTGGCCTACAATGAGATGGAACCCTCGGATATGGTGATCGTCGATTTGGAAGGGAACGTCATAGAGGGAGGACTCAAGCCTTCCGTGGATACAGCCACGCACCTCGTCATCTACCGCCACCGCTCCGACGTGCAGGGCATGGTGCATACCCACTCGCCTTTCGCTACGGCCTTTGCCGCCGTGGGCAAGCCCATACCCGTCTACCTGACGGCCATCGCCGACGAGTTCGGTGGGCCAATCCCAGTGGGCGCCTATGCCAAGATTGGCGGAGAGGAGATCGGACGGGAGATCCTCCGCTCTATTGGCGACAGCAGGGCCATTCTCCTCAAGAACCACGGCGTCTTCGCCATCGGCCCCTCGGTGATGGATGCAGTAAAGGCCGCCGTCATGACTGAGGATGTCGCACGTACGGTGTATTACGCGCTACAACTGGGCCAACCGCAAGAGATCCCCCCAGAAGAAGTGGAACGCGCCCACAGGCAGTACATGGAAAAGTACGGACAGCAGTAACCCTCGGGAAAGGAACTCTCATGGATCAGGGACCCGTAAGGCGCACCGCGCCACGCCAAACGGTACAGGCCAAGTGGCCTGATGGGCGAACGTACGAGGCGCCCGTGGGCACCTCGCTGGCGGCCTTTGTCGAGGCCGCCCATCCCGAGCCCAAGGCTCCCATTGTCGCCGCCTTTGTCGACGGAAAAGTGAGAGAACTCGACTACAAGATGGAGCGGGACGTATGCGTCACCCCCATCGACACTTCCACAAATGTGGGGATGAGGATCTATCAGCGTTCTGTCTCCTTCGTGCTCGTGGTGGCCATGCGGGAACTGTTCCCCGAGGCTCACGTCATCATAGACCACTCGGTGACGTTGGGCGGCTTTTTCTGCCAGGTGGAAGGACGAGGCCCGCTCGACGAGAATGAACTGCAAACGCTTGAGAAAAAGATGCGCGAGATCGTAGAGGCCGACGAGCCCATTGGCCAAGAAAGTGTCTCCACGCAAGACGCCATAAAGCTATTCGCGTCCCAGGGATACGACGACAAGGTACACCTGCTCACATCCTTGGACAGGGAAAACATCCCCGTCTATACGCTGCGCGGCGTTCGAGACTACTTCTATGGGCGTATGGCCCATAACACAGGTAGTCTTGCATATTTCAGCCTGGAGCATCATCCGCCAGGATTTATCCTTCGCCTCCCAAACAGACGGAATCCCACCGTTCTGCCCCCATCCCGAGATTATCCCAAGCTGATGGCTGTCTTTAGAGAATATGGCCATTGGATCAACATCCTGGGCGTTCAGGATATCGGCCTGCTGAACCGGGCGCTGGACGAGCGCATGTTAGAACTCATGTTGGTGGCAGAGGCGCTGCACGAAAAGAATATCTCTGACATTGCGGACGCCATCGTGGAAAGGCGCGACACTGTGCGCTTGGTGCTCATCGCCGGCCCCTCTTCCTCGGGCAAAACCACGTTCGCCCGGCGGCTGGCTGTTCAGCTCATGGTCGGCGAATTGCATCCCTTTGCCCTAGCCCTGGACGACTACTTTGTGGATCGTGAGGATACCCCCCGCGACGAGAACGGCGAGTACGATTACGAGGCCCTGGAGGCCATCAATCTGGAGCTTTTCAATGCCCAACTCCAGGATCTGATGGCGGGGAAGTCGGTGCGCCTGCCTCACTACAACTTTGCGCAGGGCAAGAGCGAATGGGGAGAGGAGATACATCTCCCCGAGGGCAGCATCATCATCGTCGAGGGCATTCACGGGCTCAACCCCAGGCTGGTGACGCGCGTGGCACCTGAGGCTGTCTACCGCATCTATGTCTCTGCATTGACACAGTTGAACATCGACCACCACAACCGCGTGCCCACCACGGATACTCGTCTCCTCCGGCGTATAGTGCGCGATGCGCGCTACCGGGGGTATTCGGCACAGGGGACCATCGAACGCTGGGAGAGCGTCAGACGCGGTGAGGAGCGCAATATCTTTCCCTACCAGGAAAACGCCGACGTCATGTTCAACTCGGCCCTGGTGTACGAGCTCTCCGTACTGAAGCCCTTTGCTGAGCCCCTCCTGCTGCGCGTACCCGAGGACTCTTTGGAGGGTCTGGAGGCTGCCAGGCTTCTGTCTTTTCTGCAGTGGGTCAAGCCATCCGATCCGCAACTCGTGCCTGATAACTCGCTGCTTCGCGAGTTCATCGGGGATTCGATATTCCGGGATTTCAGGATATAGCAGAAGGCTCAAAACCTTTTTCTAAAAGAAGATAGCCGGCAAGAACACGTACTCCTTCTCCTGATTCGCTTCCGCTCCCGTGCTGACCGAAAGGTCAAGAGGGATGGTCCTCCCTCCCTGCCAGACGCCCGTCTCCTCGGCGAATGTGGCTCCGACCTTGAAAGATACCACGTCGCCATCTGACCCGCCCTCTTTTTCGCAGGTGTTGGGATCATCCATACCAATGCGCACGCTGTAGCGAGCCGCGCCATCGCGGAACTCTGTGGCAGTCGTGGCATAGGGTGTATCATCTATTAGCGCTGTGACCTCCACCCCCTGTGCCGCCTTCCCGTCGACGGTCACCGCGCCAAGAAACGAGGCGACAGGGGCCACGTGGTCGTGCATCACCCATCCCTCCCAGGCATCATGTTTCACAAAATCGTAAGAGAGATAGCAGTAGCCGTCTCGTCCCCAATCGGCTCCCCAAGAGTTGATCGTCTTGAACCCTCCGATGGCATCATCATATCCCACGACGAGCATGGCATGACCACCGCAAAGCCTTTCACCTGGCTGATGGCGGGGCACCAGGGGATCGCTGTGCGTGACGTCGTAGAAACTGGTGTACACGGGGACACCGATGGCAAAGGGCTGCCCATCAGCAAGCAAGGATTTGAGCAAGTTTATGTTAACAATTTCCGACCCAGCAAACACATTTTGAAAATCGTCTATACGATAGATCTGCGCCTCGCGCTGCAAGGCCGAAGATGGCCGGGTGCAGGTGTCCCTGGGATCATAGGGGAAAGAGGCCAGTGTACCGGCCCCCTTCTGTAGAATTTGCAGGCCATCGTAGTAGGACATCCCCGCGTCTTGTTCACACTGGCTCGTGTTGCGCTGGTTGTATACCCACGCCGGGCTGAACTGATGCTCCGGGGACGAGATGTCCCAGCCTCGCTCCTCGTGCTCCTGAAACGTTTTATAGTAATAGCCCAGGGCCCAGCCGACACAGCTCGCCTGGCCCCCCTGACTGCCAGCGGGGGGCAATCCAGCACTGAGGTCCACCTTGGGAGGCAAGTCCTCCCCGGCCACCGCTAGACGGCTCGCGTCCATGCGAGGGAAATCGCCCTTGGAGCGAACGAGCCCCAGGCCACCCTCTACCGGAGGATCCCCCGCAACGACGCCGGGGCTGACCAACGCCGAAACGGTTGCCAGGAAAACTATCAATAACAGCCTTTTCACGTTTCCCATCGCTACTCCTGCAGATGTCTTGCTTCCATCTGTCCACAGGGTAGCATGACAAATAGACTTTGAGAGTAAAGGCCCCCTTAAAGTAAAATTAAGGATAACACAAGCTAACCTAAAGACTGTGTAAAAAAGGCAATCCTTTTTACAGAAAAAGCCCCGGAGCTCTTTAGCTCCGGGGCTGCGCTGGCTAGCCGCTACGTGCGGGCTACCATTCGTAACGCACCGTATAGGTGATAGACTTTTCGGCCTCCTCCGCTACGTCAAGCGTGTACTGCATCGTGTTGGCGTCGAGCATCTCGTATCCCTCACTGCTCGACAAGACCTCTGCGTCCTGTGCACGGAACAGGTGCTCGATGACGCGTACCGTAACGACCTCCTCCCTTTGGTTGCGCAGCGTGATGCGATAGCTCTCCTCTATAGTACGCTCTCCCAGCTGTTCAAAGGCGATCTGCGTACGCTCTCCCACCACGTCAAAGGCATTTCCGAGGAAAAGTGAAAGATCCTCCCCCTCAGGTGTATGGTCGATGGTGTCTTCGCCCACAAACTCAACGCCCCCATCCGCATCCTCTTTATAGACGCGAACCACACCGCCGGGCAGAGGGATACCCAAGCCGTCTTCCTCCTTGTTAGCGAATTCCAGCAAGACCCGAACCTTCTTATCCGATTCCAACCCGTACGTGGGATCGGTGATGGCCCTATCGGCAGAGGACAATCGCACCGTCGGGGAGGGTTCGTACACATGGACCTTGTCCACCGCCACGTCCGGCGCGCCCACCAGTTCGATCTGCTTGGTCTGCCGATCGCGGACCGTGACAGGCCTTTCGATCTGGTACAGATGGTAAGCGAAAAGTCCCCTTTCTTCAACCGTTGGCGCTGACACTGCCTCCGCCATCTCCTTTTCCACCGCCAAGCTGGGCAATCGGGGCTCCGCGGTGCGATGAACGTCACCCGCCAAGAGTTTCAGTTTCGCATCCTCATAGGTCGCCCCGCTTTGATTAGTCAGGGTTGCCCATCCGATTATGGAAAGCGCCTCATCATCTGCCACCAGCGTGGCGATATAATCGGCCTGCCAGCTGATACCGTTGGTCAAGTAGGTTATGAGGACATCCTGCTCGCCTGCCGCCGAAGCCCTGACGAGCCACATAAGGGTGGGTTTCGTGATCAACCCCTCTGACAGCGCGGGGAAGGTAAATTCTTGTACCTGGGACATCCTTACCACCTTGATAGCTTCCTCTGAGGCAAGCATGATATCGTCCACTCCCGAAAGCAAGGTGCCGGTATAGACGCTCCCCTCTGCGGTGCGCACGCTGATCTCCTGCTCGACGTACTTGAGCAAAAGGTCGCGGGTGCTACCCAGATCGTACATATAATTCTGCTCCAGCACCGTGGTGCCCTCGGGGTCGGTGAGGGAAACAAAATGCACGCTCGTAGGCTGGATCTGGGAGGCAACCCCGGTGTAGCGCACCACATTCTCCCCCTCCTCCAGGCCAAACGTGCGCACCTCTTTGACCAGCCCCAGGTTCTGATTGTAGACCGTCAACTCCACGCCATGCTCCTGATCCGCCTCCGTGGCCGCAACCGCACCCTGCGCTCCCTCATCGCCCTCCGTTTCCGTCGTAACCGCTGTCGGGGAGAGGGGCACGGTAGGCGACACGAGCACCCCCTCTGTAACCGTGGATGAAGGAGAGAGCGTGGCCGTGATAGCCGCCGTCGCCACCTCTATCTCCTCCTCCGCCGTGGGCGTCTGCTCCTGCGCCAGACCAGCTATGGTCACTGCCAACATCAAACTCAATACCAGGACGAGCAAACCGGCGTATCGCCATCTAATCTTTCCCATCGCCTGCCTCCTTGACTACTATGCCACCATCTACATGCCACAACAGTTTCCGCTGTGAAATGGGGATGTTGTCCATGAAAACGCCAAGCCCTCGCTCTCACTTCATGATCCACAACCGCATTATATGCCCTAGCGCGCCATCTCGCAACATGGCTTACGTTCAAAAAACTATGCGGCTTCTCAAAGGATGCTATATAGGTGCAGCGAAAGAAGGGATGCAGCAACCCCAGCCAGCCCACCGATCAGGGTCTGCATAACCGTATGGGCGCCAACTTTGACTCGCGCCCACGCCACCAAGGGGATGAGTAATAACAGAGGGGAAGCCCACGCGCCCAAAAAGGCCGTAGCTATCGTTGCCTCTAGGGCCACCGTGGAGACATGCCCGCTGATCTTCCACCACACAGTAACCAGCATCTCCACCAGGGTGAGGGCGAGCGCGGAAGAGAATAGAACGAGAAAAGGTCTCGGCCCATCAAAGAGGAGGAGCAAGAACAGGGGAATCCCTATAGCGAGGATGAGCGCGAAAGCGGGCATGAACTGCAGCCGCTCGCGACGATCGGAGATATGCCAATCGCTGATGGCTCCTCTGCGCAGTTCCCGCTTGAAAACAACAAGTGGCCCCACGACAGTCAACAGGTTCAGAGCCCCGGCCCAAAGCAGGCCGCGCCCCAAAGAGAGAGGATCGGCGAGTGCTATCATCACCAGGAGCAATGCGGTCACATAGTGGGGCGCCAGAAATCGGGACACCCATCGGGCCACCGCGTCAGACCAGCGAATCTCGCTGACCATCGTCCCCAAGACGATCAGGATGCCTCCGGCAACATCCTGCCCCTTCATGACGTCCTCTGTCAGGAGCACGCTGAGCAGGGCGGCAAAGACCGGTTCCGCGGAAAAGATGAGAGCCGTGTGGGTGGGCGTCGTAAAGCGCTGCATGGTCGTCTGAATGGCAAAGGCGGCGGCTGTAGCCAGGATGCCCGTAAAGGACGCCGCAAACCACGGTGCGCGAAGGCGCCAGAATGAAGGATGGCGCACAAAAGCGACCGCAGCGCTGATCGCCGTCACCGTCACCATCTGCACGATGGTCAGGGTCAAGGGATCCATGTGGGGCGCAAAAGCGCTTACGGTGATGATGTGGAGGGCAAAGGATAGAGCACAAAGTAGCACGAGAAAATCGCCCCTAAACGCCCGGCGGAAATGCGAAAGGGTTAGGAGTCCCAGACCCACCAAGGCAAAGGACACGCCTAACAGCGATTTGAGAGCGGGCGGGCGATGAAGCAAAACGGCGGAAAACAGGGGCACGAGGACCACCGAGAAGCCCGTGATAAAACCGGCGTTAGAAGCGCTCGTATAACGCAACCCCACAGTCTGAAAGACATAACCGGCAAAGAGGAAAAGCCCGAGCAGGACGCCAGCGCCAACCTGCCTCCAGTCCAGTTCCGCCAAGCGCCGCCAGCCGACCAGGACAAGGGCACATGTGGCCAGGCCAAAGCGAAGCGTCAGGAAGGGAAAGACGGGATAGGAGGCCACGGCATCCTTGACCATAACGAACGTGCCACCCCAGATCAAGGTGACTAGAAGGAGCAGGGAATCCGCCCAGAGTTGTCTCCGTCTCAACCCTTTCATCGTTCGCTCGCTTACTTTTTCAACGCGCGCCGCACCGTCCGATACAGACTCTCAGCCCTGATATTGGTCAGGCTCTCACAGGGCGCCTCCAGCGTGTCGGCCAACTCCTGTGCCAGCCCCCGGTCTAATGACTGGTGTTCCGTGTTGATCACTACAGAGTGCACGTGCTGTTGGGCAAAGAGGTCCGCTACCAAGAGCGCCTCCTCGCGCGGAGGCATGCCCATCATCGACACGTTGCCCGCTCCATCCGTGAGCAGAAACATCAGGGCTCGCAGATCGTCGTGCCGGTTCCTCTCCCTCTCGATCACCTGGTAGGCCATGGAAAGGCCCGCTGAGAGGGGAGTCTTCCCTCCCACCGGTATATCACGCAGTGCCCTTTTGGCCATCTCGACGCTAGACGTGGGGGGCAAAACGAGCGTCGCACAATCTTTTTGAAAGGAGATCATACATACGCGATCGCGCTTCTGATAGGCGTCGACCAGGAGCGACATGATGGCACCCTTGGTGGCTTTCATACGCTCGGCGGCGGCCATGGACCAACTGGCATCCACCACAAAGACGATCAAGTTGGCCGCCTTGCGCACACGAACCTTGCGCTGCAGATCCTCCCCACGGATGGTGACGGCTGTATTCGCGTGCTCGCGCTCGTTTTGATGAATCGCCGCCTGCCTCACCGTGGCATCCAAGGCGATGTCGTCATACCGCTCTCGCGCCGGGCGCGCATAGATATAGCGTCCCCGCTTGCGGGTGGTGATCGTGTAGCTGCGCTTGCCTCCCAGGCGTCGGGACGATTTGTCAATAGGGGTCTTGAATCCACGAGGCTTGAAAATATCACCGACGCCGACCAATTGTCCCCCTCTGCGGAGATGATCCAGCGGTTTTGTATCCGCATGGTGGCCCCGCATGGGGACGTTCTGCGCGGGCCCCTGCGATTCAGCCTGCGCGTCCGCGCTTAGGGACTCGGTTTTTTTTTACCCTGCAGCACGCTCCTGTCCAGGCGCCGCCGCTCCGAGGGCTCCTCCCCGTTGTCGCGTGCTTCCTCTAACCGCTGTTCCAACACGGCCATTTTGCTCTCCGTGTCCTCAAAGGGTTGTCGCCGCAAACGATGGGGCAGGGCGAGTTCTGCTGCCAGAAGGATATCCGTGTCATCGATGGCTTTACGGGCCCCAAACGCCGCGTGGGCTAGAGCCGCCTTCAGAATAACGATGTCGGCTCGATGCCCGTCCACCTCCATCTCGCTGGTGAGCTCGGCGATAAAGTACAAATCCTCTGTCTCATACGTCACATCGGGCAGTATCTTACGCGCCTGGGCGATGCGCTTGGAGAGCAGGGCCTCCATCGCGGACCATTCCTGGTAAAAGGCCTCAGAATCCTGCTCGTATCGCAGGCGCCGATTGACTATTTCCACGCGCGCGTCAGGATTTAGAATGCCCTGGATGTCCACACAGAGGGCGAAGCGATCCAGCAGTTGGGGACGAAGCTCCCCCTCCTCCGGATTCATGGTGCCCACAAGGATGAACCGCGCAGGGTGGGAAAAAGAGATCCCTTCTCGTTCCACCACGTTGACGCCCATAGCTGCCGAGTCCAACAACAAATCTACTACATGGTCGTCCAAGAGATTGACCTCATCCACATACAGGAGGCCGCGGTTCGCCGTGGCTAGGACGCCCGGCTCGAAACGACGCTCCCCATGCTTGATGGCTCGCTCCATGTCCAGGGTTCCCACCACCCTGTCCTCCGTGGCGCTGACGGGCAGATCCACAAAGCGTGTCCTCTTCTGCTCTACAGGCAAAGGCTCTTGGGCTTCAAAGCGCTCGCGGCAGCTGTCGCACATCTGCTCGGGGTCATGGGGATCACAGTTAAAGGGGCAATCGGCAACGACGTCTATCTCGGGTAACAGGGCCGCCAAGGCTCGCGCCGCCGTGGACTTGGCCGTGCCGCGCTCTCCACGAATGAGGACGCCCCCAATCTGCGGACTGATGGCATTCAGGATCAAGGCGCGCTTCATGCGCTCCTGACCTACAATGGCTGTGAAGGGAAAAACTCGCATAAAGAGCATCACCTATTTATCAACGAAAGAATAACAAATCAAGTATAGACGGCTTGGCTTCATGTGTCAATTCGAAAACCACCTACGCCTACTTTTCTACTTTGACGAAGCCCAGCAATGCAAGTAGAATCGCCACGCATAGTAGCCAGCGAGGGGGGGCAGACAAGATCATGAGCGAGATCGCCGTGGTGGGAAGCCTGAACATGGACCTTGTCGTGCGTGTCGAGCGCATGCCCCGCCCCGGCGAGACGGTGCACGGGCGAGAATTCACGACCATCCCAGGCGGCAAGGGCGCCAACCAGGCCGCAGCAGCGGCCAGGTTGGGGGCAAACGTGGAGATGATCGGCCGTGTTGGGGAGGACGCCTTCGGCGCCAGCATCCTGGAGAATATGCGCGCCCAAGGCGTGGGCACCTCACACGTCACCCGTGACGCCGAGGCCGCCAGTGGCATCGCCATGATCGTTGTGGACCGTGCAGGAGAAAACGCCATCGTCGTCGCACCGGGGGCCAACGGGCGGGTGACCATGCAGGACGTGCGCGCCGCGCAGGAGGTGCTGGCACAGACGCCCTACGTCATCATGCAATTCGAGGTCCCCCTCCACACAGTGCGAGAAACCATCGCCCTAGCCAGCGAACTTGGATCTCGCGTCATCCTGAATCCCGCCCCGGCCCATGCCGTTTCCTCCGACTTTTTCGAGGGTCTCTATTGTCTAGTGGTCAACGAGACCGAAGCGGAGACCTTCACGGGGCTCACGGTGAAAGACGTGACAAGTGCTGAGAAAGCCGGCCATGCGCTGCAAGAGAAGGGCGTGCCCGTCGTGGTCATCACCCTGGGAGCAGACGGCGCCCTCTTGCTGACGGATGCGCACACGGTACACGTGCCAGCCCACAAGGTCGACGTGGTCGACACGACGGCGGCCGGCGACGCCTTTGTCGGCGGGCTGGCCGTAGGCCTGCTTCGCGGCCTCGACGTGGTGGAAGCGGTGCGCTACGCCACCTGCGCCGGGACGCTGGCCACCACCGTCCTCGGCGCGCAGACCTCGCTGCCCTCGGCAGACCAGGTCGACGCGCTTTATGAGGAGGGAGCCCCCTGAGCGCCACAAACCCCCTGGTGGGCATCATCGCCAATCCGGAAGCAGGCAAAGATATACGACGCTTGGTCGCCCACGCGACCACGGTGGGCGAGCAGAGTAAGGCGAGGAGCATACGCCGCGCCCTCGTGGGTCTTGGCACCATGGGCGTGAAGCAGGTGCTGGTTATGCCCGAGCGACTCCACCTGGGACAGCGGGCCATCGAGGGACTCGACGTTCAGGAAGCCATCCCCGCCGTAGAGATGCTGGAGATGCCCGTCACCAATGAGGGCAGGGACTCGCAATGGGCAGCCTCCCTTTTGCACCAAGCGGGCGCTGGCTGCATCCTCGTACTTGGTGGCGATGGTACGATGCGTGCCGTCGCCAAAGGCGCCGGGGACACGCCGCTCCTCCCCCTGTCCACGGGCACAAATAATGTGCTACCCAGCGGTGTGGAGGAGACCGTGGCCGGACTGGCGGCGGGGGCCGTGGCTCAGGAAGTGTTCCCTCTTCAGGAGGTGGCCTTTCGCCACAAGTGGCTGGAGGTCTCCATCAACGGGGATTCGCGTGATAGGGCTCTGGTGGACGTGGCCGCCTTGCGAGGTCACTTTGTCGGCTCGGGGGCTGTATGGAAGGTGGAGAACGTGCAGCAGATCGTGGTCACCCGGGGCGATGCGAATAACACGGGGCTCTCGGCCATCGCCGGCGTGGTGCGCCCCGTCGCGCCCAAGCAACCGAAGGGGGTGGCGCTTTCCCTATCCCCCGAGGCCCATCGTCACGTGCTGGCGCCCATAGGGCCGGGATTGATTCTCCCCGTAGGCATCAAGTCGGCGCGCGTCCTGGCGGCGGGGGACACGGTTACCATCATCGCGGAGGAATCCCTGGTCCTCGCCCTGGATGGCGAACGTGAGCTTGTGGTCCAGAAGACTGACCGCGTCGCTGTCACGTTGCACTTGGACGGCCCCTGGATCGTGGAGCCACATCGCGTCATAGAACGGATGACCGCTCAGCGGCTGTTCGATATATCCGCTTGACACAAAGGTTAGACGTTCGGATGCCAGGCACTTCTAAGTGCCTGGCATCGCTAGAACCCTTTCAGTAGATCCTGCATTAGTTTTTAGGAGGAATTCATGATACGTACTGACATTGCCATCATCGGCGCCGGACCCGGCGGTTACGTCGCGGCCCTGCGGGCCGCCCAACTCGACGCAGACGTCGTCTGCATTGAGAGAGATCGGGTGGGAGGAGTATGTCTGAACTGGGGCTGCATTCCCACCAAGAGCCTGCTGCGCAGCGCGGAGATCTATGCGCTGGCCAAAGAGGCGGAGACATACGGTGTCGTCGTGGGGGAACCAAAGGTCGATTGGCAAAAGATGCAGGAGCGCAAAGCGCGAAACGTGGATCAGCTCGTGAACGGCACCAAGATGCTGCTGGATCGCGCGGGGGTGAACGTCGTCAAGGGCAAGGCCTCCTTTGCCAGAGCCCACGTGCTGCGGGTGCAGTCGGACGAGGGTGATGAGACTGTGGAAGCGGATAACATCATCATTGCCACGGGCTCGCGCCCCCTGCGCATACCGATCCCCGGGCTGGACGATCCGCGCGTGGTCGATTCCAAGGGGGCACTATCCCTGGATCCCCTGCCGGAGAGTATCTGCATCATCGGCGGTGGGGCCATCGGCATCGAGTTCGCAAGCCTCTTTAATACCCTGGAGGTGGAGGTGACCCTGGTGGAGATGCTGCCCCACCTGGCGCCCCTTATGGACACCTCCATCGGCGAGGGACTGGCCTGGACCTTTGGGCAAAAGGGCATCCAGGTGCTGACCGACACGCGGGTGACCAGCCTGGAGAACACTGACGGGGGGCTGGTGGTGCATATGGAAGGCCCCGACGGCGAGGAGCGTGTGGAGGTTGAGCGTGTGCTGTCCGCTGTGGGGCGCGCGCCCAACGCGGAGGGCTTGGGCCTGGAAGTGCTGGGGATCAATCCCACACGCCAGGGAATCGAGGTGGATGATCGCATGCGCACAGCAGTCCCCGGCGTCTATGCCATCGGCGATGTGGCGGCAGAAGGCCCCATGCTGGCCCATGTGGCCTCCCACCAGGGCATCGTGGCGGTGGAGGATGCCATGGGACGGCCCGCGGCCATGGACTATACCGCCGTGCCAAGCTGCATCTTTTCCATGCCCGAGGCGGCCAGCGTAGGGCTCTCAGAGGAGGAGGCCCGAGAGCAGGGATACGAGGTGAAAGTGGGCACCTTTGCGTTGGCGAACAATGGCAAGGCTGTCACCATGGGCGAGACCGACGGCTTTGTCAAGTTTGTCGCTGAGGCGCAATACGGCGCCGTTCTAGGGGTACACATTGTAGGCCCCCACGCGAGCGACCTTATCCTGGAGAATGCCCTGGGCATCAACCTAGAGACCACCCTAGACGAGATAGAGGACACCATCCATCCCCATCCTACCCTGGGCGAGGCTATCGCTGAGGCGGCCCTGGCCGTCCGCGACCGCGCCCTGCACGTGCCGGGCTAGATGCACCCTTTTTGAGGGCGAGCGGTATTCCTCAGTCCCATATAAAGCGGAATACACTTTGTGTATTCCCCATCCGTCCAACTCGGAATAGTGCTCCAACCTACGATTGCCATGCCGTTCCCCGTGTCAAAGGTGTGGAGAATTGCGCGGCAATTCTCCGAGGGAATAGGCTACGCCTTTAGGGACTTTCACATATAAAGCGGAATACACTTTGTGTATTCCCCATCCGCCCAACTCGGAATAGTGCTCCAACCTACGATTGCCATGCCGTTCCCCGTGTCAAAGGTGTGGAGAATTGCGCAGCAATTCTCCGAGGGAATAGGCGTAGCCTATTCCCCCTTCGCCTTCCACGCCCACTTGTGCTATCATGATTATGTAGCACCACGCCGAGAAGGGGGAATGTTCCTGATGAACAGCAAACTAGGCTTCCACATCCAACGACGCCGACAAGGCTGGCCCAACGCCGTGGCCGACGCTCTGCCGGCCATGGTCAAGAGCCTGGAATGGCGCATCATCGACGATTGGGTGGCGGAGGAACAGACGGATGTGCAAAAGAAGGCGCGGGCCGGCAAATGGCAGGCGTATCACGTCTTTTTAGTGGGCCGCCATGTGACGCCCATCCAGCCCCTTGACCACCCACAAGCGTGCGCTCGCGCTTTTTGGAAAGGGATGCTGGAGGAGATGACGGCAGGAGACCACAGCAAGGAGGCCGAAACCCTGGAACGCCTGCGCCTTTTTGATGCCTGGGAGGGCTATAACGAGATCGGGACGGGCCCCGACATCGCCAAGTTGGGCCGCTTTGACGCCGCCCTGGCCCACTGCTTCCACGACAACGGCCTCAAGTATGCCTGTGGTGGCTTCAGCGTCACCAACCCCACCTTGGAGGAGTGGCCCCGATACTATGATGCCCTGCTGGAGGCAGCGGCGACCCAGGACGGCGAGATGCCCGACTTTTTGCACCTGCACGAATACTGGTACCCAGACCGCGACTGGGATTCCCTGCTGAACGCGGAGGGCAAGATCGATCGTCGGCGGATGCGCAAGGCCACGCGGGGCTACATGTTGCATTGGCGCGAACTGTACCAGGAACCGAACACGCCGGAGGAGATCAAGCTGCCCGTCATCATCTCTGAATGCGGTTGGGATCGAGGGGCGCCTCAGCAGGTAGGCTTTCGCGCTTCCCGTCGCTCCGATTTGGATTACCTTAGATGGTTGTTCTGGTACGATCAGGAACTCCAGACACCCCTGGATGGCAAGGACTATGTAGTGGGCGCGGCCATCTTTACCTACGGCCATGCAAACCGCTGGGCCTCCTTCGAAATCGACCGCATGGAGGGGCATGACATCTTGGGCCCCCTGCGCGCCTACATGCGCGAAAGCAACCTCTTGCCGCACCCCCGGGACTGGGAGGAATTGCAGGAACCCGAGCCGGAGGTGCAAGAGACCCACTATCTGCTTCTGCCCCAGAAGAGCAGCCTCGCCTGGCGCCACGCCCTGGATCGCTATCTTGACACCTTCAAAGTGACCAACGGACAATCGCTGGACGACGCCGTCCGCCTGGCGGCCCCAGAGCATCACATCACCCTGGTCGGAAGCGCCGACAGCGAACGGGGCGTGCCCCAGAACTGGGAAAAGGAGATCCATCGCCGCAACCCCGACGCCCTCGTGGATCGTATGGAAGCCCACAACGTCAGAGAACTGCGCCGCATCGCCACGACCCGCGCCAAAAGGGGCGATCGCTATGGGGAACGAGAATAGGTTATCATTACACACGAGGGGTGGACCGATGAGCAACGCGCCCAACACCTGGTGGCGATGGTGGCCCCTAGGATTGATAATCGTGGTGGTAGTAGCCATAGTCGTGGCCTTACTATCAAAAAGCCCAAAGGGCCACCCTCCGGAATCCAGGGGCGATAGGGAGATCGTTCTTCCCATGCCCCGGCGTGAAAGCGATGTCTCGGTGGAGGAGGCCCTGCAACAGCGGCGTTCCATCCGCGACTATGCCGAGGCTCCCCTCACTATTGTGGAGGTGGGGCAGCTTCTGTGGGCCGCGCAGGGCATCACCGACGAACGAGGCTACCACACGGCGCCCTCAGCGGGGGCCCTCTATCCCTTGGAACTCTATGTCGTGGTGGGCAAGGTGGAGACGTTGGCCCCAGGCGTCTATCACTACGACTCCCACAACCACGCGTTGGAGCGCGTGGCCGACGGCGATCGGCGTCAAGCGCTGGCGAGAGAGGCCCTGGAGCAAGATTGTGTACGCCAAGGCGCCATCGACATCGTCTTCACCGCCGTCTATGAACGCACCACGGCCAAGTACGGCCAGCGAGGAAGGCAGTACGTGCACATGGAGGCCGGTCATGCTGCCCAGAACGTCTATCTACAATGTGTGCCGTTGAAGTTGGGGGCCGTCGTTGTGGGGGCATTTCAGGACAAGGGCGTGCAAGACGTCTTAGAGTTGCCAGAGGAGCGCATTCCGCTCTATATTATGCCCGTGGGCAAGCTGCCCTGAACGGAATACTTCTCCAGCCGCACACACGGGCGTCAACGCCCGTGCTACATAGTCACGTCCCATGAATGGGACTTTTTCGCACACGTATACGGTCGGGTGATACGATAATACCCCAAGACCTCAAAAGCCCGCTTGAGCGGGCGCAACTATGTAGCGCTGTGGCTTTAGCCCGGCGCGGCCGGACGGCCAAGTTAACGCATATGCGTTACGAAGGATACATCATACATTTGTATGTCAACACTGTAAGGAGCCTTTGCAGATGTCCGGAAATCTCGTCATCGTAGAATCGCCAGCGAAGGCCAAGACCATATCCAAATACCTGGGCAGAGGATACCGCGTGCTGGCCTCGGTGGGACACGTGCGCGATCTGCCACCCAAGGAACTGGGCGTGGACATTGCGAACGGCTTTGCCCCCACATACCAAGTATCCAAGGGCAAAGGGGAGGTGATTCGTAAGCTAAAGGAGGCCGTCGGGGAGAGCGATCTGGTCTATCTGGCCATGGACCCCGACCGAGAGGGCGAGGCCATCGCCTGGCACGTGGGCGAGGTTACGGGCCTGACAGAGGGCAAGACGCGGCGCATCGCCTTCTACCAGGTGACCAAGAGGGCCGTCCAAGAGGCCCTGAAAAATCCCCGAGGCTTGGACCGCGACCTGATCGACGCCCAGCAGAGCCGCCGCGTGCTGGACCGCCTGGTAGGCTACAAGATCAGCCCCATCCTGAGCAGAACCATGCGCAAGCCGTTGTCCGCCGGCCGCGTGCAGTCCGTGGCTTTGCGCCTGGTGGTGGAGCGGGAGCGCGAGATCGAGGCCTTTGTACCCGAGGAATATTGGACGCTGGAGGCAGAGTTGCAGCGCCGCACCCAGAAGAAGGAGCGCTTCAAAGCCCATCTGCTCCGCATAAAGGGCGAGAAGCCACACCTGGGCAGCAAGGAGGAGATGGACGAGATACTGCCGGTCCTGTCCAAGGCCACCTATACAGTAACCAAGGTGAAAAAGGGACAGCGCAGGCGAAATCCCTATGCCCCGTTCATCACCAGCACCCTGCAGACCGAGGCCTCGCACAGGCTGCACTTCTCCCCACAGCGGACCATGCGCCTGGCCCAGCAGTTGTACGAGGGCATCGAACTGGGCGAAGGGGCTGATGCTGAAACGGTTGGGCTCATCACCTATATGCGCACCGACTCGCCCCACGTGGCCCCCGAGGCCCAGGAGGAGGCCCGGCGCTACATCTCCAAGCGGTGGGGAGAGGAATATCTGCCCAGCAGCCCGCCAGCCTATCGCTCCACGTCCTCCTCCGCCCAGGAGGCCCACGAGGCCATTCGCCCTACCTCGGTATTCCGGACACCGAAAACTGTGCGCAAGCACCTGAACCGCAGCCAGGCGCGGCTCTACGAGCTCATCTGGAGGCGTTTCCTGGCCAGCCAGATGCAGCCCGCCCTCTATGCCACCATGAGCGTGGACATCGTGGCCGCCAAGGATTACCTATTCCGGGCCACGGGACGCCGCCTCATCTTCCCCGGCTTCCTCGCCGTTTATAAGGAGGGAAAAAGCGAGAAGGACAGCCAGTTCCTGCCTCCCCTCGAAAAAGGCGAGGTGGTAGACCTGCACAAACTCCTCCCAGAGCAGCACTTTACCCAGCCGCCCCCTCGCTACAGCGAGTCCACGCTCATCAAAGCCCTCAAGGGCAAAGGCGTGGGGCGCCCCTCCACCTATGCCAGCATCATCAGCGTGATCCAGCGTCGGCGCTACGTGACCAAGGAGGACGGCAGGCTCAAGCCCACCGACCTGGGCATAACGGTGTGCGACGCCTTGGTGGCAGCCTTTTCCAACATCATGGAGGTGGAGTACACGGCCAGGATGGAGGAGCAGTTGGACCACGTGGCCGAGGGCAAGGTGGGCTATGAGGCGATGCTCAGCGCCTTTTACGGCGATTTGGAGCCCAAACTTGGCGCGGCTCCAGACATCATGGACGAGGCCATACAGCGATCCCTCAAGGCCAACCTCCCCGAATCGCTGCGCAACCGCAACTGTCCCCTATGCGGAAAGCCCCTCGTCGTGCGTGTCAGCAAGATGGGGCGCTTTTTGGGCTGCACGGGCTACCCCGAATGCCGCTACACCCTGGATATCAGCGATCCCGAGAATCC
This sequence comes from Chloroflexota bacterium, assembly GCA_034722245.1. Lineage (GTDB taxonomy): Bacteria > Chloroflexota > Anaerolineae > UBA1429 > UBA1429 > JAWLEV01. The sequence goes on from JAYENT010000019.1 coordinate 71,393, forward strand.
CCAAGAGACCGAGGACGAATTCGTCGAGGGGGAGAGATGTCCAAAATGCGGCGGGCGCATGAAAATCGTGCACTATGGTAACCGAACCTTTTTGGGATGCGAGAACTACCCAAAGTGCAAATACACGCGCCCCATCCTTAGCGAGCGCATCAAAAATCTGGCCGCCGAGACCGCCTGTCCCAAGTGTGGCCGCAAGCCCATGGAGCCCCGCAAGGGACGCTATGGCGAGTACCTCTACTGCCCCGACTGCGAGGAGAACTTTTCTCTGCGCAAGCTGGGCCTAGACAAGGTAGAAAAGGTGGACATCCCCTGCCCGAAATGCGGCCACAGTCCCCTGGAAAAGCGCACCGGGCGCTACGGGCCCTACTACCACTGCCCGGCCTGCAAGGCCAACACCTCGGAGAAAGAGATGGCCCGTATTCGTGGGGAATAAGCCGTCGCACCGCCCTAAAGAGGCGGTGCTGGGGGGATCCACTAGAGAAACCGCGAAGCAGTTCTCGGATCCCCTCGGAGAATTGCACAGCGATTCTGCCAAGGGATATGCATCGCATATCGCTCAACCAGCCCCACCTGTTCACGGTGGGGCAAAGGCCCAGCCTCCAACACCTGCGAATCGAATTCGCAGGCTGTTACTGTTGGAAACTTGCTAAAGACAGGTGGGGAAAATGCTACGAATTTTCCCTGGCAGAATTGTGAGCGATTCTGCATCCTATCCAAAAGTTGCGACTACTCACGTCGCAATTCTGATACGCGCTAGCCTGTTTCCAACAGGCTTGTTGTGATGGACGTGGATTTCAATCCTCGGCGCAGGGCGAGGGTCAACGTCTACATCTGGAATCTGGAAGATCGCGGCGTCGCATCGCCCTAAAGAGGCGGTGCTGGGGAGTTGCTCTGCAATTCTTCACCCTCCTTGCCCGACGAGAACGCCTCTCTCCTACATGTGGGAGAGGGATTGGGGAGAGGGCAAACGAGTTCAACTCCTAAGCAGATGCCGTCCCGGGCGGGCGCCCGTGTGCTCGCTATCCTCCACCACGGGCACGCCGTTCACCAGCACGTGTTCCACGCCTCGCACGTAGGCCTCGGGTTCTTCCACCGTAGAGACCTCTTCTAGGTTCTCATAGTCAAAGACTACCACGTCGGCGAACTGGCCCCGGCGCAGCAGACCGCGATCACGCAGGCCAAAGTGAGTGGCGGGCATGCTCGTCATCTTGCGAATGGTCTCCTCCAGTCGCAAGATGCCCTTCTCGCGGACATAGTGGGTCAAATAGTGGGTCATTCCCGCAAAGTGTATGGGATGGGCACAGGGGATGGAGAAGAACGGGTCGGTGGTGCTGGTAAAGCCATCCACCCCCAGGTTAAAGAGGGGATGGGAGGCCATGGAAGCCAACAACTCTTCCGATTTGAGGTCGCCGATGACAAAGAGGGCGTCCATGGCCTCGCCGTGGGCGGCCAGGATGTCGAAGCAGCATTCCCACTCGTCCTGGCCCCATTTCTCCGCGATCTCGGGGAAGCTCATGCCCACCAGTTCGGGGAAGAGGGAACTCTTACCCATGCGTACTCGGTGCCACTCGCCGCGATGAATGAAACGCCAGTAGCGGTCGCAGTCGGTGCGCAGCCGCTCCCGCACCTCGGGATCTTTGAGCATTTCTGCTGCCCGGGCCGGTCCCTCGGATTTGACCCAGGGAGGCAGGATGCCCGCTAGCTGACCGATGCCATCGGGAAAGGGGGTGGTGTCGGCCATGACGTCCAACCCCTCTTCCTCGCGGCTCCGCACCACCGTCTCCACGGCCCGCTCCCAGGCTCCCTCGGGCGCGCCCGAATTGTAGCGCACGTTCAAGTGCGATACCTCTCCCACTGTGCCACTTTGGCGCACGATGTGCAGGAACTCCTCGATGGCCTCTTGTAGATGGGCGTCCCGGTTGCGGATGTGGCTGGCATAAAGTCCGTCGTATTCTCCTACCACCTTGGCCAATGTCACCACCTCCTCGGTGGGCGCCGTGCGCCCCGGCTCGAATTCGAGCCCCGTGGATATGCCCAGGGCGCCAGCGTCCATGGCCTCACGAAGGGAGCGCTTCATGGCCTCCATCTGCTCCTCCGTGGCCGAGGGGCCGATGATCCCCGCGCTCTCGCGCAGCGTGTTATGGCCCACCAGCCAGGCCAGGTTGCAGGAGGTGCCCATCTCCTCCACCACGTCCAGGTACTCCCCAAAGGAGGACCAGTCCACGGGACCATCGTAGGAATAGTCGCGCAGCTTGCTCGCGATGGTGGACCGGGACGATTCCGTGAGGGGGGCGTTGCTGTAGCCGCAGTTGCCCACCACCTCGCTGGTCACGCCCTGACGGATGGTGCTCTGGGCCAGGGGGTTGGCGTGGATGGACCAGTCGCTGTGGCTGTGGGCGTCGATAAAGCCTGGGGAGACGATCTTGCCTTGGGCGTCGATGACACGCGCCGCCTCGGCCCCCTCCAACCGTCCCACCTCGGCGATGCGCTCGCCCTCGATGGCCACGTCCGCCGGATAGGCCGGATTCCCCGTGCCATCGATCACCCAACCGTCGCGAATCAATACGTCCAACATACCTCTCTCCTCCTTCGCTTTCGTCTATTCCGCCAGCGCCAAAGCCTTCTCGATCAATTCCGCCAATATTACCTCGTGCTCCCGCGAGGGATCCACCAGCGGGGGCCGCACCCCGCCCGAGGGCCTGCCACGCAGCCTGAGGCCGGCCTTGACCAGGGCCACCCCATAACCTGGCACCCGCGCCCGTAGCTGCGTATAGGGACGGTAGAAACCGTCGATGAGGCGGTCGGTCTCGCGCTCGTCGCCGCGGGCCAGGGCGCGGTCAAAGCGCCAGGCCAGCTCGGGCACGAACTCGATGCCGCCGGGCGAATAGGGGCGAATCCCCGCCGCGGTGTATTCCCTGGCATACATCTCGGCCGAGGGCATGCCGTTCATCAGCAGAAAATCGCCCCCCAACAGGTTGCGCACCTGATGCAGGCGCTCCAGATCCCCGTAACCATCCTTGAGTCCCACCACGTTGGGATGCGCCTCCACCAGGCGAGCCACCGTCTGCGGGGCGAACACGGCGTTGTCCCTGTTGTAGACAAAGACGCCCAGATCCGTGGCTGCCGCCAGGGCACCATAGTGCTGAAGCAACCCCTCCTGCGGGCCGCTGGCCAGGTAGGGGGGAAAGATGAGGAGCCCGTCCGCGCCCTGGGCCTGTGCAGCGCGCACGTGTTCCAGGGCCAGCCGGGTGCCATAGCCCACGCCAGCGATCACAGGGGCGTCGTCTCCTACCGTGTCCACGGCGGCCCCAACCAGGTCCACATATTCCTGCAGATCCAGGGACCAGAACTCGCCCGTGCCGCAGCAGACAAAGTAGCTGGAGGGACTGTCGGGAAAATCGTTCTGCACATGGCGCAGGTGCTCGCAAAAGCGTTCCAGATCGACGTCGTTGGCCTCTGTAAAGGGCGTATGCACAAAGTCCAGCAGCCCTTGCACCTGTGCCTGTAGTTCCTGGGGTGATCTGGCCATGGGGACCTCCTTCCGCTGCGTCTCTCACCTGCTCTTGGCAACGAGCATATCGCAGGAGGGACAATCTGACAAGTCAGATTGCCTTGGCAGTTTTGCTACGCAAAACTGCACGTGTAAGACGGATCAACAATCCGGCCTACGACCACTTGCTGAAGAGGCGGTGCTGGCATCACGTAGGTCGGAACGCTGTTCCGACCTGGGCGGATTGGCAACCCGCCCTACGAGTATCACATGTTCACGACGGGGCGCAAAGCCTTGCAACGCTCTTGCGAGGTCGCTATAATGGGTTGACGCCGCAACCACTACGCCCGGGAGGAACCCATGCCCAACGCCATCTCCGAGTACATCCATGAACTCCAGCGCATCCACGAGACCGGGGACGCCACGGAGCATTCCTACCGTCCGGCCCTGGAGCGCCTGGTGGAGTCCCTGGGCCAGGGCATCACCGCCGTCAATGAGCCCAAGCGCATAGCCTGCGGCGCGCCCGATCTGGCTGTACTTGTGGACGACCTCATGGTGGGACACGTGGAGGCCAAGGATGTGGGCACCTCCCTGGACGCCGCGGCGCGCTCCGATCAACTAATGCGCTACCGCCATTCCCTGCCCAACCTGCTGCTCACCGATTACCTCGCCTTCCAGTGGTACGTGGATGGCGAACTGCGGCGCGAGGCAGTGCTGGCCCGCCTGGACGCCGACGGCCACATTGTGCGGGCCGCGTCCGAGGAGGTCGCGGCGGCCGGCGACCTGCTGGACGATTTCCTGGCCCACACGCCAGAGCCCATCGCCACGTCCCAGGAACTGGCCGAGCGCATGGCCCGCCTGACCCACCTCATTCGCGACGTCATCGTCACCGCCTTTGAGACCGACCAGGCCTCCGACCTGCTGGCGGACTGGCGCAGGGCCTTTGCCGAGGTGCTGGTGGCCGACCTGGACGATCCCGAACACGTGAGCCAGTTCGCTGACATGTTCGCCCAGACCCTGGCCTACGGCCTCTTTTCCGCCCGCGTGGCCGCTCCTGAAGGTAGGGGCGACGCTTTCACCCGCCAGCGGGCCCAATCCCTCATCCCGCGCACCAACCCCTTTTTGCGGGATTTCTTTTACTATATCACCGGGCCGCAACTGGACGACGAGCCCTATGCCGGCCTGGTAAAGGACCTGGTGCAAATTCTGGCCCACGCCGACATGGTGAGCGTGCTGGAGAATTTTGGCCAGCGCACGCGGCAGGGAGACCCTACGGTCCACTTTTACGAGACCTTTCTCGCCGCCTACGATCCCCACCTGCGGGAGCGCCGAGGCGTCTACTATACGCCCAACCCCGTGGTCTCTTACATCGTGCGCTCGGTGGACACCCTGCTCAAGGAGCGCTTTGGGCTGGCCCGGGGCCTGGCCGACACCACCACCCTGGACGACGGCACCCATAAGGTGCTGGTGCTGGACCCCGCCTGCGGCACGGGTACCTTCCTCTACCACGTCATCGACCTGATCCGCGCCGCGTTTATGGAGGCGAACAACGCCGGCATGTGGCCCGGCTACGTGAGGGAGCACCTGCTGCCGCGCATATTTGGCTTCGAGTTGCTCATGGCCCCCTACGCCGTGGCCCATTTCAAGCTGGCCCTGCAGCTGGCGGGGCACGACCTGCCCGACCCCCAGCGGGCGCGCTGGGCCTATGACTTTGGCAGCCAGGAGCGCCTGCAGATCTATTTGACGAACGCCCTGGAGGAGCCGGAGCGGGAGATAGAGGGCCTCATGGGTCCCATGCGTGTGGTCACCGAGGAGGCCAAGGCGGCCAACGCGGTCAAGCGGGAGAAGCCTATCATGGTCGTCATCGGCAACCCGCCCTATTCCGTCAGTTCCTCCAACCAGGGCGAGTACATCGAGGGGCTGATGGATCGCTACAAGGAGGCCGTGCGCGACGAGCGCAACATTCAGCCCCTATCCGACGATTACATCAAATTCATTCGCTTCGCCCACGAGCGCGTGGAGCGCACGGGCTATGGCGTCATCGGCATGATCACCAACCACTCCTACCTCTCTGGGCTGATCCATCGGGGCATGCGTGAGGAGCTGATGAGAACCTTTGACCAGATCTATGTGCTGAACCTGCACGGCAACGCCCTCATGGGCGAGACGGCCCCCGATGGCGGTGCAGACGAGAACGTCTTTGACATCCGCCAGGGCGTGGCCATCGCCCTCCTCGTCAAAACCTCCCCCTCTC
>JAYENT010000019.1:77236-82442 GCA_034722245.1 Chloroflexota bacterium
TTCCCTCTCTACCTCTACCCCGACGAGGAGGCCGAGACCCTCTTTGACGATACGGCCACCTCGCCCTGGGAGCCAGACCCCGAACACGGCAATCGCGTGCCCAACCTGAGCAAGGCGTTTGTGGAGGCCATGGAGGAGAAACTGGGGCTGGCGTTTGTGCCTCACCCCCACCCCGGGGATGCGGCCCTGCCGCATCCCTTGGCAGTTGCACCACAGCGTGATGCACCCCCTCCCCCCTGTCCATCCCATGGAGAGGGTGAGGCTTTCTCACCCCGCGACGTGCTGGCCTATGCCTATGCCGTCTTTCACGCCCCCACCTACCGGGAGCGCTATGCCGAGTTCCTCAAGATCGACTTTCCCCGGCTGCCCCTCACCTCGAACGTGGAACTTTTTTGGCGGCTGGTGGCCCTGGGCAATGCCCTCATCGACCTGCACCTCCTCTCGCCGGACGCGCCGGCCCTGCGAGACGTGGGACGGGTGAGCTTTCCCGAGCCGGGTAGCAACCGCGTCAAGCGGCGAGGCGGCTTTCCCAAGTTCGTCCCCGCCGGGGAATCCCGCACCAAGACGGGGGAGGTGGCGGAGAAGAACCGCGTCTACATCAACCTGGAGCAGTACTTTGCCGGCGTGCCCCGGGACGTGTGGGATTTCCAGATCGGCGGCTATCAGGTGCTGCACAAGTGGCTGAAGGATCGCCGGGGCCGCGTCCTGTCTTACGAGGAACTGGATCACTACCGCCGGATCGTCGTCGCCCTGCAGGAGACCATGGGCTTGATGGAACGTATCGACGCGACCATCGCCGCCCACGGCGGCTGGCCGATGGGGTAGGCTGTCGCATATCGCTCAACCAGCCCCACCTGTTCATGGTGGGGCAAAGGCGAATAGGTCGGAAAGCTGTCCCGACGGCATTCTATCATTGCCGCCTGCGCAGGGCTAAAGCCGCAGCGCTACATGGGCCACCTCGGGGTGCCCCTTGCGCCTGCTGCAAGCAGTCTTCCGAGGGCTTGGCGTATTGGGATTCAGGCTAATGTTCCATGCCAGCCCAAAAGTCCCATTGATGGGACGCAACTGTGCCTACGCGAGGGAAGGCGCTAGCGCTTTCCTCATAGCACAAGCGTTGACGCCTGTGCGGCTGGCAGACGAAAAGAGGGCAGTAGGTTGGAACGTTGTTCCGCCCTGGGTGGGTTGGCAATCCGCCCCGCAGCCCCGCCTGTCCACGGGGAATTGAGGAATACCGTCACGGGAGCAATCGCGCTTGATTGCTCCCGGACGATGAAGAAAGGGGAATTACTGAAGTTCCACTGTAGCGCCCGCTTCCTCCAGGCGCTCCTTGGCCGACTCCGCCTCCTCCCTGGGAATCTGCGTCAGGATAGCAGAGGGAGCCTCGTCGACCACCTCCTTGGCCTCGCGCAATCCCAAAGGCGTCAGCTCACGAACGGCCTTGATGACCTGGATCTTTTGGTCACCCACATCGGTGAGCATAACGTCGAACACCACTTGCTCCTCTTCTTCCTCTTCGGCTTGAGCAGCAGCCGTCCCCGCCGCAGCCACAGCCACCGGCGCAGAGGCGCTGACCCCGAACTTCTCCTCAAGGGTCTTTACTAGCTCAGCCAGTTCGAGAACGGTCATGTTCTCAATCGTCTCGACAAGTTCTTCGTTTGTCATCTTTCCAATCCTCCAAGACTAAAATTCGGCTCCCCAACCACGCATGACTTTCCGCGTTCATCCACCTAACTGGCGGCCTCTTCGAGTTGCTCCGAGCGCGCCTGGAGTACGGTCACGAACCCCCTCAGCACACCCGCCAGAGTATTGACGAGACCGCGTATGGGCGCCTGAACGCCGCCCACCACCTGTCCTAGCAGCACCTCGCGCGAGGGCAACTCGGTCAAAGTGTTGATCTGTTCCACCCCCGCCAACGCGCCGCCTATCAACGCCCCACGAATCTCTATCTTCTCATGGTTATCCTCTGCAAAGTCCACCAGGGCCTTGGCGGCCGGCGCTATATCCTCCCCCAGAAAGGTCACTAAACAAGGACCTCCCATCATCTCTTCATCCACCGGGAGACCAGCGTCTCTAAGGGCGATATACATGAGCGAGTTCTTGATCACCATGGCGCGAGCCTCTGCCGAGCGGAGCGCATTTCGCAGCTCGGAGAGCTGGGCCACCGTCAAGCCCTTGTTGCGAGACCAGATCGCTATCTGGGCATCCGCCAACTTTTCGCCGTATTCCTTTACGCGCAACTCCTTCTCTTCTCGTGAAAGTGCCAAAAGTACCTTACCTCCTTACATCAAAAAAGCCCTCGCGCCCCCGGCACGAAGACTTTTGAGGGGCATACAACAGCCCCCTGTCTGAGATTGTCTTCGCCTCGGCGGGGAACATTAAGCGCTCCTGTGGGAGCGCGCCCGCTGTCTGCGGCTTATGTTTTCCCGTTATTAGACCAGATCCCTTGCGGCAGAGACGTCCACGCGTACGCCAGGCCCCATGGTCGTGGCAAACGTCAGACGGCGGATGTAGGCGCCGCCGCTCACCGCCGCCGGTCTGGCCTGCCATATAGCGCTCATCACGGCGATGAAATTGTTCATCAACGCATCCACCGTAAAGCTCACCTTCCCGATAGGGATGTGTACGTTGCCCGTGCGGTCCACACGGAACTCCACGCGGCCCTTACGCAGCGCCTCGATGGTCTCGGCGATGTCGTCGGGCTGCACCATAGTCCCCGACCGCGGACTGGGCATGAGCCCACGTGGTCCCAGAATGCGCCCCAGGCGCCCTATCTTGCTCATGGCCTGGGGAATGGCAACGGCCACGTCAAAATCCACCCAGCCGTCCTCTATCCTCTCCACGTATTCGTCCACGCCAACGTAATCGGCGCCCGCCTCTTCGGCCTCGCGGGCCGCTTCGCCCTCCGCAAAGACCATGATGCGCACCGTGGTCCCCGTGCCCTCAGGCAGAGACACCGTCTCGCGAACCTGCTGCTCTGCACGCCGGGGATCCACCCCTAATCGCACATGTACTTCTACTGTCTCATCGAAATTCGCCGAGGGCAGCTCCTTGATCAGCTCGAACGCCTCACGCGGCTCATAGTCTCTTAGCCTATCAACCTGCGCCAAACTCTCGGCATACCGCTTGCCATGTCTTGCCATACTACCTCCGTGTGGTGCAAACGGACGGCCCCCTTGTAGGCTATCCTCCCACAAGTCATCGATCGTTACCGCAATCCTATTCCGCCTCTTCCACAATGATGCCCATGCTTCTGGCCGATCCCTCGATCATGCGCATGGCCCCCTCAATATCTATAGCATTCAAATCGCGCATTTTGAGCTCCGCGATCTCGCGGATATCCTCCCTCGTCACCGTACCAACTTTGTTGGTATTGGGCCGTGAAGACCCTTTCTCCACCCCGGCAGCCTTCAACAAGAGGCCCGTCGCTGGCGGTGTCTTTGTTACGAACGAAAAGGAGCGATCCTGATATACCTCAATCTCCACAGGGATGATCATGCCCGCCTGCGCCTGGGTTCGCGCGTTGTATTCTTTGCAGAACTGCATGATATTCACACCATGCTGACCTAACGCCGGCCCAACAGGCGGGGCAGGATTCGCCTTCCCGGCCTCGATTTCCAGCTTGATCGTCGTCATAACCTTCTTTGCCATCTACTCTTTATCCCTTCTCATCACGCCCCGGCCAGAAACGCCGAGCCATTCTCAAGCGATTTACCCTATACCTTCTCAACCTGCATAAAGTCCATCTCTACGGGTGTTTCCCGCCCAAAGAAGGAGACCAAAAGGCGCACCTTGCCCCGCTCGGGATAGATCTCTTCCACCACAGCCATAAAGTCCGAAAAAGGGCCCTCGGTGATGCGCACCGTCTCGCCCACGCGAAAATCGACCTTGATGCGCGGCTCTTCCTCTTCCATGCGCTCCAGGATCCTGTCGACCTCCTCCTGGCGGACCGGCATGGCTTCCGATTCTGTACCCACAAACCCCGTCACGCTGGGCGTATTCCGTACCACGTACCAGGATTCCTCGTCCATGATCATCTGCACCATCACATAGCCAGGAAAGAGACGTCTGCGTTTAATTCTACGCTCACCATCGCGGATCTCTACCTCTTCTTCCGTCGGCACGATCACACGAAAGATCTTGTCCCCCATGCCCATGGTCTCAATGCGCTGCTCCAGGTACTTTTCCACCTTTTGCTCATAGCCCGCATACGTATGAATAAAGTACCAGGCGCGCCCATCATCTATCTCTTCCTCCTCTAGGACGACCTCCTCGCTTTCTTCCTGCTCCGCGGGGGATTCCTCTTCCTCAGCGACCTGGTCGGCATTGGCTGCTGCCATCTCCTCCGCCTCTTCCGTGGGCACCTCGGCAGGTTGGATTTCTTCCTGTTCCTCTGCTATTTCCGTTGAAATCTCTTCCAACGCTTCGGACTCGACCGAATCCATCTCTTTCTTCCTCAAAAAAGTGCTACGCCACTATAAGAGCAAAGAGCTTGGCAAATATCCAATCGATCAATCCCAACGCTATGCTCATAAACGCTGTCACGCCCAAAACGATCAACGTAAGTTTGATCGCTGTACCCTGAGAAGGCCAAACGATCTTCTTAACCTCGGCTCTTACGCCCCTCAGATAACGAACGACGCCACTTCCCCACTTTTTCCCGGAAGCGGACCCTTTCTTGGACACAAATATGCTCTCCTTGAGGGTATTCTACATCAAGGACACCACAAATCCACCGGGATCCCTACGGGACAAAAATCATCCTCCGGCGTGGTGCCATGGGGCAAAAAACAGGCGAGGCAGGGATCGAACCCGCAACCTACGGTTTTGGAGACCGTTGCTCTGCCAATTGAGCTACTCGCCTATGATAACCTAACGCTGCTCGACGTGCTCTGTATGCTTCTTACAACGGGGACAGTACTTTCTCAAGACGAGTCGCCCGGAATCGTTACGCCGATTCTTCTCCGTCGTATAGTTACGCTCATTACACTCGCTGCAGGCCAGGGTGACAACGACACGATCGGCCCTTTTAGCCATTTACCATAAATCCTTATAAACTATTCGGTAAGAAAATAATCCTATCTACTCCAAGATTTGCGTGAGGACGCCCGCGCCCACTGTACGACCTCCCTCTCGAATGGCAAAGCGGGAGCCCACCTCCAGCGCCACCGGCGTGATCAACTCCACCGTCAGGTTGGCATTGTCCCCC
>JAYENT010000020.1:0-5285 GCA_034722245.1 Chloroflexota bacterium
TTCCTTTACTTACAATCTCGTGCAGTACCTGGGAGAGCTGGGGGTGGAATCCCGCGTCTTTCGCAACGATTCTGTGAGTGTGGAAGAACTGGCGGCCATGGAACTATCCCATCTCGTGGTGTCGCCCGGGCCGGGCCGGCCGGAGACCGATGCCGGGATTAGCAATCAGGCCATAGCGTATTTCCACGGGCGAATCCCCATCCTCGGAGTCTGCCTGGGGCATCAGTGCATTGCGCATACTTTTGGTGCGCGGGTGGAACGGGCCTCGCGGCTGATGCATGGCAAGGTCTCCCACATCATGCATCGAGGGGATGAGCTCTTTGACGGCATTCCCACCTTTTTCGAGGCTACACGGTATCACTCCCTCATCGTCAAAGAGCCCCTCTTCGATGCCCTGCAAGTCATCGCTCACACGCCCGAAGGAGAGATCATGGCCATTCGCCATCGAGATGCTCCCACGTATGGCGTGCAGTTCCATCCCGAGTCCATTCTGACGCCCCATGGCAAGCGACTGCTAAAGAACTTTGTGGGGATAGCAGGGGAAAAGAAGGCCATCTCCCAGGCTTCGGAGGGCACGGGCACCATAGAACTGTCCACGGCCCTTGAGCGAACACTGTCCTACGAGCACCTTTCCCCCACCGAGGCGGAGGCGGTGATGATGCGTATCATGGATGGCGAGGCGACCCCCGCTCAGATAGGTGCCTATCTGGCGGCTCTACGGGCCAAAGGGGAGACTGTCGGCGAGATCACGGGCTTTGCCCGCGCCATGCGCCAGCACGCCACTGCTGTCTGTCCGACGCGGCGTCCCTTGATCGATACCTGCGGCACCGGCGGAGACGGGGCGCACACCTTCAATATTTCCACGACGGCCGCCTTCGTGGTGGCCGGAGCCGGCGTCGCCGTGGCCAAACACGGGAACCGCTCGGTATCCAGCCGCTCCGGCAGCGCTGACGTCCTGGAGGCTCTGGGAGTGAATTTGGAGCTAATGCCGGAAGACGTGGCGCGCTGCATCGACGAGGTGGGATTCGGTTTCCTCTTTGCTCCCCGACTTCACCCGGCCATGAAACATGCTATTGGACCCCGCCGTGAGATGGGCGTGCGCACCGTGTTCAACGTCCTGGGACCCCTCACCAATCCGGCGGGGGCTTCGATCCAGATCATCGGCGTCTATGATCGTCGCCTGGTGGAGCCCCTGGCCCACGTGTTGCAGGAACTGGGCTCCAAAGCGGCTTATGTGGCCAACAGCGCCGATGGGCTTGACGAACTCTCGACCACCGCACCCAACTTTGTGGCCCGTCTGCGAGACGGCCAGGTGCGGTGTCTGACTATAGATGCTCTCGAGTATGGGTTGGAGCGAGCAACCTTGGACGCCGTTCGAGGAGGCGATGCGGAGGAAAACGCGCAGATCACGCGGGACGTGCTGGCCGGGACGCGGGGACCCCAGCGAGATATCGTCCTGTTGAATGCGGGAATGGCCCTGGTCGCTGCAGGGGTGGCCGAGGATCCACAGGAGGGCCTGGACGTGGCTGCGGAGGCCATCGACACGGGCCGCGCGGCACAGGTGCTGGAGGAACTCATCGCCTTTACGCAGGGGGCAGCATGATTCTGGACGAGATCGTGGCGGACGTGCGGGCGGCGCTGGAGCGGCGCAAGGCTGATTGCCCCCAAAGAAGGCTGGAGGAACGGGTCGAAGGAATGGCACCTCCCCTAGATCTGCAGGCCTTCTTGCGTCGCCCCGGGGTCTCCATCATCGCCGAGGTAAAGCGGGCCTCGCCGTCCCGGGGAGCGCTCAATATGGGCTTGGACCCCGCCCAACTTGCCGTCACTTACGCCTCGGCCGGCGCACAGGCGATTTCCGTGTTGACCGAGGAGCGGCATTTTCGCGGACAATTGGCCGATCTTGCGAACGTGCGTCGAACTCTTGACAGTTCGGACATGGCGCGTCCCATATTGCGCAAGGATTTCATCGTCGATCCCTATCAACTGCTGGAGGCCCGCGCATGGGGAGCGGACGCCGTCCTGCTCATCGCCGCCGTACTGGAGGCAGAGATGCTAGAGGCGCTAATGCACTGGGCCCTGTCCCTGGGACTGACCCCCCTCGTGGAGGTACACAACGAAGTGGAACTGGAAGCCGTCCTGCCCCTCGAGCCTCCGGTGATCGGCGTCAATAATCGCAATCTGGAGGATTTCACCGTGGATCTTGCCACCACGGAGAAACTCGTTCCTCTTATACAGGGTTCCTCCCTGATCGTTTCGGAGAGTGGTATCCACGAGGCAGATCAGATGCGCCGGCTGGCGGCGCTGGGCGTCGATGCGGCGCTGATCGGCGAGGCCCTGGTGACGGCGGCCGATCCGGCCGCCAAGATTCGGGCGTTGCGGGAGGCGGGACGATGACGAGGGTCAAGATATGCGGCTTGACCAACCTGGAAGATGCGCGCTGGGCGTGGCAGTGCGGGGCCGACCTGTTGGGATTCATCTTTGTCCCCTCCAGCCCGCGCTACGTCCCGCCGGCAAAGGTGGCCGGCATCACAGGGGCGCTGCGAGCGGAAGGGTGTGGAGCGCGCTTTGTGGGTGTTTTTGTAAACGAGCCACCAGCATCTCTGAAAAGGACGGTGGAGACGTGTTCTCTGGATCTAGCCCAGCTACATGGCGACGAGTCGGCAGATTACGTGCGCCGACTGGACGTTCCCGTGATCGTCGCGCGACGTGTACGGGGGCACGTGCCCTGGAAGGAACTGGCCGCCTATGAGGCCTGGGGCTATCTGCTGGATAGCTACGATGCGCGCAGGAGGGGAGGAACCGGCCAAACGTGGGACTGGGATCTGCTGCGAACGGATGCGGAAGTGGATGTGTCGGAGCGGTTGATTGTGGCTGGTGGGCTCACGCCGGACAACGTGGCTTCTGTCGTACGGGAGGCACAGCCGTGGGGCGTGGACGTCTCTTCCGGCGTCGAGCGTCGCCCTGGCCGCAAGGATCATGACAAAGTCAGGCAGTTCATCGACTGCGTTAGGGAGGCAGACGAAACACTATGCAAGAAGAACGAACGATAAAGAGACTCAAGACGGGACCCGATGAGCGGGGATACTTTGGCCCCTATGGCGGTCGCTATGCACCTGAGGTGCTGATGGCGCCGCTGTTGGAGCTGGAGAGCGCGTACGAGGATGCACGCGACGACAAAGGCTTTCGCCGTTCGTTGGATAGCCTTCTCAAGGACTATGCGGGGCGGCCCACCCCCATCACCCATGCCCGGCGTCTGAGCGAGGCGTGTGGGGGAGCCCAGATCTGGCTGAAGCGGGAGGATCTGGCCCATACGGGCGCACACAAGATAAACAACGCTCTGGGACAGGCGCTTTTGGCCCAGAGCATGGGCAAAACGCGCATCATCGCTGAGACGGGCGCGGGACAGCATGGCGTGGCCACCGCGACGGCTGCAGCGCTGTTGGGATTTCCCTGTGTGATCTATATGGGGCGGGAGGATATGCGGCGGCAAGCGCCTAACGTGTTGCGCATGCGCCTTCTCGGTGCGGAGGTTCGTCCCGTAGATACAGGCTCTCGCATCTTGAAGGACGCTATCAATGAGGCTTTGCGCGATTGGGCTACGAATGCCAACGACACCTACTATTTGTTGGGTTCGGCGCTGGGCCCCCATCCCTATCCCATGATGGTGCGGGATTTTCAGAGCGTGATCGGGCGTGAGGCCCGGGTGCAGAGTTTGGAGCAGATGGGACGCTTGCCCGACATGCTCATCGCCTGCGTGGGGGGCGGGTCCAACGCCATTGGCCTCTTTTATCCCTTCCTAGAGGATGAGGTGGAGATGATAGGCGTCGAGGCGGGGGGCGAGGGGATCGCCAGCGGCCGACATGCCGCCCGTTTTGCCGATGCTCAAAAGGGACGCCTGGGCATCCTCCATGGTGTTAGAACCTACGTGCTTCAAGATGCGCATGGCCAGATCGCGGAGACGCATTCCGTGTCCGCCGGGCTCGATTATCCCTCCGTGGGCCCCGAGCATGCCTACCTGCGGGCGCTGGGGCGCGCTTCCTATACGTCCGTCACCGATGAGGAGGCCCTGGCGGCTTTCAAGGCGCTTTCGCGCTATGAGGGCATCCTGCCGGCCCTGGAGTCAGCCCATGCTGTGGCCCATGCTTGTAAGGTCGCGGCCGACGTGCCCCAAGAGACGATACTGTTGGTCAACCTCTCGGGACGGGGCGATAAGGATTTGGATACAATCACAGAAAGGTTGGGGGACGACGTATGATGACAACTATACGAGAGGCGCGAGGCGTGCAAGCCCTTGCCTATAGCTTCGAAAGGGCTCAAGAACAGGGGCATTGCGCCTTCATCCCCTATATACCCTTGGGATATCCCACCCCTGCTGATACCTTGGAGCTCATTCCCGCCTTGCAGGCTGGAGGAGCGGATATCATCGAGTTGGGGGTACCCTTTTCTGACCCCGTGGCCGATGGGCCCACGATTCAGGAGGCGAGTCAGGTCGCGCTGCGGGCCGGCATGACGCCAGCAACTTGCTTGGATTTGGTCGCGGGATTGCGCCAGGAAGGGCGCGTCAGTGTGCCTCTCCTCCTGATGGGCTATTACAATCCCATTCACAGCTATGGGATGGAGGAGTATGTGCGGGATTGTGCTCAGGCGGGCGTCGATGGTTTCATCGTTCCCGATCTGCCGCCTGAGGAAGCGGGTCCTCTACAAGAGGCCTGTCAAGAAAAGGGGATGGCTTTAGTTTTTCTGGTTGCGCCCACGACGCAGGCGGAGCGTATAGCCACGATCGCCGACACCACCCGGGGGTTCCTCTATGTGGTCTCGCGACTGGGCATCACGGGGACGGAGCGCAGTCCTGAGACGAGTCTCATCTCTCGCCTGGACCAGATTCGCCCCTACGCCAAGACTCCTATCGTCGTGGGCTTTGGCATATCCGCGCCGGAGCAGGCGCGTGGACTGGCCCCCTACGTAGACGGAGTGGTCGTGGGTAGTGCTATCGTCCGGCGGGCAACGGAAGGGGCAGGTGCCGTACGCGATTTTGTGGCCTCATTCCGTCCCGCCCTGGCAAAGGAGACGCCTTCACCGTAGCATGCGTGATTATCCGCTTTTAGGGGATGCTCCAAGCGGGAGTGCTCACGGCGCCGCATAGGATGGCATTCAACCGTCGGCCTGCTTCCCGTCCTCATCTGCAATAGCTCAGCACGATCCAACAGATCACGAGAGCGACGATGGCTAGCAGCGCGGGCATTCCCCTTTCCTCCTTGGGCTTGCGATGTAGCGAAGATTATTTC
>JAYENT010000021.1:0-5227 GCA_034722245.1 Chloroflexota bacterium
ATGGACTATATGTTCCACGGCCACAGCCTGCTGTTCGGGGAGAGTTATTTGGGGCGACGCGTGCTGGACGTACTGCAAACCATCGATCTGCTGGTAAACGAGGGGGCGCAAGCGATCCACCTCTACGGTAGAGGCCAGGGCACCCTGATCGCGCTGTTCGCCGCCCTGCTGCACGAGAGCGTCACCGAGGTGACCCTTAAGAACGCCCCCCAGAGTTATCGGGAGTGGACCCAAGTGCCGCTGGTGGACTGGCCGGTAGCCAACGGCTTGCGCGGCATGCTACAACACTTTGATCTGGAGGATTGTATGCGGGCGCTGGGAGATAAAGTAACCACTATGGAGCCCTGGAACGCGACCATGTCCCCTGGAATCGAGCAAAGGGGAGAAGAAAAATGAAAAGGCGTGAAACGGATGTCCCCTAGAATCTCACACCACACCCAGGATGCCACTGGCAGCAACGGCAAGAACAATCACCTCCAGTACAGCCAGCACGGCGTAGATGGTCTTCCTATCTCGCAGTAAAACGGGGATGATAGCGATATAACAGATGATGGGCACACTGGCCAGAAAGGCCACGCCCACAAAGTTGAGGAAATCGGCGTAGCGGAGCATACTCAGCCAGCCCCAGCCCGTCTCTATCTCCGCCGTCTCAATATACTCATGCACGCTCAGCGACCAAAATTCGTCAAGTTCGGTCGGAGCGATATAAG
The DNA here is from genome assembly GCA_034722245.1 of Chloroflexota bacterium. Classification (GTDB taxonomy): domain Bacteria; phylum Chloroflexota; class Anaerolineae; order UBA1429; family UBA1429; genus JAWLEV01. Next base: position 711 of record JAYENT010000021.1, read on the forward strand.
GCTTCATCAATCCCGAGACATAGATGATAAACGTCACCAGGAGCAGGGCCAACCCCAAATAGACGCTCCACCGCTGCACCCTGCGGTAAACGACGACCTCTGGTTCCTGATGGGAAGCTACTGACACTTTTTTGCCCCCTGTATATTGTTAGTGGGCTCTGGGCCAACCGTCGCTCCTAGAGGCCCAATCCTTGTAGAAAAATCCTGAGCCCCGAGAAGGCCAGGATACCGATGACTATCCAGCGTACAATAGTTGGCCTTGCCACCCTGAGCAATCGCGCCCCCACAGCGCCACCCAGCATGATGCCCACGATAGAGGGCACCAATATCATGGGTATTATGGCACCATTGTTCAGATACACCCAGGCTGCCGCAGCGTCGGTGATGGAAAGGAGAAAACTGCTCGTGGCCACGCTGATCTTGAGGGGGGCGCCCATGACGAGGTTGATAGTCGGCACGCTGGCCCAGCCGCCCCCCATGCCAAACATGCCCCCTATCATGCCGACAAAGATAAAGAATAGCAACCCCTGAGGGGTTTTATGGACCCGCCAAGTCACCCGTTCGCCACTGCCCCGATCACGATAGACTCCCCGAATCCTGAGAGCCGCCGACAATTTGTCCAGATGTTCCACATCCGGTTTGCGAGATTTTTTGGCCGTGAGCATAAAGATCGAGACACCCATGATGGCAACGCCCAGACTAATCCGAACGACATTTGTGGGAAGTGCCAGCCCTATCATGGCCCCTATGGTCGAGGCAATGGATCCAACAAGGGCGAGGGGCATGGCCAGTCTCAAACTGGCCAGGTCAAATCGCAGCAAGCTGGGACCTGCTGATAAAGAGGAGGCCAGGGCCATAAATAATCCAGTAGCACGAATGAAATCCAAGTGAAACGGGAAAAAGGAGGCCACGACACATACAAACAGAGAGCCGCCACCTATGCCCCCCAATACCGCAACAATACCTATCAAAAAACTAACAATAAATAACAACAGAGGCCAGTACCACCAAGGGCGCCCGTTCACTGTCGAATCCGATAGAGATTGAGTATCCGTCTGAGCTGAAGCGTAACTAGAAAAGAGAAAAAATAATAAGAGCAAACAAAGCGCCACACGCCTCAGCCGAGACGACCTTTTCATCCTCGCCCTTTCCGGATCCAGGGAATTAAAAGAATATCCATCTCGCCCATCCAGAGTGAAGGCAAAGGAACCCATCAATGAAATGACGGATACAGCAACGGGATATTCCCGCGGATAGGCGGGCCCCATTGCCTGCGAAACACTATAAACATTCTAGAAGAATGTTTTCTCCTGTCAACTCTCAAAATCCGCGCATCTATCCGTAAATTTTCTTGAAAAATGCTTGACAAACGTCTCTGAATGTGCTATTATAATGGTGCAAGGTTCCGAGAGGTTGAAGCTTTCGCTCTCGGTCATTCGTTAAGAAGCTAGGCAAAGCGAGCGGAAAGCCGAGCGTAAGTTCGGTGGCCCGTCATCCGACGTGAGTGCGACGGTTGAAAGATTGCTGCAGGGAAGTCGGAGCAAAGTAGTCGCCGTAGAAGGCGATGAAAAGCGTGGAGCCAAACTTGTGGAGGAGGCACTCCATAAAAACGAGACGGGTGATACGAGTGAATAGTGGAGATCACTTGGAGCCTTGCATTTTTGTTGCCCCGCCCCAAAGGCGGGGTTTTGTTATGGCGCCGCCTCTTTAGTGCGAGGGCCTTACGAAATCCTGCAGAATTGCAGAGCCATTCTGCAAGGCCACCGCAGGCGACTCAGGGCCGGAACGACATTCCAATCTACGGGATGCTGGCACCGGCCGTTTAGGGCGCTGTGCAACTCCATATCTTCTCTGCGATAACGTACGTCAATCTGCCGTCGAGTTGCTTTCCACGGCCCAGAGCTTACAATCTCACCAGTTGCTGGATGATACGGGAGGTGGCTGGTGGGCTACGATTTCGACGACTGCATCGAGAGGCGCGATACGGACAGCCTCAAGTGGGGACGGTACGGCGACGATGTGCTCCCCCTCTGGGTCGCAGATATGGATTTCCGTTCGCCAGAACTGGTGATCCACGCCCTGGAGGAACGCGTGGCCCATGGCGTGTTTGGCTATGGGATGGAGCCGCCCGGTCTGCGCGAGCTGATCGTGGGCCGGTTGCAGGGCCTGTATGGTTGGTCCGTGACCCCGGAGGCGATCCTCTTCATGTCCGGGGTGGTCACCGCCTTCAACCTGGCCGCCATGGCTGTCGCCTCGCCCGGCGAGGGGTTGCTGCTGCAGACACCCATCTACTTCCCCATGCTCTACACGGCGGACAACGCCAATCTGCGCTGCGATTCAATGAAGCTCACTCAGCAAGAGAACGGGCATTATACAGTGGACTATGGGCAGATGGCGGAAACCATCCGCGAGGACACCCGAGTCTTCTTACTGTGCAATCCCCACAACCCGGTGGGGCGCGTCTTCCGTCGGGATGAACTGGAGCACATGGCCGAGATCTGTCTCTCCAATGAGATGGTCATCGTCTCCGACGAGATTCACTGCGACCTGTTGTTTTCAGGACAGGAGCACGTGCCCATCGCTTCGCTGGCCCCCGAGGTAGAGCAGCGGACCATCACCCTCATGGCCCCCAGCAAGACCTACAACATCGCCGGGCTGCACTGTTCCGTGGTCATCATCCCCAATGCCGACCTGCGCCAGCGGTTCCAGAATGCCTACCGCGGACTGATCAACACCCCCAGCGTCCTGGCCTATAGGGCCGCCCTGGCCGCCTACCGCGACGGAGATCCTTGGCTGCACAAAGTACTCCTTTATCTGCAGCGCAACCGCGATCTGGTGTTCGACTTTGTAAAACGGGAACTGCCCGGCGTCTCCATGGTCAAGCCCGAGGGCACGTACCTGGCCTGGCTCGACTGCCGCCGCACGGGCCTCGATGACCCCCATAGGCACTTTTTGCAGAAAGCCAAGGTGGCGCTCAATGACGGCGCCACCTTTGGCCCGGGCGGAGAGGGCTTTGTGCGGCTGAACTTTGCCTGCTGCCGCCCGCTGCTGGAGCAGGCCCTGGAACGGATGAAGCGCGCTCTGCCGGCCTGATCCCCTACCTATTCCTCCTGGCCTCCCAGTTTCTCCAGCACCAATGAGGCCAGCGAATCCTGCAACTGTATAGTCAGTCCTCCGTCCACCATCAGCGCGTGGCCGGTGATAAAGGAGGAGGCATCAGAGGCCAGGAACAGGGCTGCCTGAGCGATGTCCATGGGCCATCCCGGACGCCCCACGGGATAGATAACCTCTGCTCGTCGCACAGCCTTGGGATGCTCCTCGATCCACTTCTCTGTCTTGTTGACGATGATCCAACCGGGGCAGATGGCGTTGACACGAATGCCGTCGTGGCCGAAATCCACGGCCATCTGCCGCGTCAGGTTGACGATGCCCGCCTTGGCCGCCTCATAGGGGGCAGAGTTCCGCGCGGCCAGCACACCGTGCACGGAAGAGATGTTGATAATGACACCTCCGCCCCCCTTGATCATCTCGGGAATGGCGAACTTGCTGCCCAGGTAGGTGGCTTTGAGGCTCACGTCAAGGCCAGCATCCCACTCCTTCTCGTCCACCTCTAGCACGGAGCCCCCCTGCCCGACCAGGCGTTGTTCATCAGGATGTCCAGCCGTCCGTAGGTGTCCACGGCATGTTGGATCAACCCCTTCAACTCGTCGCTCTTGGTCACGTCGGCGTAACAGTAGCTGGCCACGCCGCCCTCGGCCAAGATACCCTCCACCACCTCTTGCCCTAACTCGCGGCGCCGTCCGTTAACCACCACACAGGCCCCTTCCTGCGCGAATAGCTCCGCCGTGGCGCGTCCAATGCCCGACGTAGATCCGGTGATCACGGCCACTTTGTCCTCCAAACGTTTTGTCATCATCGTCTCCTCATGCAATAAAAGATGGTGCCTCTATGGCACCCTTTTTCAACCAACTTACCCATTCTAATGAGATTATGCCCTCTCCCCGGCAAGCGTCAACAACTGCATGCCGGAGCGGCGCTCCGCCCTACGTGCCCAAAAAAGCCGCGGCCCCAGGGACGGAGCAACAAGAAAGCAAGGCTCCAAGCGATCTAGCCTTCCCCTGCTCTCATCCGTCTCGTTTTCATGGAGTTTCTCCTCCAAAGGTTCGGCTTGGCGCTTTTCGTCACCTTCTAGGGCGACTACTTTGCTCCGACTTCCCTGCGGCAATCCTTCAACCGCCGCACTCACATCGGATGACGGGCCACCGAACTTGCGCTCGGCTTTCCGCTCGCCTTGCGTCGTCTTTTGACAGATAATAGGTGGCCAAAGCTCCCCACCTCCCGGGACCTTGCACCGGTACAGTAGCACCCTCTATACATTTCAAGCGGCTTTGACGGGCATTCAGTCACCTATCTTTTTCGACAACCCCGAACCCAATCAGTTTGGCTAGGTCTTTGAACTCCTCTCGGAAATCACCGAAAAACGCCACTCTGTGATTGCCAAAAGTTCTCCAATCTAG
>JAYENT010000022.1:0-24583 GCA_034722245.1 Chloroflexota bacterium
GTCCTATGCTGATCGTCCATGCCTACACCTTAATCGACCACTGGCGCGCGCTCAGGGAGCGTCGGCGTGTACCTCGACCCGGCATATTATACAAGAAATCCGGCAGCGGTTCAGCCCCTTTTTCGTGGAGCACGAGGACCGTGGAGCGGAGCGATGCTCCTCCCTCACCGTCGAGCGGGGTAACACGCTATCGCTGCCCTGCGCAAAGGGGCTCCGGAGGAGAGAGACATGCACGATCTTGCCTCCTACCCTCAACATGATATACCATATGCAAGAATCACCACAGGATCGAGGAGAACGCCGTGAACGGAGAGTGGCAGCGCGTGGAACAGCCGCCGGTGTCCCCTGCCCTGCGCCGGGCCGTGGGGGGGCATCCCCTGGTGGCGCGGCTGCTGGCCCAGCGGGGCCTCACCGATCCCCAGCGGGCCCTGGCCTATCTGGATCCCGATCACTACAGTCCCGCCTCCCCCTACGAGTTGGACGACCTGGAGACGGCGAGGGATCTCCTCCTGCGAGCCATTTCTTGTGGCGAGCGTATTCGCATCTGGGGTGACTTTGACGCCGACGGCCAGACGGCCACGGCCATCCTGTACGAGGCGCTGGCGGCCCGGGGCGCACGGGTGGATTATCAACTCCCACAGCGCGTTGAGGGTCACGGCCTCAACGAACGCACGGTGACGGAGGCTCTGGCTGACGACATCTCCCTCCTCATCACCTGTGACACGGGCATCACCGACGGAGCCCTGGTGGGGCGCGCCGTTGCGGGCGGCCTGACCGTCGTCATCACCGACCACCACGATCTTCCCGACGAGCTGCCCCCCGCCCACGCCGTCGTCAATCCTGAGAGGCTGCCGCCTGACCATCCCCTGCGCGAGCTATCGGGCGCCGGTGTGACCTATATGATGGCCCTGGCCCTCCTGGAGGACCAGGAGGCGTCGGCCCTGCTGCAGGATCTGGTGGCCTTTGCTGCCCTGGGACTGGTGGCCGATATGGTGGCCCAGGTGGACGAGGTGCGCTACCTCATCCAGCGCGGCCTAGAGGCCCTGCGCAGCATCCAGCGGCCGGGGCTACAGGCTATTTTCCAGATGGCCGAGCTGGATCAGGCGCACCTGGACGATCAGGACGTGGGCTACCAGGTGGCGCCGCGCCTCAACGCCGCCGGCAGGCTGGGCGACCCCGAGACGGTGGTGCGCCTGCTACTGACCACGGACGCCCAGGAGGCACAGGCCCTGGCCGGGGAATTGGAAGCGTTGAACCGGGACCGCAGGGCGCGCACCGAGGCCCTCCTGGCCCAGGTTCAACAGCGCCTGCAGCGCTCCTCCGAGCTCCTCCATCAGCCCGCCCTCATCCTCGACGGCGAGAATTGGGAGGAGGGCATCCTCGGCCTCGTGGCCAGCCACCTCACCCAGGAGTATGGCCGTCCTGCCATTCTCATCGCCCATCGCCCGGGCAGGGCCAGCGTGGGATCGGCGCGCTCGGTGGAGGGCGTGGACATCCACCAGGCCATCGCCAGCCAGGAGGAGTACCTGTATCAGCATGGGGGGCATCCCAAAGCGGCCGGATTCTCCATGGCGCCGGACAACCTGCCCGCCTTTTCCCGAGGCCTGTTGAACTGGTTGCGCAAGGAGACGCCTGTGAAGGAAATGGCGCCTCAAATCACCATCGAGGCCGACCTCCCGTGGGAGGAGATCACCCTCGACCTGGCCCGCGACGTGGCTCGTCTGGCGCCCTTTGGCGAGGGCAATCCCGCCCCCACCTTTGCTGCCCGGGAGGGCACGCTGATCCGCACCGAGGACGTGAGCCGCAATCGCGAGACACCCCACCGGCGCCTCTATGTGAGCGGCGAGGAGGGAACGCCCAGGCCCCTCGTATGGTTCAATGCCCAGGAAATGCCCCAGCCGGGGGAACGCATCGACGTGGCCTTCCGCCTCTGGCGGCAGTACTGGCGAGGCAATGAGCGACTGCAGTTGGAAATGGTGGATTGGCAGCCCTCGGCGCCGACAGCACAAGTGGAACGCCGGCCCCTCGTGGGCGGCCGAGAGATCGTCGACTGGCGCCAGAGGGGTCCCTGGCGGGAAGCCATAGACGAACTGGAACGAACACAGGGGGGCGATGTGGCCATCTGGGCGGAGAACGTGGCCGATCCCCTCCAAAAGTTCATAACGCGAGCCAGCGTGTTCTCAACGCCCCTTGTGGCCCTGGCCATCCTGACGCCCCCGCCCGGCCCCAAAGCGCTCCAGGAAATGCTCCGCCGCACCGACCCGCAGATCGTGTACCTGCTGCCCCCCTATCCCACGGCCACGCCCACCACAAACGCGTTCCTGAAACAAGTAGCGGGCATGCTCCGCGTGGCCCTACGCGCCCATGGCGGCGAGATCGATCTCTCGCGCATGGCTGCACGCATTGGCACCCGGGAGACGGCCATCATGGCCGCCCTTCAGGGCCTGGAAGCATCGGGCAGTATACGCCTGGTCCGCAAAGGGGCCACTCTGAGGGCTATCACCCCGGAAAAAGATCTCGACAGGAACGGGGGTGCCAAAAAAGAGGAGACCGAGCGCAGAGCCGAGTCCCTACACCAGGCCCGAGAGAGCCTGGGCTACTTATTAGCCGAGATTGAAGCCTACCGCCGGGCCTACCGTACGCGGCCCGTTGAGGAGCTGTTTCCCGCTACGGAGAGGCGGTAGACGGCGGGGCAGCTTCCCAGATGCCACCTCCTGGCTAGTTGTCCTGCAGCCCCACAAATGCTAGAATATCCCCATCTAGCACATAATGAGGAACAGATGCAGACGCCAACCCCCACAGCGATCAGAGTGCCCACTCCCCAGGAGATTACCTCTTGGGTATCCTCCTTACCTCCTCGCCTGCGCGCCTACGTAAAGGCCCCCGAGCATCAGGTCATGTGGGGGATCATACTACTGGGGGCCGTGCTCCGACTCGCCCATCTGGACCTCATCGAATTGCGAGGAGATCATGTGGAGCATCTTCAGACTGCCCTAACCCTCCTGGGGCAGGAGCAGCCAGGGGGGGCGCAGGCCCTATCCACCGCCTCCGACGCCCTCCCCATGTTCCACTACCTCTTGGGCATTCCCCTCCTCGTAGGCCGTGATCCCAGGCTCGTCTCCGCCTTTGTCGCGCTTTTGAACGTGGCGGCCATAGGCGGATTCTACAGCCTGGTGCGCCGCTACTATGGGGTACGGGTCAGCGTCCTGGCCAGCGCCCTGTTCTCCGCCGCTCCTTGGGCCGTGATCTTTTCGCGCCGCATATCGTGCGAGGCGTTCATGGTTCCCCTCACCGTGCTGCTGCTGCAGGGCTGCACCATGGCCCTGCTGGATGCCGAACCGCTCGGGTGGTCACTGGCCGCCATCAGCCTGGGAGTCATGCTGTACACCACACTGCTCCCGCTCCCTCTGATTTTCGCCCTCATCGTCTTGATCGTTGTGTACTCCCGGCGTGTGCAATGGTCCTATCTGCTGTTCGGCACTTGCCTGGCGCTGCTCATCCTTGTCCCCTATCTTTACGAGCAGAACCTGGCTCGCTTTGCCGATCTCCGTTCCCACATGCAGCGACTGCTCATGAAAACGGACGTGCTGTCAGCGCGGCGTGGCCTGCGCGTTGCTACCTGGCTGCATTCCGGGCAGCAGTTATCCACGCTGGTCGCCCCCTCTCAGGCCGCTTTCCGTCTGACATCCCCCCTCTTCCGCCGGGTAGCAGAGTTGGAGGGCGCGCTTTTTTTGCTGGCCCTGCCCGGACCAGTCGTCCTCGCCATTCATACATGGGGCCATTGGAGGGAAGAGGAAGACCCTGCGAAATACACCATCCCCGCCATCTTTCTGTGGGGAACGCTGCTGGCCACGGGCCTGCAGCCGGGCCCTCTGAAGCCGCGTTGTCTGGCCATCCTTTATCCCTGGGGATTCCTGGCCATGGGCCTAGTCGTCGATAGGGGAGTAAGATTATGCACCACGCGGCGTCGGGGCAGCCTTTGGTGGACATCAGGGCTGCGCCTGGCCATATACACCTTTTACCTGCTTCTGATCCTGTGGAATGCCTACGCCGTCGTTTATCTGTACAATTTCCTCCCCCACCACAACACCAAGGAGGCATATGGCATCCCCTATCGCGTCTGGCGACAGACGGTGGATTTGGCGCGCAGGGAGGCCGCCGAGGTGGGAGGAGACCAAGTGTGGGTCATCACCCAAAGCGAAAACGCGCCCCTTGTGCCCGTTCGTGAGGTGCTATCCTATCTGATGCCACCCAACCCAAAGGGGGTGTTCCTGCCCCAGGATGAGCGCCCCAGTATGCTGCTGCCCGCCGGACGGCCAGGCGTGTATCTGTTCACCGATCCAGCTTCCCGAGTAGAAGCTACGGTGCAGCAATTAAAGGGCAAAGCGCGTGGGACGGTGCTGCTCCCTGGCGGCGACAGCTTTCGGTTGGAGATTGTGGAGGAAAAAACAGTTGAGGAGATGGTGGCAGCTATACAAGAACGGGGCGCCTGGACCTTTGACGGCGGACCGCAGCTCATCGGCTACGACTGGAGCGCACAGGACACCACTCTGATCAGCTATTGGACCTTCCCTACACCTTCCCTGCAAAGAGCAGAGCATCAGTTACACACCTGCCTGCAGAGCAAGGAGGGCGAAAAAATCACCTGCTGCAGTGGCTTCGGATTGGATCAACCGTACTGGCAGGAAGGGCTGGTGCTCAAACAATGGTGCACGTTCCCTCTATCCGAAAATCCACCGCCAGGAGAATACGAGTTGTTGATGGAGATGGAGCAGTCCCACGCATCGTCTGAGGTGACGGAACCCCGCTATATCCAACCTTACCAAGCTCGCCTGGGGACCGTATCCACCGCGAAGTAAAGCGGCACATCTCGAAAGGAGCAAAACCCATATGCCGAAAGAAACGCACCCCGAGCGCATCGTAAACAGCGTGGCCCCCATACGCATCTGCGACAACGGGGGATGGACCGATACGTGGTTTGCGGAACATGGCACCATCTTCAACGTGGGGGTGTATCCTTATGTCGAGGTGCAGATAGCAGTATATCCTCGCGATGCGCAGGAGCATCGGGTTATTCTGAACGCCGAGAACTTTGGGCAGCGCTATGCCGTCTTTCCCCGCCACGAGCGCCACGAGTGGATACACCACCCCCTGCTGGAGGCTGCCATCGACTACATGGGGGTGCCCGAGGAACTGTCGGTGCAGATATCGATCTTCTCCGAGGCGCCAGCGGGATGCTCCACAGGGACTTCAGCCTCGGTCAGCGTGGCCCTGATTGGCGCCCTGGACTATCTGACCCCGGGGAGAAAGACCCCGTTGGAGGTGGCCTATGCGGCCCACAGGATCGAGACGGACATTCTCAATCAACAGAGCGGCATCCAGGATCAGCTCTGTGCGGCGTTTGGGGGCATAAACTATATCGAGATGTTCCGCTATCCCTATGCAGCCGTATCCTCCATCCACGTGCCCAACACCATTTGGTGGGAGTTCGAGCGCCGCCTATGCCTCATCTTTCTGGGGCGTTCGCATAGCTCCTCACAGGTGCACGAGATGGTGATCAAGGGGCTGGAGAATGCGGGGCCGGAAAATCCCAAGCTCGAAGCCCTGCGGAAGACGGCGGAACGCTCCCGCGATGCCCTCTATGCGGGGGATTTTGCGGCGCTGGGACGGACCATGATCGCCAACACGGAAGCCCAACAGGCGCTACACCCCAAGCTAGTTAGCGCCGACGCCAAACAGATCATCGACATATGCCGTGAATACGGCGCCCTCGGCTGGAAGGTAAACGGTGCTGGCGGGGAGGGCGGCTCGCTCACCATTCTGAGCGGCCCGTCCATGAGCCGCAAACGGGCCATGCTCCACGCTATTGAGGAGACGAATCCCCTCTTTCAGAATATCCCCATCTATCTCAGCCGCTATGGGCTCAGGATATGGAACTGTGAACCAGACCACGGTTACCAGGAATCCAAAGGGGCTTTCAGGGGCTGACAACGCCCCTGCTCTCAATCAGGGTTTCTAGTTGTTGCCAAAAGGCCTCGGGGAGGTCCTCCTCCGCCACGTGCACATTCTGCGCCGCCTGATCGCGAGTTCGTGCCCCCAGAACGGTCACGGCGCCTTTCACAGGGCTTCGCAGGCAGAACTGCACCGCCGCGGCCGGCAGGGAGCATCCCGCCTTTTCGCACAAGCCCTCTATCTTGGCCACATAGCCACGCACATCGGCCGTCGCGCGACTATACAAGTAGGTGGCCCTGGGATCGGCGCTCCCCTTTGCGAGGATACCCGTCGCATAGGCACCAGCGATGATCACTCCCACATCGCGCTCAATGGCCTTTGCGATAATTCCCTCCCCCACCTGGTCGATCAGGTTGTATCGGTTGGCTATTATGAGTGCGTCGAATTCGCCGCTCTCCCTTCCCACGCACGACATCCTCCAGTTCCTCCGCGCTCGTCACGTCGTGGATATGCACGATGGCCAGGTGATCCACGCCCAAAGCCTGCAGACTGTTCTCCACAGAGCGCAACGTCCTGTCGTAAGAATAGTCTTTTTCATCGCCATAATGCCCGGTCTTGGTCGACAGAATAACCCCCTCGGCCAGGTTGGGCCTGCTTCGCAGCGCCTCGCCTATGCGCCTCTCGCTCCTGCCAAGCCCATAATGAGGGGAAGTGTCTATCAGATTGATCCCTCCTTCCAAAGAGGCCCAAACGGTCTCCATGGCTTCCTCATGAGTAACGCCTTCTCTCCCGATGGGCGCTCCCCCAAAGCCAACAACCGTCACTTCCAAACCCGTTCTGCCCAGACGTCGTTTTTCCATTGGCTCTCCTGTTCAGTTCTGCCCAACCAAAAAAGCGTCAGACGTCAAGGCGACTGACGCTCATTGCGAACATATGCTGAGTATTCCCCATCAACACTAATGATGCACCGTATCCGTAATGCGCTTGTCGTGGCCCCGATCCTCCGCATCAAAAGAGGAGGTTTCTTTCATCTCCTCCAAAAAGTCGTCATAGCGGGCCCGATCCACGGGTATCTCCACCGGCCGTCCCGTATGCCCCGAAAGGATGACGGCGTTTATCATCTCCACGCTCTTGAGCCCATCCACGCCAGGCGTGAGAAGGGCCTCCCCGTAGAGGATATGCCGAGCCACGTTCCGCAGCACCGCGCTGTGCCCCGACTCGCAGTCAGGCAGAGGAACGTCTATTTCCTCGTCTGGCGGATGAGCCCACATCTCTTCGGAGGCATCACTGAAGCCTTTCACCCCCTCGGGCAACTCCCAAAAACGAATAGCATCACCGACGACCCGCAGCTTGCCTTTTTCGCCGGCCAGTTCCATGATCTCCGTCGTTGGCGCCTCCGTCGTGGAGCAGTAAAGATGCCCTAGCGCGCCGTTTGGGTATTCTAGCATGGCCATCGCCACGTCCTCCACCTCGATGTCGTGATTCCTGGTCATGGTCAGAGCTGTTACTCGGCTGGGAAGCCCTCCAAGCCACGTGAATCTGTCAAGGGAATGGGGGGCCTGGTTGATCAAGACACCTCCCCCCTCCCCGCCCCAGGTAGCCCGCCATCCAGCAGAGTCATAGTAAGCCTGGCTCCTGAACGTGGCGAAGACGAGCATGGTGCGATAGATCTCCCCTAGGCGTCCCTCCTGTACCAGCCTCCCAGCCGCGCGCCAGATGGGCTCGGTGCGCGACTGGTGCATCACGGCAAAAGGCACCCCCGTACGCCGGGCCGCCTCCACCATGGCATCGGCGTCAGAAACTGTCGCCGCGATGGGCTTCTCGGAGATGACGGGCTTGCCGCTTTCCATCGCATAGATGGATACCGGGGGATGAAAGTAATGGGGCGTAGCCACGATAACGGCATCAACCTCCGCACAATCCACCAGATCATGATAGTCCACGAAGTAGGGGACGCCGAAGGTCTTCCCCCCTTCCTGCGCCACCTCAGGCACGGCATCACATACCGCGCCCAGCACACACTCTTCGATCTGCTGTATTGAGTGGGCATGTCCCGTGCCCATGCCACCCATCCCCACAATGCCATACCGTACGCGTTCCATCAAAACGCCTCCTTTACCAATTCGTCGGGCAAGTTACGCACCATCATTATAACGCTTCGTGTCATTCCAAACATAATTGCCAATTCGCCACTGTCACGATAAAATTCTATGCATTCTCGACCAACAGATCAAAGTGCAAATGGGCTATCCTGCAAAAGTACGCGCTCCTTCACGGAAAGGACTCTTTACAGTGAAGCCAACGTTTGAAAACCGATGACCGCCCTAAGAGGAGGCAAATTCGTGCCCGACCAAACCGTCCCCTGCACCTACTTTGAAAGAGCCGGCGTCCAGAACTCGGAGAAGACGCTAGAGCTGGCCAAGGAACGCGCCAAAGCCCTGGAGATCGAACACATCGTCGTGGCCTCCACGTCCGGTGAGACGGGAGCTTTGGCCGCAGAGATGCTCAACAGCTACCACGTGGTCGTCGTCACGCATTCTACTGGTTTCCAGAATCCCAATCACCAGCAGCTCGAAGCTGGATACCGGGAGCGAATCAAAGCAGCGAACGCTGACATTCTCACCTGCCAGCACGCCCTGGGAGGCATCGGCCGCGCCGCGCGGCGAAAACTGGGCACCTACCAACTCGAAGAAATCATGGCTTTCACACTGCGCAATTTCTGTGAGGGCATCAAAGTAGTGTGCGAAATCACCGTTATGGCCGCCGACGCGGGCCTCATACCGGCGGGCGAGGAGATCATAGCTGTCGGCGGAACAGGACAGGGGGCCGATACGGCTGCGGTCATGCTCTCTGCCAACGCCCAGGATTTCTTTGACCTGCGCGTGCTCGAAATCCTGTGCAAACCCCGTTGCTGGCAGTAGGACCATCCGTCGCAGGCCAATACGCTCGCGCATGTCCCTTGTCTGCTTAGGACTCTTCCACAGAGGTCTCGGCTGGCGTATCCCAGGACACGTCGGGCGCGGACGACGAAAGGGCATTCTCACCTCGCAGATAGAAGGCGGTCTCTCGCGTATTGTGCTCCAATGCTAGCAGCAGATGAACCAATTCGCTAACGGCGTATAGCAGGACAAACTGGATCGCAGTAAAAAGCAGGACAACCAACCCCGCCGCGAGACCGGGAAGAAGCCCCCTCACCTGACTCAGGCCAGGTACCCCTGCAAGTAACGGGCTCTGGAACCCTACACGCTCCTGAACCGCGCCGAGGATCACAGCAAAAACGGCCGACAGCCCACCCACCACGAGGACGATCCAAGCTACAATCTTGTATATCAGAGCCACTACGCGCAAAGCGCGAAACTTTTTCTCCACGGTCAATTCTCCTCCTCCAAAATCCGCCCCAATACAAATGCCTCCGACCCCCGAACGCGAAGGGCATTATAACACACCGCATGCCATCTCCCCTGCGCTAGGCGTCTGCTCTGGCCCCGCCGTTCAGGCGATCAAAGGGCATCGCCGGATCCGTAGCCTGCACTGACAACCCACCCAGAACTAGCAACCCCAAGAAGATGGTAAGAGCAAAGACACGTACTACTCGAGGTTCAGGCACAGCACCTTGCAAGAGACTTGTCATCGCAACCCCCTTCTCCAATGCTCAAAACCGTGGAAGAGCTAAAAGGAAAGCAATAAGGAGATACGGTCAAAATCCAAGCTATTGTATCACGCACCGAAGCTGTTGTCAACGGCAAAAGCATGTGAGAGATGAGAAATAACGCAAAGATCAGCACAAGCTTTTTGCCACATAAAATGCCAAACACTATAATGGGCCACAATTGAGGGCGGCCAAGTGATGGCTTCTTTGCGTGGAAAAAGGACTCAGCAGAATGGGACGTTGAAGGGGAGCAAACCCCCTTACGATCCCAGACGAAGGACTGTGCGCTTGCGCTGGAGGCTTTGTAGTCATTCGTTTTGACCATTTGCGAGAGGGATTCTTTGCAGACGCTAGTGTAGCAATGGGGAAAGAGATGATATCGGATGAAGGCGGCACGATCAGCTTTGTCTCAGAACTGGTAGACGCGATCCGGGATTTCGTAGAGGAGTACGAGGAAAAGGAAGGAGCCTTGTCAGGTGATCTTGAACGGGGTTTGGTCATCTCCTACGCGCTGGGCGTCATGCATTGTGATCTGAACACCGTATGGCAAACACTGGGGGAAGCCACGGTCTTTCAGAAACTGCACCCACGGGATCTGTTCGAAGAATGTGTTGGAGAAGCACAGAAACAGCGTCCAGATCAAAAAGAGGCTATCAAACAGGCCCTGCAGGAATCCCCCCTGCAGATTGACTTTGATTAGGCCTGCTGCGCACGCAGACGCCCATAGACAGCGCGTAGATTATCCTGATGAAGCTTGCTGACCATGCCATCAAGCGGAATACGCGATTTCCCGCAGGACTCGATATCGATCTCGACCAGCTTCTCGGGTGACGCATCATCTTCTACAAGTTCTCGTACTTTTTCCACGATGGTGGTCAAGTACGAAAGGCTTGATTCGATGGACTCCTGTGTTTCGCCTCGTAGTAGAACATGCCCATGTCCCTGCACGGTGAAATCGATCTCCATCTCTTGGAAATGCAACAGGGAAGCGCGAAGTTGATCTATGTTACCATTCACGATATAAGGAACGGGCATGATAGCGTCTCCAGCGATCAGCACCTGGTCTCCCTCCTCAAACACACTGATACCATCTGGACTATTACCAGGTGTATGAAAGAGATTCAACTTTCTGCCTCCCAGATTGATGCGCATCTCCTGGCCAAACGTCATCCCTGGCAAACGCAACTGGACCTCCGCCAGCTCTGGAGTCTGGCGGCGCGCTTTGCCCAACCTCCGCTCACCAAAACGCGCCAACATCTCACGACATTTGTCATGGGCAATAACCTCCGCCCCTTCGAAAAGCCAGTTTCCATACACGTGATCCGCATGATGATGAGTGTTGATAACATACCGAATGCGTCCGGGACCAAGCTCATCCTCGACGAAGGAAATAACCTGGCGCGTTTCCTCAGGAAAAGGCAGCGTATCAACGACCACAGCGCCCTCCTCGGTGACAAAGACCGTCGAGGTCACCCGCAAATAGAGGTCGCTCAAGAAAACATAGATGCCATCCACAACCCTCTCGACTCTCAAAAACGTTACCCCTTCTCTCCGCACACATCAGACATAGCAAATTCGCAACCTTTAAAAGAAAACGCCATGCAACCAGCCAAGTTGCTTCCACCCCCCGCCTCTGGTGATAAACAATACCATAATAGAGCCACGATGTCAAGAAAAGCAAGAGAAATTGCAGATGCTTTTGACAATATATATCGAAACTGCTAAAATGTTGTCAATCCAACAACCTGAATGAACCTTGAGAATCGCGAATTGCCCTCTTCCAATTGTCATACTTTCACGGAGCGTCAAGAGATGATTCTGGAAAAGATCCGAAAAGCCTACCCTCATCTCACCAAGAGCCAAAAGACGCTGGCTGACTTTATCGCCTCCTCCTACCGGGACGTCGCTTTCATGACCGCATCCCGCCTGGCCGAGGCCGTCGACCTGGACGAAGCGACGGTAATCCGCTTCGCCCAGCGTCTGGGCTACCCAGGCTACCCCGAACTTGTCGAAGGAATTCAGGAACTCGTACGACAAGAGTTGGCCACCCCTCCGATCATATCGCAAGAGCCTTTCTTGACCGCGCTATACGCCGAGATAGAGGAATTGCAGCGCGTTGCAGAGCATATTCCACCCAAAACGGCGCACAAAGCGGTGAAGATGCTGCAAAAGGCCAAGTCCATCTATGTGATAGGCCAGGGCGCCGGCGCCGCGCTCGCCGAGCTGTTTACCCTGTCATTGCGGTCTGTCGGCATGAAAGCCTATCACACCCCAGGAGATGTCCACAAGCTCTTCTCGGTCCTTGACGACCTTTCACCTGCGGACCTTCTGGTGATCTGTGCCACCCAGACAAGCACCACGATCGCAAAAGCCGTCAAGTACGCCGGGCACAAAGGTACCCCAACCCTCGCGCTGGCCTGGTCCCCTACGGCACCCTGTGCACAGGCCGCCGATGTCTCCCTGAGCTATGCGCTCGGTGACTCACGCGTTGCACAACCTGTTGCGCTCACGGCCACCCTCATTGACGCCCTCACAGGACAGTTGAGCACCCTGAATAGTGAGCAGGTTGAGGCACAAAAGCGCCGCCACGCAGAACTGGAAGCGTTTTTCGCGAATTCGTAAACGGGATAGCAGCGCATACAAAAAGGCCCCCATCACTGAGGGCCCACTGTAATCTCCAGGATGCCGTGTGTTCAGGAATGTATGAACCCCATACATTAGGTGGGTGCCGTCCGTTGGCTCAGGACGCCATACGATAAGCCCCGCAGAACCACTCCAGGAAGCTGGCTCCCAAAACAAAAGTGTTGGTTCAGTTATCGTGAACATCACCAACATCCCAGTGATTACGCGTATAGTGTAGCACAGGCCCCAAAAGCGTGCAAAATCCCACTCCGAAGGCGGGGGTCAGAACTTGACATACGTTTCCTAGCTTCGTATCATGCTCTAAAGTTGAATGGCAAGATCATGGGGGAGATATGAGAAAGCATGTTGTCAAGGTAACGAGATTCCCAGCTCTGAAGGGATGGATGAATCGCATACTGCGCGTTGATTTGAGCGATATGACCATCGAGGTACAGGAGACTGCCCCGTATGTTCCCGATTTTCTCGGCGCGCGAGGCATAGCCGCCAAGATAGCGTGGGACGAGTATCCAGAGCCCGTCGCGCCCTTTGATCCTCGCAATCCTTTTATGGTATTCCCGGGCGCACTGACGGGCTCTCGCTCACCATATTCTGGACGCACCAATATCTGCGCCTTTAGTCCGCAATCGTATCCCTATCATTTTTTCACCCGCTCGAATGTGGGCGCCCGTTTTGGTGGCGAACTCAAGCGCGCGGGCTATGACGGCATCGTCGTCACCGGCGCCAGTGAAACGCCCGTGCGCCTGAGGATCCGTGATGACGAGGTGAGCATCCTGCCTGCGGACGATTTCTGGGGGCAGGATACGTTGGCCACCCTGGACGCGCTCGAAGCCACAGATGGACAGGGGACACGCTCCCTCGTCATAGGCCCGGCCGGCGAGCGCCTGAGCAGGATCGCCACCGTCCATGCGGCAAGCTCATCAGCCTGTGGACAGGGAGGATTTGGCGCCGTCATGGGCTCGAAAAAGCTTAAGGCTATCTCGGTCATGGGCAGCAATAGGGTACCCATAGCGGATCCCGAGCGCCTCAATCAGCTCATCAGAGACGTGGGTAAAGAGGCGCGCACAATGTGGAATGCCCAAAGACGCATTGAGCGGGTCAACGAAACTATGGCCAAAGAAGGAATGGGCAGCGTGCGCCCGTACGCCTGCACTGAAGCCTGCGTGTCCCCCTGCAACCTCTACTATCAGAACGTTCCTGGTCGCGCTCATGATTGCAAATATAGTGGGCATTGGACCTGTGTAGGCAGCATCTTCCGCGGTATGGGCCCCAAATCTGACACGGGCGGCGTGTACGATTGGCGACTGGGTATCGGTGGTGGCCTGGAGATGAACGTGCTCTCCAACCGCTACGGATTGAACCAATGGGAACTCATCATCGGCATGGTGCCCTGGCTGGAAGCCTGCCAGGACGCCGGACTGATCTCTGAACTGAACGGAGAAGCCATGGATTGGCAATCCCCCGACTTTTGGGCCCATTTCCTCAAAGCATTGGCCTATCGCGAGGGCATGGGCGACGCCCTTGCCGAGGGGGGCTGGGCAGCTGCCCAGTCGCTATCCTTGGGAGAGGAATTGGTGAGACGCTACTACACCGGCTGGGGCTATTCGGGCCATTGGGACGGGCATGGTTCCTGGTCCAATCACATCGTCTTCCCCTTCTGGCTCGTATCTGCCCTGCAGTGGCTGACCGACACCCGGGATCCCATACCCAGCGGGCACGGATACGTTCACGGAGTGATGAACTTTGGTCCGGCTAACAGCCATCCCATTGCAGGCTCGGAGGAGAATCCCATCGACTGGGATCACATGCGAGGTATCGCCGAGCGTATCTACCGCGATTCCGACGCCTTGGATCCCTTTGGTGGCTACGAAGCCAAGGCATATCCTGGCTTCTTCCATACCAAACGCTCCGTGATGAAGGATTGTCTCCCGGTCGACGATTTTGTCTTCCCCATGATCTACAGTCCCAATACGGAGGACCATTTCTGTCGCATTGGTGACATCCCAGGAACGTCCGTCGAATACCATCTCTTCAAAGCCGGCACTGGAACGGCCTGGACGGAGAAAGAGTTCGAGCGGGCCGCCGAGCGAGTCTATACTCTGGAGCGCGCCTTGACCATCCGGCATTGGCGCCGCGACCGTCAAATGGATGAGATGGTGCTGCCTTCCTTTGAGTACAAAGAGAACTGGATCAATCCCTTCCTGGAGGAGCGCTACGGGCTGGACCGGAAAAAGTTCGAACCCGTCATGGACGAATACTATGAACTGCAAGGTTGGGACCCAGAGACTGGATGGCCCACAAAAGAGCATCTGGAGAGCCTAGGACTTGACGACGTATACGAACCGATGGTGGAAGGCGCCGCTAGGGCGGAAGAGGAACTGCCAGAACCACCACAAGCCAGACCCGTTCCCGACTCATTGGTCGAAGAATAGCAGGAACGAAAGAGAAGCGTCGGTGCACTGATGCTTCTCTTTCGCCATTTGCCCTCGCTATCAAAGGGGATACAATATCTATGATTAACACACAATGGCGCTCTGAACTTAGAGAGAGGGCCACATTAGTAAGTTAGAAAGGGGACTAAATGCCAAACAAAGTACAGGGGATCATCCCTCCTCTCACCACACCTTTCACAAAAGAGGGGGACGTCTATGAGGAAGGGCTGCGTGAACTGGTAGAGTTCCAGATCGAGGGCGGCTCTCATGGGCTCTTTATCTGTGGTACCTATGGCTCTGGCCCCGTCATGACTCTCGAGCAGCGCAAGCGGGTGACGGAGATCGTCGTCGATCAGGTCAAGGGACGAATCACCGTGATCACTCATGTGGGAACGGCCTCGACGGCCGAATCTGTGGAATTGGCCCAGCACGCAGAAGCGCAGGGCGTCGATCTCATAGCCTCCATCTCACCGTACTATCACAATCATAAAGAGCGTGCCGTGCTCGAGCATTTCCGCACGCTGGTCAACGCGGTAGATAAGGACGTATTCGTCTACAATAACCCTGCTTGTTCTGGAGTGACCATATCGCCCAGTTTTTTGCATGACTTGGCCGACGTGGGCGTCGCGGGCGTGAAGGACAGTGGCTTCAGCTTTGTCGAATTCACCCACTTTGTGCTGGAACTGGAGGACAAGCCCGACTTCACCTTCGTGGTCGGGACAGAGGGCTTGGCCCTACCAGCATGGCTGGTGGGAGCGAAGGGCTGTGTATCCGGCCTGGCCAACGCCTTCCCAGAGCTGATGGCCGAACTCTGGGATCTGTATCAGGAGGGAAAGATTGAAGAGGCTGCCAAGCTCCAGCTAAGGGTCAATAAGGCGCGTAGGCTCCTGCACATCCCCGACTCGACCAATACGGCTTGCTACGCCGTTCTCAACGAGCGCGGCGTGGATGTGGGCTACCCCAAGGCGCCCTTCTTGCCCGTAGCGGAGGATAAGCGCGAGGCGATGTTCAAGGGCTTCCGGGAGATGGGTTTGCTCTAATGCCTCCCACCACATGTAAGGAGAACCTACCATGACAGGTGGCGCAGGCGGATCGGGGCCTTCCCATCCTAGAGTGATATGCCTGGGGGAGACGATGCTCATGTTCGCCCCTCCCAGGCATGAGCTGATCGAGTATTCCATCGATTTTAAGGCCTATCACGGCGGTTCGGAATCGAACGTGGCCATTGGCCTGGAGAGGCTGGGAATCCACGCGGGGTGGGTCAGCAAACTCCCCCATAACGCGCTGGGGCGCAAGGTGGTCAACGAACTTCGTGCCTTCGGGGTGGATACCTCCAGTGTTGTGTGGACCGAGGAAGGGCGGGTAGGCCTTTTCTTCTTTGAATGGGCCGCACCCCCCCGTCCCCTGATGACCATATACGACAGACGCCACACGGCGGTGAGCACCTTGGTAGCCGATGATCTGGACTGGGATTATATTGCAGGAGCAGAGTGGCTGCACATGACGGGCATCACGCCCTGCCTCAGTGACACCTGCCGCCTCAGCGTGCCCGAGATCGCCAAGCGAGCGCGGGCGGCGGGCGTCAAGGTCTCCTTCGACGTCAACTATCGTTCCCTGTTGACCACGCGGGATGAGGCATGCCGTAGGTACACCGCTATACTTCCTTATGTAAACCTTCTTATCGCCACCGAGGAGGACGCACAGATGTTCCTGGACGAGCCCATGGACAGGGAAAAGACCGTGCGCACCCTCTTTTCCGAGAACGACTTTGACGCGGTCGTCATGACCCTGGGCGAAGAAGGGAGTATCGCCTACGATGGTACATCTGTGTACACGGCGTCGGGCTACGAGGTGGAGACGGTGAATCGCCTTGGCGCTGGTGATGCCTTTGTTGCCGGTCTCCTTTATGGCTATCTGCACCAAGGCCTAGGTCAGGGCTTGAACTATGGTATGGCCATGGCCGCGCTCAAGATGACTATCCCACAGAATATCCCCCTGGTGAACAAGGAGGACGTGGAACGCCTTCTCGCCGGCAGGCATATTGACGTGGTACGTTAGCGACAAAACGTCGGGGGAACAGAATTCTCCCGACGTTCTCCTGTCCCTGAAACTCAAAGGCACACCTCTCAAACTTGGCCAAAGAGGCCCCCCAGCCTTATGTTACCTTGTCCCGACGCAGCATCTGTCTTCCCTCTGGCGATGGCCTTCTGCCCCGAGCCCACATACTGATGCTCTGGGCGGCAGGATCGCATAAATTGATAACGGGCTTCCACATCCGCTCGACCAGTTCCTCTTTCACTTCCCATATTGGGGATCATCGATCAAATTCGTCATCTCGTGGGGGTTTGCCCCCAGATCGTAGAGTTCGTCCACGTCACAGGCGTTAAAGCCGTATTTGCATCGCCGCGTCCGTACCTACCGCTGTTCATAAGGATAGGGATAATGGTGCCGCACCATATAGATATCATCACAGGAATCGACCATTTCAGTTCCTGAGAGGACAGGCACCAGGAATTGGGCATTGGAGCAATAAAAGGGCTGCGCGCCAGCCCAGCCTACCACGGTCGGCGTCAGGTCATGAAGATAAATGAACTCGTCGCATACTGCATTCTCCGTCACGCCGGGACCAGCTATGATGAGGGGGAATCTCCAATTCCTCCCATCGAACGTAGCACAAATGGCATTCCCTGCAAAGCCCCTTGACACCTGCCTCCTCTGCCACTATCCTCGGTCACGAGATGAATGTAAGCAGAGGAGATACCCATCATGAAGATCGAACAGATCCGCACCATCCCGCTCCTGGGTAAGACCCCCATCTCCGGCTGGGAGCACGAAACCCAACCGGAAACCAACCTGCACACCCTTGTCGAGGTGGAAAGCGACGAGGGAGTGCTGGGCGTGGGCAGTGCCTACACCAGCACCCCCCTCGTCAATGCCGCTATCCAACTACTAAAGCCTCACTTGATCGGCGAATCGGCAGTGGAGCCAGATCGCGTCACAGAGAAGCTTCATCAAATGACCTTCTGGCAGGGGCGCGGCGGCTCCGTGACTCATGCCATCAGTGGCATCAACATCGCCCTTTGGGACCTCTTTGGCAAAGCCACGGAACAACCCGTAAGCCGCCTCCTGGGAGGCCGTTACCGCGAGCGCATCAGACCCTACGCCTCCATTATCTTTGAGTGGCCTCCCGAGGCCTTTGCTCAAACACTAGAGGGTATCGTGGAGCAGGGATTCAAAGCCATAAAGATGGGATGGGGCAAATTCGGCCTGGTGAGCGACGAACGCGACGAGGCCATGGTCAGAACGGCCCGCGAGACCGTCGGCGACGAGGTCGCCTTGATGGTGGACGCCGGGGGAAGCGGGCAATTCTGGCCTCACGAATACAAATGGGCCCTAGAAAAGGCGCACATGCTGAAGGAGTATGACGTTGCTTGGTTCGAGGAACCCCTCAGACCCGACGACATTGAGGGATATATCCTCCTGCGCGAGCATGCGCCTTTGCCGATCTCCGCCTGCGAAGTCCTCACCCGCCGCCAATCGTTCATTCCCTGGATAGAACGTCATGCCGTGGATATCGTACAGCCCGACGCCACCAAAGTGGGAGGGCTCTCGGAGGCACGCCACATCGCATGGATGGCGTATAATCACAACGTGACCATGGTGAGCCACGGCTGGAACACGGTCTTTGGGCTCTATGCCGATCTGCACCTCGCCTCAGCCATCCCAGAGGCGGAATATGTGGAATACATCACACCCTCGCCCTATATCGACGATCTGTCAAAGACGCCTCCTGAGTTGGACGCGGAGGGTTATCTTCCCATTCCCGCATCCCCTGGCCTGGGCATCTCGCTCTCTAGGGAAAACGTGGAACGCTACTCGGCGGGACGGGTATATACGTTTGACTAGTCCCCCGTTTTGCAAGGGACAGGGCAACGCGTCGAGTTCTGTCCACGCGATACTCTGTCCCTCAGCCATCGTCCCTCTAGACGGCGATCAGGGCCTGCTGCAGATCGGCAATGATGTCCTCTGCCTCTTCGATACCCACGCTCAGCCATACCAACCCGTCGGCGACATCCAGTTTGGTGGCGTTCCTCGGCCGAAAGGACACAACGGAAAGAGTGGGCGGGATAGAACAGTCAGCCTGTGAGGGCGGACAACGGGCTTTGACACAAGTTAGCATCCATGCTAGAATTCCCGCTGCGGTAAGACACTCATTAAAAACCCTTGACAATGTGGTCATTTTGTGCCACAGGTCTGGCGACGTGGGTGCTCGTTTACCTAAAACGGCGCGTCAAAGAGAACCTCAAGAATGTGCCAGCTTTTTCTGTGGAGAAAGCTGGCTTTTGTCTTGCAAGAACACAGTGGGAGATACATGG
Source organism: Chloroflexota bacterium (assembly GCA_034722245.1). Classification (GTDB taxonomy): domain Bacteria; phylum Chloroflexota; class Anaerolineae; order UBA1429; family UBA1429; genus JAWLEV01. The sequence continues at coordinate 19,050 of JAYENT010000022.1, forward strand.
TAGAAGTATTACCTTTTCGGGGCATATTGTACAGTCCCTCATATGCAAACCCTGGCGTCTATGCCCCTCCCTATGACGTGATAGATACCAAAGATAGGGAAAAGTACCTGAAACGGGATCCCTATAATATAGTACAGCTGATCCTCAAGTCAAGGTTGGATGATGACATCTGGTATCAAGAGACAGCGCGTAAGTTGCAGCATTTTCTTAAGGAGGGAATACTTCAAAGGGATGAGAGTCCTTTACTCTATGGTTACCGCCAGTACTTCACAATAGAGGACGGTGAAACGTACACGCGGACGGGCTTTATGGGACGCGTGCAACTGGAGGAATGGGGAATGGGCATCTATCCCCATGAACGTACCCGTGCTGAACCACTGGAGGATAGACTCAAACTTATGCGTGCTACACGCATGAATACGAGTCCCATCTTTGGTATCTACCGCGACCCCGAGGGAGAACTCATTCCTTGGCTCGAGCCACCGCAGAAACCGGCGATAGAGTTCGAAAAAGAGGAAGAACGTCACATCTTTTGGCGCATTCGGGAACCTCGGGCTATCGCCGCCCTCGCCCAGGGTATGAGAACGCGAGACGTGGTCATCGCCGACGGCCATCACCGCTACGAGACAGCGTTGACGTATAAGCGGGAGCGCCATGCCCAGGAAGGAGAAGCCGGCACCCCGAAACCGTATGACTATGTGCTGATGTATCTCACGGCCGTCGAAGACGAGGGGTTACGCATTCTTCCCTCACATCGTGTGGTTAACGGCCCAACACATCCTAACTGGGCAGACCTAAAGGACCGCCTGCAGAGGGATTTCATCCTAACCCCCTTGCCGCAAGGGGTCTCCCTCGCAGAAGCCATCTCGGGCTACCCCAAGGACACCGTGGCCGTCGGCGCCCATATCAAAGGAGCAGGCAAATGGATCCTCAAACTGCGCTCCCCACAACAAATCCACAGGGTCTCTGAGAAGGACGCGCCAGAGGAGATAGCCATGTTGGACGTATCTGTACTGCAAAACCTCATCTTGCATCCCCACTTTGGCATATCTCACCAGGTTTTGACCAATGCGGAGTATGTAACCTACACGACGAGCGAGTCCAGGGCCTGTGCAGCCGTCGCAAAGGGAGAGGCTTTTGCAGCGTTCATTCTCAGGCCTCCGTCCGTAAAACGCGTCTGGGATGTGGCGCGCGCTGGTTTAAGCATGCCGCAAAAGAGCACCTACTTCTATCCAAAGTTACTCACGGGACTGGTTTTCAATCCCTTATATTGACTACGCCTACCAGAAGAGAATACAAATAGTCGAGGAGGCCATGTGAAAAAGATACTTGTCACAGAAACTATCAGCCAGGTGGGACTGGAGCGTCTGCGTCGATACGCACAGGTGGATATCTGCAAGGGACTCTCGCACGAGCAATTGCGCGATATCATCGGGCAGTATGATGCCATTATCGTGCGCAGCGGCACCAAGGTCACGTCTGACATTCTCTCGGCTGGAAAGCGGCTGCGCGTTGTGGGCCGAGCCGGCACAGGGGTGGATAACATCGACGTCGATGCAGCAACCAAGGAGGGCGTCGCCGTGGTAAATGCCCCTACTGGCAACGCCAACGCCGTAGCAGAACAGACCATCGCCCTCATGCTGGCCCTTGCGCGCCGCCTGTACCCCGCCATCGCCTCCCTCAAAGCTGGACGCTGGGAAAAGAGTTCGCTTCAGGGCATCGAAGTAAGAGGCAAGACCCTGGGGCTCATAGGATTAGGGCGCATAGGGAGCCTGGTGGCCTCGAAAGCCAAGGCCCTGGAGATGCGGGTTATCACTTTCGATCCCTATGCCTCAGAGGAACGTGCTGCTTCAAGTGGTGCCTCCTTAGTATCCTTGGAAGAACTCCTAACCACGTCCGATTTTGTATCCATACATACCCCTTTGACCCCCGAAACACGGGGAATGATAGGCGCTGAAGAACTGGCCAAGCTTAAACCATCGGCCTATATCATAAATTGCGCGCGTGGCGGTATTGTGGACGAGCAAGCGCTCAAGGTCACCTTGGAAGAGAAACGCATTGCGGGAGCCGCGCTGGATGTCTTTGTGGAAGAACCCGCCGTGGACAACGAGCTTCTTGAGTCACCCCGCCTCATCGCCACACCTCACCTGGGGGGATCGACAGCAGAGGCTCAGGATTCTGTGGCCATCGACATCGCCCAAGCGGTGATCGATGTGTTGGAAGGGGGCATATCCGCCACGCCCGTCAACATGCCTTATCTGCCACCAAAAGCTACCGAGTTTCTTCGCCCATACATGGATCTCGCGCAACGTCTGGGAAGCTTTTTTATTCAATGGCATGGCAGGCTCCCGGGCAAGATCGAACTCACCTACGAGGGCAAAGTGCGCCAGTACGACACTCGCATTCTAACCTCGGCGTTCCTGGCCGGGCTTCTCTCTCCTATCAGCACAGAGCCCGTCAATATGGTGAATGCTCTCCACGCGGCCGAGGAACGGGGAATCGCGATCTCGGAGATACGCCAGGGGCGGCGCGAGCATTTCGAGAGTGTGCTTCGTGCCCGATTCGACGTCGCCGGGGGGGAGCAAAGTATCGCGGGCACCATGCTCCAAGATAGTCCATATTTGGTAAGCCTGGATGGGCAGCGGTTAGAATGTCTCGTTCAAGGACACATGCTCGTCGATTCGCATCGCGACCGGCCAGGCATCGTCGGCGCAATGGGACAGATACTGGGAGAAAAAGAGATCAACATCTCCTTTGCCCAGTTGAGCCGCACCAGCCGCGGTGGCAGATCAATCATGATCCTGGGATTGGACGAAAAGGCGCCCCCCGACATACTTTCGGAACTCGCCCAAATCCCCAATATCTGCCGTGTGCGCATGGTCGACCTTGCGCCCTTTGATCAAACCAGATAGAAAAGATAAGCCGTCAAGCTCTTTGTCCCCAGGGAGGACACATCCATGCTCAACGTCGGCATCATCGGCTATGGATCTCGCGCGTCACACATGGCCCAAAGACTGAGCCTCTTTGACATCCCTTACCGGGTGGCGGCCATCGCAGACCCCCGCGCTCAAGAACTGGAAGCATCCTCCGATCCCCTCTTGTCAGGGGCCGCATTCTATCAAAGTGCAGACGAGATGCTCGAGCAAAGCACTTTGGATGGCGTCATGGTGGGCACACGCTGTTACCTACACAGCGCGATGGCCTGCAAAGTAGCCGCATACAACTTGCCTCTCTTTCTCGAGAAGCCTGTGGCTATCAGTTTTGAGCAATTGGGCGCGCTACACGCAGCGTTTGCCAACGTCACTGTCCCCACCGTCGTGTCGTTTCCTTTGCGGCTCACACCCATCGTGCAGAAAGTAAAAGAGATCATCGAGTCCGGCACCATCGGCACCGTGGAACACGTGGTCGCTTTCAATGACGTGCCCTATGGTGGCGTGTACTATCACCGATGGTATCGCAACTATGATCAAACAGGAGGCCTCTTTTTGCAAAAGGCAACCCACGATCTTGACTATATTCAGTACCTCCTGGACCAACGTCCGCTTACTATCGCCGCCACAAAGGCACAGCGCGTCTATGGGGGCAACAAGCCCTTTGATCTGCGCTGTGTCGACTGCGAGGAACGGGAGACGTGTCCCGAAAGTCCCTTTAACCTCTTTTACCAGGGATTTGAGGGCGAAAGAGTAACGTGGGATTCCGAGAGAATGTGCAGCTTCTCGAAGGGGATACGCAATCAGGATCTAGGCAACTGCATTATCGAATACGAGAACGGCGCCCAGGCTTCCTATACACAGAACTTTTTCGCGCGATTCAACGCTGCTAGGCGCGGCGCCCGCCTCTACGGTTATCAGGGCACGATACACTTTGACTGGTACGAGAACGTGGTGCGCATTCACAACCACCGATCACCCACAACAGACACCATCACCTTTGGTGGAGGCATGTCACACTTTGGTGGGGACAGGGAACTATGCCTGGATTTTCTGCGCGCCATGCGCGATGGCACCCTATCCCGCAGTCCCCTATCGGCGGGCATCCTGAGTGCCTTGACGTGTCTGTGGGCCCGCGAGTCCGCCGAGACGCATCGTTTCTGCGACATCGTGATGCCGAATTAGCCTCTCCGGAAAGCCACGAGTGCTGTCTTCCGGAGGGTTGCCCCCATTCTCAGTGCCTTGCCTCCACAGCCAATTCCTGGTAGAGTTTCAACACTGATCGCGTACTTTCCGCCAGAAAAGAAGGCAATGGCACCCAGATGGAAACTACGCCACTAACTCCTTCGCCTACGGAGCCGGACAAACACTGGAAAACTAAGGAGAAACTATGAAGTACCTCGACTACCAGCAGCGACTCTCCAGATGCTATTCCGCCGTTCTCATGGACGTTATGGACGCCATGGACGTTCGAGAACAATGCATGAACCCCTCCATCCGTCCTCTGACGCCCTCCATGAGAACATGGGGCGAGGCAGTCACCATCCATCTTGTGCCCGTTGACGAGCCCCCAGAGAAACCGTACCAACTGGAGATGGAACTCATCGACGACCTCCAGGAGGGCCAGGTCATCGTGGCCCACTGCGAGACATCTCATCTTGTGGCCTTCTGGGGCGGTCTGCTTACCAATGCCGCCGTGGGCCACAAGGGAGCAGGCATCATCACCGACAGCGGCACGAGGGACTACAATGAAATCGTGGCCCTTGATTTTCCCGTCTTTTGCACTGGGCTCATACCTTACGATTCACTGGGCCGCATAGACGGGAAGGCACGCGGCATCCCCATCACCTGCGGCGGGGTGCACGTGCGCCCCGGAGATCTGGTTTTCGGCGACGTCGATGGCGTCGTCGTAGTGCCCCAGGAGATAGCCGACGAGGTCATAGAAAAGGCCTGGGAAAAGGTGCAGGGCGAGAACAAGGTGCGTGAGGAACTGCGCGCCGGGAAGAGCGTGGTTGAGACGTTTGAGAAATACGGCATTCTATAGGCTTCAGCTACTCGCCGTCTGCGACAGCACAGAGAGGAGCAAAAGATGAAACGGGTTATGATCGGCGGGATCATGCACGAGACTAACACCTTCAATCCAGAACTGACGACCCCGAAGAAGTTCGCGCAGCGGGCCCTGTTCCATGGGGACGAGATGTTTGATACTCTGTGTGACCACACCGTGATCGACACACAGAGTATCAAACCGCATGAGCGTGTGCAAAGGGGGGCTGGCCTTCCGCGAGGCCTACAAGCCCCCGGTGGCCAACAACCACATCCAGAGCGACACGCCAGGTTACTCCTCCAGTAATTTGAATGCCTTCACTTGGGAGCGTATTCGTCGGCCCATCGTGCCCCTAGACGACATGTAGAACTGGTGCTACACGTATAACAAAAAGGGGTCGGCACGTGGCCGCCCCCCTGAAAACGCGCTCCCCTTTGCAAAGGAGTTCAAGCAAAAAAGGGCTTGAGCCACTCCTCGGGAATCTCCAACCCGAAGCCCGGCCCCTCGTTAGGCTTCAGCCAGCCATTCTGGGGTACTGGAGTGCCCGGTATGCGCAC
>JAYENT010000023.1:0-5091 GCA_034722245.1 Chloroflexota bacterium
AGTTCCAACGCGCCGTCATCCGCCAAAAAAACGGCGGCACCTGGTGGGCGACCACGACGGGCTCCCAGGTGTCCAGTCGGCTCAGGTCGCTGATGGGCGCCAACGCCCTGCTGCGCATCCCCCGAGGTGTGGGGGATCTCGACGCCAACGCAAAAGTTACAGCCATACGCATTGACCTTCCAGAGGAGCAACCTGCATGACCCATTCCATGACCGACAACTATGGCCGTGTGATCGATTACTTGCGCATCTCGGTCACCGACCGCTGCAATCTTCGCTGCGTCTACTGCATGCCTGAGGAAGGCGTCCCGTTCTTGCCACACGACGACATCCTGCGTTATGAGGAGATCGTCAGGATAGTCCGCATAGCGGCTGATCTCGGCATACACACCATTCGGCTAACGGGCGGGGAGCCCCTAGTACGCAAGGGCATCGTCGATCTTGTGGGCATGTTGGCGGCCATTGAAGATATTGAAAGCGTCAATATGACCACAAATGGCACCCTCCTCGCGCCCATGGCTGAGGAATTGGCTCGAGCGGGCCTCAAACGGATGAACATCAGCCTAGACAGTCTGCACGCTGAGCGCTACGCAGCCATCACGCGGCGGGGGAACCTGAACGACGCGCTGGCCGGAATCGAGGCCGCACGAGACGCGGGCCTATGTCCGGTCAAGATCAACATGGTCGTTATGGGCGGCATTAACGATGAGGAAGTGATCGATTTTGCCCGTCGGTCCCGTTCCCACGGCTGGCACGTGCGTTTCATTGAAGTGCAACCCCTGGGAGATCAGGCGGACTACGCCTGGCGTCAGTACGTCTCATCGGACGCGATACGCCGCACGATTGAAGACACTCTAGGCGCACTGACGCTGGCCGAGATTGCAAGCAAAGGACCGTCTCGCACGTGGCGTCTGCCCGGCGCGGAGGGTACCATAGGCTTCATCAGTGCCATCAGTCACAATTTCTGCGCCCAATGCAACCGCCTGCGTCTCACATCCGATGGCCGCCTGGTGCCCTGTTTGCTCTCGGACATAGAGTTCGACCTGCGGGCTCCCTTGCGCCATGGCGCCAACGACGATGTTCTACGCGGTATCTTTTTGCAGGCCGTGGCGGCCAAACCCAGAAGCCATCACCTACACCAGCATACCACGACAAGACATCAGATGTCCCGTATCGGAGGCTAAAAGGAGATACGCCGTGAAACTGTCCCATCTCGACGCGGAAGGGAACGCCCGAATGGTCGACGTCACCGACAAGGAGGCCACCGTCCGCGAGGCGGTGGCCGCGGGCGAGGTGCATATGCAGGCGCAGACCCTGCACTTGATTCAGAGCGGAGAGATGCCCAAGGGCGACGTGCTATCTGTGGCGCGGGTGGCCGGCATCATGGCCGCCAAGCGCACGCCTGAACTTATTCCTATGTGTCATCCCCTGCAACTTACCGACATAGAGATCGAGCTGACCATGCATCCGGAATCCTCCGTGATCGCTATCCAAGGGCGCGTGAAATGCAAAGGGGTCACTGGCGTGGAGATGGAGGCCCTCACCGCCGTCAGCGTAGCCGCTCTCACCATCTACGATATGTGCAAAGCCGTCGATCGCAGTATGCACATTCACAATATCCGCCTGCAGTGCAAGACGGGGGGCAAGAGCGGCGACGTGATCCTCGAACCCGTCAACGAGGACGCCTAACCGACTCGGCCCAAATCCTACCGCCTGTTCATAACGAGCAGGCGCTTGCCCGGTATCTGGCGAAATCCCCCGCCCTGACTGACGGCCAGAAGCGTCCCCTCGATGTCCCCGACCCGCGTACCGCCAACGATATCAACGCCCAACGAGAAGAAACGTGACGAAAGGGGCGTGCTACCGCCTAGCACGACAACGTACGAATCAGGCTCGCAGAGAGCGATGAGAGCATCAAAAGTGTGATTCAGCAGTGTGCTTCCCGTGATGGCCACGACATCAGCTTGAGGAATCACCCGAGAGGCTTCAATGGCTGGCCGGTCGCTGCCACGGGGCTCTAGCTCGAGCACGTCGAGGGCCTCGGCGGCCTCCCGCACCGCGGGCACAAAGGGAAAGTGACCCACCATGGCCACCCGCTTGCCCACACCTTTTTCCAGGATCAGGTCGGCGGCATTTATCTCTGTACACTCGTCCTCGTCCACCGTCAGCAACGCGTTGATAGTGGCAAGCCCAACCGCCGCCTGAAAGGTGCTGTCAGCATGTACATACTCTGCTACAGCCATCGGAGCTTGCTCCAACAGGCGCCCGGCCTCTGGAAGCGGCGGGTTCTCCTCGTGCCTATGCCCACCTGCGCCCAAGGTAGCGGCCAGCCCCGCCCGTCGACCATCCGGTGTCTCCACCACGGCAATGGTGAAAAACGCTCCCAGCCGCAGATCGAGCATCCGTGACGCCTCCGCCATCTCTCGCACGTCCTCCAGCAACATGTCCACAAAAGGCACTGCTCCACCCCTTCCCATTCTACTTCCGCATCCACTCGGCACGCATCAGCAAATCCATCAACAGATCCCAGCATATCAAAGCCTTCCCATGACTACAAGAGTCATGGGAAGGCAATACGTTTCGCATATCTTTTTCTAGGTCACAAAGTTGACCAGTCGTCCCGGCACATAGACCATCCGCTCGACCTCCTCCCCCTCAAGATGCCTTTGCACGTTAGCATCCGCCAGGGCGGCCTCCCTGGCCTCCTCCTCCGTCACATCAGCGGGAACGTCCAGCCGCGCCCGCAGGCGTCCATCGACCTGGACCACAAGGGTGATGATCTCGTCTGCGGCCAGTTCCTCATCATATTCAGGCCACGGTTGCGTGTGTACGCTATAGGGACCTCCCAAGCGTTCCCAAAGCTCCTCGGACACGTGAGGCATAATGGGAGCCATCATCAACACCAAATTGTGGATGGCCTCTTCCCACGCCTCGGTCGCATACACTGGCGTGCGCTTGGCCTTGAGCAAATAGTTGGTGTACTTCATCAATGACGCCAGCGCCGTATTGAACTTGAAAGCCTCCATATCCTCGGTGACAGTCCTGATCGTCTTATGCGTCATGCGCCGCAACTCCTCTATCTTTTCGTTGGACGGCGCGCTCTCGGACTGTGACCGTGGCGCGACGATGAGATTCCACACGCGGTTGATGAACCGATGAATGCCCTCAATGCCCGTGGAACTCCAACTCCCCCCCATATCCCAGGGACCGATGAACATCAAAAAGGCCCGCACCGAGTCGGCTCCAAGGGTGCTGACATAGTCATCGGGATTTACCACGTTGCCCCGCGACTTGCTCATCTTTTCCCCATCTTCGCCCAGAATGATGCCCTGCGTGAAGAGACGCAACATGGGCTCATCGAAATCCACCAACCCCATATCACGCAACACTTTGGTGAAAAAGCGTGTATACAGTAGATGCATGGTGGCATGCTCTATGCCGCCCGTGTACTGATCTACGGGCAGCCAATAGTCGCCCTTGTCCGGATCGAAGGGAACGTCGCCTTCATAGTAGGGGCTCACGTAAGCGTAATGATACCACGAAGAGCAGACAAAGGTATCCATGGTATCCGTCTCCCGGATGGCGGGGCCGCCGCACTTGGGACAGGTGGTATGCAAAAAGCCCTCGTGATACTTGAGCGGCGACTCACCCGTGGGCATGAACTCGGCATCATCGGGCAAACGCACGGGTAAGTCCTCATAGGGCACAGGCACCACGCCACAGTTATCACAATAGACTATGGGGATTGGCGCTCCCCAATAACGCTGCCGGCTGAGTAGCCAATCGTGGAGTCGATAGTTGACCTCATGTGCGCCAATCCCTTCCTCTTCAAGCCACTCTGTCACTGCCGCCACAGCCTCGTCGCCAGGCGTACCGGTGAACCGACCAGAATTGATCATGGTACCATATTCCGTATGGAGTAAAACATCCCCATACCACTCCACGGCGTTCAGTAGCTCCATCGCCGTGCGCGCTTGCTCGACACCCTTCCAGCGTTCATCCACAGCGAGCACCTGACAGCGCTTCAGTATCTCCTCATCGGCCTCCACAGAATCAAAGGAGATCACCTCGTCAGAGAATATGAATAGCCACGCGGCACCCACCACCTCCGCCCAGGCGTCGGGCTTTACATACTGACGTACCACGTCCACATAGTCGTCGATCTCCTCGTCGCCCTGCAAGGTCACGTAGAGAGCATCCTGGCGTTTGTCGAAATCGATACCCTGCTCCAGAAGCGCCGCCTCCAGTCCCTCAAGTACCGCATCCTGGCGAACCACGCTCTTGGCCACGCCATCGGGGCGGTCGATCACGGGAATGATGGGCAACCCGTACTTGATCGCAAAGGCAAAGTCGCGCTCATCATGCGAGGGCACAGCCATGATGGCCCCCGTGCCATAGGTCATCAGGACATAGTCGGCGACCCAGATGGGAATACGGGCATCGTTGACGGGATTTACAGCATAGGCACCAGTGAAAACGCCCGTCTTTTCCCTTTCCGTGGACAAACGCTCCATCTCGCTCTGCCGGGACGCCTGATAGCGATAGGCCTCCACGTCCTCCTCGTATTCTGAGGTCACCAACTTGTCCACCAGGGGATGCTCGGGCGCCAAGACCATAAAGGTCGCTCCCCAAAGCGTATCCGGACGCGTGGTAAAGACCTCGATGGGATCGCCCTCTTCGGAGCGAAACGTCACGGAGGCGCCCTCGCTACGCCCGATCCAGTTACGCTGCATGCGCTTGACGCGTTCGGGCCAATCGATCTCTTCTAATCCTTCCAACAGTTCCTCTGCATAATCCGTGATGCGGAAGAACCACTGCTCCAATTCCTTCTTCACCACCGGCGTCCCGCAGCGTTCGCAGTGCCGATCCTCCCCCCACACCTGCTCGCGGGCCAAGGTCGTGTTGCACTTGGGACAAAAATCCACTGCGGATTTCTCACGATAGGCCAACCCCTGTTCGTAGAATTTGAGGAAGAACCACTGGGTCCACTTATAGAATTCGGGGAGGCAGGTGATGGCTTCCCTGTCCCAGGCCCACATGCAGCCCATGGAACGGAGTTGCCCTCGCATACGCTCTATGTTGTTCAGTGTCC
>JAYENT010000024.1:0-21403 GCA_034722245.1 Chloroflexota bacterium
TCATGAAAGGTTCGTGGATAACGGGGGCGCTGGGATGCGGCAAGATCTGATCGATGCCCCTTCCCGTCATCACGTCGCCACACATGAAAAGGGTGACGGATTGGTGAGGCTCTGGTTGGATGGACGGCTGCATCTCAGGGCACGGCATTTGCACTGTTGTTGGTGCCTGCTCGCCACAGGCCAACACGGCCAATAGTATAAGAATGACCAATGCCGTGCGACTGCAGGAGAACCATCTGCTTACCATCATCTTCTCTGCCTCGTCCGACCATCGGCCCGCAGCCTTTGGGCCCGATAGCCCTCACTCGCCCGGCATGTGGCGACGATATTGCAGGGCCTCAGCCACGTGTTCCGAACGGATCTTCTCACTGCCCGCCAGATCGGCGATGGTCCGTGACAACTTCAGCACGCGGTGGTAGCCCCGCGCGCTAAGGCCCAACTGACGCATGGCCGCCTTCATCAGGGTCCGACCGGCGTCGTCCAGTTCACAGTGCTTGCGCACCTCGGCGGGGCCCATGTCCGCGTTGCAGTATAGATCCGTACCTGCAAAGCGTGCCTGCTGGCGCTCCCGTGCTGCCTCCACGCGTTTGCGCACCCTGGCCGAGGGTTCCCCCAATCGCTGATCGGCCAGTTTTTCGTATTCCACGTGGGGCACCTCCACGTGGATGTCGATGCGGTCCATCATGGGGCCCGAGATACGCTTCTGGTAGCGTTCGATCATGCTCAGGGAGCAGGTGCATTCGTGGGTGGGGTCGCCATAGTAGCCGCAGGGGCATGGGTTCATGGCCCCGATGAGCATAAAGTTGGCCGGAAAGCTCAACGAGCCCGTGGCCCGCGATATGGTCACTGTCTTGTCCTCCAGGGGCTGGCGCAGCACCTCCAGTGTACGCATGCCGAACTCTGGCAGTTCGTCGAGAAAGAGCACGCCTCGATGTGCCAGGGAGATCTCTCCCGGGCGGGGCCAATGCCCCCCTCCCACTAAGCCGGCCTGGGAGATGGTATGGTGAGGCGCCCGAAAGGGGCGCTGCCTCATCAGGGGTTTGTCGGCGGGAAGGGAGCCTACGATGGAGTAGATCTTGGTCGTCTCCAGGGCCTCTTCCACGGTCATCTGGGGCAGAATGCCGGGAACGGAACGGGCCAGCAGCGTCTTCCCCGAGCCCGGTGGCCCTGACATCAATACACAGTGACCACCCGCGGCGGCCACCTCCATGGCACGCTTGGCGTGCTCCTGTCCTCTTATCTCGGCGAAATCCACCGCGTATTCGGGCTCGCTCGCCGCAAAAAGGTCGTCTTCCTCCACATACGGCTCGATGAGCTTCAGGTTGTTCAGATGCATGGCAAGTTGGCCCAGGCTGCGCACGGGAATGATCGCCAGGTCCGGGATGAGGGCCGCCTCGGGGGCATCCGCCGCGGGCACGTACAGCGTTTCCACGCCCTCCTCGCGGGCCACAGAAGCCATGGAGATGATGCCGTTGACATGGCGCACGCTGCCGTCCAGGGAGAGTTCGCCGATGAAGAGGCTATCGCCAAAGTCGATGGGCAGTTGATTGCCGCCGGCCAGTATGCCCACGGCGATGGGCAGATCGTAGGAGGGCCCCTCCTTGTGCAGGTCTGCAGGGGCCAGGTTGATGGTCACCCGCTTACGGGGAAAGGAGAGGTTCGAATTGTAGATAGCCGAGCGCACCCGCTGGCGCGACTCCTGGATGGCCGTATCGGGAAGGCCCACGATGTCGATCTTGCCCACCTGGCCCGGATGCACGTCCACCTCCACCTCCACCAGGCTTCCCTCCAAACCGACGAGAGCGCAGCTTGCTATCTTGGCCAACATGGATCTCCTCCTCGTACGATGACAATCCGCCCCCAGTGTAACACAGTTTCCGATACGCTCGCAAGCGGATTTTCACAAGATGGTAGACTCGGTTCTCCTTTTGCTTGCTTCTTTCGTGGGGGCGTATATCATTTGGTATGCAACGGATGGAAGACGCAATGCATGCGGAGAACGGAGGATGATGGAGTCGCGAGAGATCGTCGAGCGCACATTGGCATATGAAGGGCCCGAGCGGGTGGCGGCCTCTTTCCCCGCACCTTATTGGAACGATCTGTGCCACGTACATTATGATCTGGCGGGCTTTAGTCGCGACTGGCAGCAGGCAAGCCCTGGGCGCCAAGAGTATGTGGACGAATGGGGGAACACCTGGGCTCGTGTGGATGCGACCAGCAAGGGCGAGGTGGCAGAGGGCGTGCTGGAGGATTGGGACGATCTGGATACCCTAACGTTACCCGATCTGGCCGATCCCGCCAATTTCCGTCGGGTGCGGGTCGTCTGCAGGGATGCGGACAACGAGCGTTTTCGTGTGGGGGGATTGCCCGGGTTCCCCTTTAACATCGCGCGCAAGATGCGCCGCCTGGAAAATTTCCTCATGGATATCCTCCTCAACCCCGACCGGGTGCGCGAACTGCTGGGCCTCATCGAAGACCTGCTGGCTGAAACTATTGTACAGTACGCCGAGGCGGGGGTCGACGCGGTCATGTTCCCCGAAGACTGGGGCACCCAGGATGGCCTGATGATCCGCCCGGACACCTGGCGCACCATCTTTAAGCCAGGTTTTGCCCGCCTCTGTACCGTAGCCCACCAGCAGGATATCAAGGTTTTCATGCACTCCTGTGGCAAGATCACGGCCATCATTCCCGACCTCATCGAAGTCGGCGTGGATCTCTTGCAGTTCGACCAGCCTCAACTCCACGGCATCGATAACCTGGCGCGATTTCACGGCCAGATCACCTTCTGGTGCCCGGTGGATATCCAAAAGGCGCTCCAGACGCGAGACGAACAGGTCATCGTGGCCCAAGCGCGGGAGATGCTCGAGAAGCTTGGGGGGCCGGAAGGGGGCTTTATCGCTGGCTACTATGGCGATAACGTCTCCATCGGTCTGGAGCCCCGTTGGCAGGACCTGGCCTGCCGTACCTTTATGCGCTACGGGGTATATGATGGCGGAAAGTAGCCCTTTCGCAGGGAGAATACGGGCTCCACTGAAAAGGGATATTAAGCGTTCAGTTGCGTGGCACTTTTGTGAGAACCTACAGTAAAAGGCATGCTCTGCATATAAAAAAGCAAATTGCTAAAGTACGGCCATAAAATGCCACGCAACTCATGGGGGCTTCAGTAGATGCGATGCGATAAAACAGACTCCAGCTTTACCTTTGAGCACATAGTTGATTGGAGGGCACAACGGGAATATGGGTAACCTCTGGCTTGCTCTGGGATTAACCATCTTTGCGGGCATGGCGACGGGTATCGGCAGCGGTATCGCCTTCTTCGCCAAGCGGACGAACTATCGCTTTCTATCCATCTCCACCGGTTTTTCGGCGGGTGTCATGATATACGTCTCCTTCGTCGAGATCCTGAGCAAGGGTAACGAGGCCCTGGCAGCGGCCTATGGCGAGGGCTTGGGGGGGCTGGGTGAATCTCGCCTCTTTCTTTGCTGGAATCGCTGTCATCGGCGTCATCGATGGTTTGATACCGGAGGCGGAGAATCCCCATGAACCTCACACAGAGGAAGCGAGGAAGGCACTCCGGTCAGAGGAGTCAGATTCAGAGCTTGGCACCGCGGAGGTGCGGCAACAGCATGGGGAATCTGTTTCTGAGACTGGGGTCACGTACCACGAGGAGTTGCTGCGCATGGGCCTGTTCTCGGCCCTCGCCATCGGCATCCACAATCTCCCCGAAGGCCTGGCCACGTTTCTCTCAGCACTTCAGGATCCTACGGTCGGGGCGGCCATCGCCGTGGCCATCGCCCTGCACAATATCCCCGAAGGTATCAGCGTCTCCGTGCCCATCTACTATGCCACCGGCCAACGAAGCAAGGCCTTTCTCTACTCGGCCCTCAGTGGCATGTCTGAGCCTATAGGCGCCGCCATAGCCTATTTTTTCCTCCGCGCCCTCATAGGGGGCGAAGGAGGGGTGATGCCCCCTCAGGTGACCGGCATACTCTTTGCCGCCGTGGCCGGGATCATGGTCTATATCAGTCTAGACGAACTGCTGCCCACCAGCCGCGCTTACGGCAAGGGACATGATAGCCTGTTAGGACTGTTGTCTGGTATGGCTGTCATGGCCCTCAGCTTGCTGTTGATGCACTGATAGCAACAATGGGACGCTTATCCAAGGATATTGAAATAGACGCTTCTATAGGGCATTTGGCGTATCATGGCAGCGATTAGCGCTCCTTGCCCACCGCCGTCATATAGAATTCATTAGCCTTGTTTCGGGTGTGAGCGGGAGATCGCAGGACCACATGTCTCGTGGAACTCTGAGTCCGTAAAGGAAAGCACCCCCTGATCTTCCGGCCTTGTCTTAGTTGACTGAGGCCAAGAGTCCGCGTGATGCAGGAGGCCAGGGGGAGGATCCACTCCGACCCCTCGCTCCCATCCGTCCATCACGGAAGCCAAATCGGCGACTGGGCCAACTTCTCCCTATCGGCAGGATATGCTATAATCTCTTTGCTATGAATTGGAACAGAGGCACGTTTCTGGGGAGATTCGAGCAGGATCGCGCTTTCTGGCTTATCGTCGGGGGCCTCCTTCTCGTCTATATCCTGCTCAACACACAAGCGGTACTGCCGATCATTTTTACCCTCATCGGGCTCCTTGCCGCTGTGACGGTGCACGAGTGCGCCCACGCGTGGGTGGCCGACAGATTGGGCGATCCCACAGCGCGGCTGCGGGGGCGGATCTCGCTGAACCCTCTGGTGCACCTGGATCCCATGGGCACGGTGATGATGATCCTAACGGTCTTCACGGGGCTGGGTATAGGATGGGGCAAGCCGGTGCCGGTGAACCCTTATCAGCTGAAATATGGGCGGCGTTTCGGAGAGGGGCTGGTGGCCCTAGCCGGGCCCGTGGCAAACCTTCTCCTGGCCGCGGTCGTGGGCCTCATCGTCCACATCATGGGGGGAGCCATCCCCTTTCTATATCCCGTACTGCGCATCCTGGTGACGACAAACGTCGTCATCGCCATGTTCAACCTGTTGCCCTTTCCCCCTCTGGACGGCCACAGCGTCTTGCTGGGCCTTTTGAGCCTGAGCAATAGCGAATGGGCCTGGCGCGCCTCGGAATTCATCGCCGGCTGGGAGCGATACGGCTCCATGATCCTGTTAGGAGTGATCGTGGTTTCCCAGTTTATGGGTCTCAATATCATCGGCGCCCTGATAGGGCCTCCGACGCAGTTCTTTTTGCACCTTATTCTGGGCTGAGCGCTATAGATACCTTGTAGATTATGGGCTGGACGTATCGTTTGCGGCAATTCTTGAACTACCTGCAGGCCAACGAGAGTGCAGTGGATTACGATCTGGTGCAGGAACTCCTGCCCGCCGAGGCCTATGCCCTCTTTCGGAACATGTCGGTGGGGGATCAGCGGCACGCCCTGTGTGTCCTGCGCGCCCTTGATAGAGATGGCGAGCCATCGTTGGCGCTGAGGCAAGCCGCCCTATTACACGACGTGGGGAAAAGCTGCGGCCACGTAAGGCTGTGGCATCGCATACTCGGCGTGGCCACCAAGGCTGTGGATGGTGATTTGCTCTCGCGCCTGGCCCCGTCAGATGGCGGCCTCTACGTGCAGGCGCACCACTCCGAGCTTGGCGCCTTGCTGTGCGAAAAGGCCGGCCTCTCAGCTTTTGTCGTCAATGTGGTTCGCTATCATGAGTCGCCGCTGGAGGAAGTGGACGATGCCGTACTCCGGGAGGCGCTGGTGGCGTTGAAGATGGCCGACGATGCCTGCTAGCGGGCGTACGGCGCACACGATGTGCGAAGGAAGGGCATAGGATTATGAACTTGACCTTGGTGGGGCTTGGGTTGGTTGGCACGTCGGTGGGCCTGGGGCTCAAAGCGGTAAGCGACGATATCTCTATCACGGGCCATGACCCGGAGGCCGACAAAGTGAAGCGGGCCAAGGAGCTGGGGGCCATCGACAAGAGTCATTGGAACCTCATCGCCGCCTGCGAAAAGGCCGACCTCGTCTTGCTCGACGTGGCATTGGACGAGATGAAAACGACGCTGGACGCCCTGGGCGGGGAGGTCAAAGAGGAGACGGTCCTCCTGGACACCTTTGCCCTGAAGCGACCGGTCCTCGAACTGGCCCAGCGCCTGCTGCCCAGTAGCACGCGCTTTGTGGGGGGGCACGTGGTATCTTCCAATCTGAGGCAAACCCAGGAGCCCTCAGCCGCGCTCCTGCAAGGGGCTACCTTTTTCCTTGTCCTCCCCGACGAGGTGGATTCCGAGGCTGTGGACATGGCTTCCAATCTGGCAGAGGCGGTGGGCGCCGTTCCACGCTATATCGATGCGGCAGAACACGATGGTCTGGTGGCCGCCACGCTGCAGCTTCCGTTATTGAGCGCCCTGACCATGGCCAATGTGCTGTACGAGGAAGCGGGAGCCAAAGAGCGGCAACAGGCCATAGGGGGTGCCCTCGCCGACACGCTCTTGCTTCTATCCGGCTCCCGCGATCTCTCTGCTGAGGTGTTCCTGCAGAATAGGGGAAATATATTGCGCTGGCTGGACGTGTACGCCGGCCGGTTGGGCGCACTGCGCGACTTGCTGGCCGCCGGGAATAGGGGCGCCCTAGAAGAAGCGGTCGCCAAGGCTCGCGAGATCAGCGCGGAGTGGATGGGCGATGCGCCATCCAACGAGAAGGAAACCAAGCCAACGCGGGATGGGTGGCGTAGCCTACTCTTTGGTGGTCTCGGGCGCCGCTGAGTTTGCACAGGAGGAAGGATGGCTTTCGTGACCAGCCTGACGGTGAGTATGCCCGCCTACAACGAGGCGGAGAACATCGCCCGGATGATCGACAGGGTGCGCAACGATGTAGGGCCCATGGTGGAAGACCTGGAGATCGTCGTCGTCGACGACGGCAGTTCCGATGACACTGGCGACATCGTGGAGGAGATCGGCGCCCAAGATCCCCGGGTGCGTTTGATTCGCCATCCGGTGAACGAGGGATATGGCGCCGCCGTGTATGATGCCATCTGGGCGGCGGAGAAGGAACTGATATTTCTCACCGATTCTGATTTGCAGTTTGACCTGCAAGAGTTGGAGCGTTTCTTCCCCCGCATCGACGATGCCGCCCTTGTCATCGGCTATCGCTATGATCGCAGCGATCCTTGGTACCGCACCCTGTTTGGCAGCGGCTGGAGCTGGCTTGTCAACCTGCTTTTTGGCTATACGGCGCGCGACGTGGACTGCGCCTTCAAACTGTTCAAACGTGAGGTCATTGAGGCCATCGACGTGGATTCGCGGGGAGCCACCTTCAGCGCCGAGTTTCTGGTGCGCGCCAAGCGGGCGGGGTTCGAGATCGCAGAGGAGCCCGTGAGCCACTATCCGCGCATAGCCGGCAGTCAGACCGGCGCTCGCCTCGACGTCATCCTGCGCGCCTTTGGCGAGCTGTTCAAATTGCGCTGGAAGATGCTCATGGGGAAACGGCCCTGAGATGCGAAGCAAAGGGCATAAGGCCTCTCTTACGTGTGCATATTCCGTTCTATGCCCGGTGCCACGGCATAGCATTTGAAATTGTGCTCTTGGAAAAATCCGTCTTACGACCGATATTGACCAAAGTCCGTTTGATCTGCATGCGCAGCAGGCCGTTTACATGCCTTAGGCTATGCGCACTGGTGCCGCGCGTCTTGGTAAGGATACAAGAAGCTCATCCGAACCATGTTCCGACCGCGATTCAGACGCTGACGAAAGTTTCGCCAGCACCACTTTTGATACTTCTGTATGGCCACACTGTCATCGACATACAGAAGTATCAAACTGGACTTATCCGTATAAGCCCTTGATGACAATCCAGCAGATGCATGAGGCCGCGTCAAGGTGCACGTTGAGGAACTTCCAGATCTCCTCTCCTGATTGATGGGCCTTCAGGGCTGCCAGATATAATCTCTGCCTCTTTGTAACTCTCCGCATCCAAAACGCCATGGATGAGCGCTACCAATTCCCCCCGAATCTGGTCACGCTCCCCCTCCTTCCCCCTCTCCACTGGGGCAGCAAAGTCCTCCTTTTTCAACTTCACCTTGTCCCTATCTCACCAACACACTTTCCAACCGAGTTTGCAATTGACGTTCTCCATTACAGATCATATGATAACTTTGCTGGCAAAAATGCCGGGCGTTGCAGCCGGCTGCATGCGCCCACTAGAGCAATCGGATGCCGACAAGTGTCAACTCTGGATTCTGCAAAGTATGGCAACGACAGATGGGCGCGCCTACTCGCCACGGAGGTCGTCTTCATGGCATGCCTTCTCGTTTCTCTCTACCTGCCCCCCGTGGCCCTTGCCGATGAGCCGCCGTCTGGTCCCTGTCTCCTCCCCGTGGACGCTCCGGAATCCATAGCCCTGGCGTCGTACGTGACCACCGCCACCGTCGTTTGTGAGGGAGCGGCGTGCGAACTCTACAATACACAGCGCTATCAAATCCAGAACAACGATACACTGGCATCGCGCGTTGTGCGTGTCGCGTCCCCTGAACGGCCAGGAGAACATTTGGTGATACGCGACGTATACGTTCGCGACAAGGCAGGGAACGCCTTACCGCCGACCGAAGGGGACACCTTCCAGAGCGCCGTCTGGGAGTTGGCGCTGGGCCCCAACGAACATAGGGAATTCAGCCTATCGTATGTTCAGCCCCTGTCTGACACCTACTTTTTGAGGTGGCGGCCCGTCCTGTCCCCCGTTGAGGGCTGGGGAGGTGCGCAGAGCGCGCACCTGACACTGGAACTCCCCCAGTATGCCGTACAGTCCATCCTCGTACATGTGGAGCCGAGCCACTACCAGTTCGATGGCACGAAGCTCGAATGGCAGTATGGAGAAGTGGAATCCCTTGCATGCCATGAGGCCGTCCTCTATGCCCCTCCGACGTGGCAGCGGCTCCAGGCGTTGCAGCAAAGCGATGCACAGCATTATGCACTGGCCCGGCTCTACGCCGCCCTTGAAGACGCCGCTGAACGCCAGGGCATACCCTATGCCGATCACTATGAGCAGATGGTGGCCCACCTTGAAGCGGCAGTAAAGGCCTCTCCCCAGAATACAGAGGCTAGGGTGGATCTGGCCACCCTTTATCTGGAAAGAGCCGACCTGGCGCCGGAACTATCCCTGAACTATCTGCTTCTGGTTATACAAGAATTGGAGAAAATCCTCCAGTATGAGCCCCAGAATCAGCAGGTGGCCGACCGTCTCAGCCGCACATACTACCGGGCGGCGCAAAGAGCGCGGGAGATGGATGATCCCGGTAGCGCTCTGACCTACTTGAAACGGGCGGGGCAGGTTCCCAACGCTCCAACGCCTTATGAGAGCCAGGAATTGGAGAACCTGAGACTACGCCTGGCGCTTGACTTGGCACAAAAGGGCCAAGTAAGGGAGGCCCTGACGCAGATACAGGGCACGGTGGCCCCTGAAACCGAGGAAGCCCTCCTTCATTATGCGCCCCCTCTGATCGGGGTTCGCACGCGCGTCGACCTGGGCCCTGCCAGTCGGTTTGTGACCTACGAGTTCCAATTCTATCCCCCCCTGGCCTCGCAGGGGCAGCAAAGGTTACAGGACGTTGCGCAGCGGCTTGAGGCGCTGGACGCATGTCGAGTTACCTTACAGCCAAATCACAGGGCGAACAAAGCTCTTTTGGAGATCCAAGTGCCCTTTCGGTCGCCAGAGGATCTACGGACGTGCGGACAAGCCATGCAAGGCATCTTCTCCACGCAGGACGACATGATCTCTGCCTTTGTGACCCAGCCCTGGCACGTGGGATTGCAGGGCTACGACGTGGAAGTGCGTCCGTGGGGGAAAAGATACCGCTACAAAGAAACGGTGGAACTCTCTCGCACAGAGGAATTGTGGAAGCAAAAAGCGCAATACGTCCGCTGGCGCCTCATCGAGCTGCGGGACGGTGCAGCCGAGAACGAGGCCGACGAACTGAGGCAGCGTTTGGCCCTCATCGCTCTAGCCGAACAACGCCACGCATGGGATCAACTGTCATCCGGCAGCTATTGGACGTACAACGTGCGTTATGAGGATGATTCCCAGATCGCCGCCTCCTGGCTCATAAGCTGGGGGCAGACCCGAACCCTGGAAATCGACCATTGTGTGCGCTGTTGGTCCTTCATAGGTTGGTTTCTCGGCGGCCTCGCCCTACTTGCCTTCGTTCTCATCATGACGATGTATCACAGACACCATCAAAATGGGAACTCCTCTAGCCATTGATGGTGCTTCCCCTCGCCGTGGCGCGATTTACGTACACTGCTGCTCGCCCAATGTCCCGGCGACGGGCTCATCGCGGCGTGCCTCCAAAGCGCCGAGTTTGACGGTCAGCCCATAGGCGAGGACGATCATGACCAGGGCCACGGCAAACACCGACACAAAGCCCACACGGTCCAGCAAAGCGCCCCCCAGCGCGGGCAGGAAGTACAGTGGCCCCAGCACGGTATTCGCCAAGCCGTAATAGGTGGGGCGTTCATCCGCTGGAGCGATATCAAGCAGGTAAGCGATGTGCCCGATGCCATGGGCCGAATTGGCCAACCCCTGCAGTAAAAAGACGGCTCCAAAAAACCACATTAGGGAAGGGGGCACGCCGCCCGGCCAGAGCACAGAGCGCAAGCACGAGAGCAAGATGACGATCAGGGGGCAACCCACAGCCAGCACAAAGGATCCTTTCAGCACCCACAGGTTGCCCCGCCGCCTGCACTGCCGGCCCCAGAATATATTCGATACCACCCTGGCGAGTGTCCGCACGGAGATATAAACTCCCGCCATGGCGGCGGGGGCTCCCAATTTCTCGACGGCATATAGTATGTAAAAAGGGGCTGCCAGGGAGAGACCGGTAGAAGCTCCCCGCATGAGGACGAACAGCGTGAAGCGCCGATCATTGCGCAGTAAAGTGGGTGCTCTTTTCAACTGCTCCAGGGCACCAACTTTCTTGGGCTCGATGGATGTTTCGGGCTCCACCACAAAATGCAACGTCATGATGGCTATCGCAAAGGAAACGCCCGATACACCGATGAGGGTGGCATAGTTCCAAGGGAAGGAAGTGATCTGCTCGTCGAGCACGTAGCGAACGAGGAAGCCGGCGAGAAACCCCGCTACGCCTCCCGATAGGCGGCGCAGGGAGACGACGTGGGCGCGCTCTCGGGAGGAGACCATGCGGGCGATGATCTCGTTCCGCGATACGGACGAGCTGCCGGCCGCGAAACGCGTGATCATAAAAAGGACAAGGAAAACCTGCAACGCCAATCGAGGATTCCCAATACCATAGTGGAGGGCAAAGACCGCGATGACCAGATAGAAGAACGCGCGAACGAACTCCAGAGCCCGCGTAATGGGAATAAATCGCGAGAGCCGTTGCATGCGCGCCGCCACAAGGAACTGGGGCGCCAGCCAACCGAAGAAGCGCAGGGAGGGCAAGAGTCCGACGAGAAAGTTGGAACCGCCCAGAGCCTTGACAAAGAGCGTCAACACCGAAGAGGGTTCCGAAAGCGTCATGGCCCCTTCGACGAAAAAGTGATTAAGGGCAAAGAGTTTGATGTTACGCCTTGTTGTCTTGGCCTTCAGCGTCCCTTTTGCCAAAAAGCAGTCCCTCGTTTTTACCCACGAGGCGCGATTATACCACGAATGTGTGGACTGCCCTAAACCTGTTGCTGAACGTGATCCGTTGGTCAAATCGAGAGATGACCTGTAAAATGAAGGGCAAGGTAAGTCTGTGGAGAAGCTGCACATATGATCACAGAGAAAACGTATACCAACGCGCGCCAAAGGGCGGAGAAATATCTGCGACGGGCTGGCCTCGTCGCTCGCGACGAGGAAATAGAGGCAATGGAAGTGCTGGACATGGGACTGAGCAACCTGGAAGAGACGGGGCTGCAGATCCTGAGCATGGTGGAGACGGACGCCATCGCAGTCAAGGTATTGGTTCTGTTTCCTCAGCAGACATTTGTGGAGCATCGGCATCCCTCCTTGGGAGATTATGCGGGGAAGGAAGAGACGCTTCGGTGCCAGTGGGGCGAGATACGGCTTTACGTGCCGGGCGAGGCGACGCCCCACCCGCGAGGAGCGCCGCCAGCAGGTCAGGGAGAATATTATACATCGCGCCGGGAGATCGTCCTTCACCCTGGTGAACAACATACCGTCCCCCCCAACACCTGGCATTGGTTCCAGGCAGGAGAGGAAGGCGGTGTGGTGTGGAGCTTTTCGACCCGCGCCACGGATGCCCAGGACGAGTTTCAGGATCCCCGCGTGGTGCGAGAAACGATTATCACCTGAGGATGCCACCGGCGCGCTGGGGTAAAGATGGAAATGCTTGCACAAGATCGTGGATGGTGCTAAAATAATCTGTCATGTTGAACGTTTGGGCTTGCAGGGCCAAGCCTTGAAATGGGTATATGTGGACGACAATAGGTCATGAATGGGCCGTTGATTATCTTCGAGGGGCCATCAAATCTCAACATATTTCGCATGCCTACCTCTTCACAGGGCCTGCCAACATAGGCAAGACCCACCTGGCGAGGGAGATGGCGGCCGCCCTAAACTGCCTAGGGGATGTTCCTCCCTGCGGAACGTGCAGCGCCTGCATCAAAACCGAGCGGGGCACCCATCCGGACGTCACCATCGTGGAACCAGAGGGCGGGCGCCTGAAGATCGATCAGGTGCGAGAGCTACAACATACGTTGTCTCTCTCCCCTGTTGAGGGGCGCTGGCGCGTCTGCATTATCACGGACTTTCAGAAGGCCACGACGGAGGCGGCCAACGCCCTGCTCAAAAGCTTGGAGGAGCCCCCTTCCAGGGTCGTTCTGCTCCTCACAGCGACCGATGCTGATCTGCTTCTGCCCACCATTGTGTCGCGGTGCCAAGTGCTCGCGTTGCGTCCCGTACCCCTTGCACGTCTGGAAAAAGCCCTCCGCGAACGCCTGAACGGTGACGAGGAGCGCGCTAGACTAATCGCCAGGCTTTCCGCCGGGCAAGTCGGTTGGGCACTGTCTGCCATAGAAGAGGGTAATAGGCTTGAGAAACGGCGCGAGCACATGGAGACACTCTTGGAGCTCTTAGGGCAGGGGCGGGCAGCGCGCATCCAGGCTGCTGAGCGGCTGAGCAAGGCGGGAGATCTCGTCGAGATCATCAAGCTTTGGCAGGGATGGTGGCGAGATCTCCTTCTGGTGAGCAGCAACTGCGAAGACCTGGTCGTGAACATCGACTTTCTCGATAGCCTGCGCCAGATAGCACAGCAATATGCCTTTGTGGAGGCCGAGGCGGCGGTTCGCGACTTGGAGGCTACACTGGAGCAACTGGATCGAAACGTGAACGCGCGACTGGCCTTGGAGGTGCTCCTCCTGGGCTGGCATCAAGTCGCGCTGAACTGATAAAACATGGAGGACCTTTATGCCAATAGTGTGTGGTGTGAAGTTCAGAGGGACGCACAAGTCCTACTATTTTTCTCCGGGCGATGTAGAGGATATCGAGAAAGGGGAATACGTTATCGTCGAGACCTCTCGCGGCAAAGAGATGGGGGAGGTGGTTATGGCGCCCAAAAAGGTGGACCAGTCGGAGGTGGTTGGCGAGCTCAAGCCCGTGCTATCCCGCGCCGCCCCCGCCGACCGCATAGAGGCGCAGCGCCTGCAGATGCAGGAACCAGAGGTGGTGGAAAAATGCGGGGATCAGGTCGACGAACTTGGCCTGAAGATGAAGATCATCGATGCACAGTACAGCTATGACGGATCGCGACTGACCTTCTTTTTCACGGCGGATGAGCGCGTGGACTTCCGAGAGTTGGTGCGCAAATTGGCACACGTCTTTAGGACGCGGATAGAGCTTCGTCAGGTGGGGGTGCGTGACGAGGCCAAGATCATGGAAGGCCTGGGGCCCTGCGGCAGGCCGCTCTGCTGTGCCACCTGGCTCAAGGACTTCTCTCCCATATCGATTCGCATGGCCAAGGAACAAGATCTACCCCTGGATCCCATGGAGATATCGGGGCTCTGTGGGCGCCTGCGTTGCTGTCTCAGATTCGAGTACGAGCGCTACTGCGAGGTGAAGGGCAAGTTCCCCAAAGAAGGAGCAGAAATCGAAACAGAGATGGGGAAGGGACGCATCACAAAGATCAACGTGCTTACGGAAACCGCTCGCGTCTCCTTTGAGAACGGCACCAAGCTCGATCTCACCCTCGGGCAACTGCGAGGGGAGGAGCCCATAGGAATCCTTCTGGACGACAAGGAGCGATGAGCGCCGAGGGCGCGTGGAGAGAGAACAAGCGCTAGGCCATTCCCTTGTTGGTGAACCCTGCGGCGCATGCGCGCTTCAGAGCCTGGACGCAGGCCGCTGGCACGTGGACGCCTCCCAGGTGATTCTGGGGGGCGATGGAGAGCCCATGAAAATCGCTGCCCCCCGTACAGATCAGTTGGTGCCGCGCCGCCAGGCGTTTGAGCTGCGCGGTCATGGAGGGAGTGTACTGCGGATAATACACCTCCAGCCCGATGAGACCATCATCGACCAGGGAAGGCACAAGGGATCTTTGATCCCAAGGATGGGCGAGGACGGGCACGCCGCCCGCCTCAGCCACCAGGTCGATGGCCTCAGAGGGCGTCATCTTGACGCGGGGCACATAGGCCGGCTTTCCCTCGGCCAGGTAGCGATCAAAAGCCTCCCGAAAAGAGTCCACATAGTGTGTGTCCTGAAGGGCCCTGGCAATGTGGGGCCTCCCCACACACTCTCCGCCGGCCAGATCGAGGAGTTGTTCCCAGGAAAGCTCGATTCCCTTGTCGCGCAGCCTCCGCAATATCTCCTTTGCGCGCTGCAAGCGCAGGGATTGAAAGCGCGCAAGCCTGTCAACAAGGGCGCCAGACGTATAGTCTATCCCGTAACCCAGGAGGTGCGCCTCGATGTCCCCGCTGCTTGTGCTGAGCTCGACCCCGGGTATCACCTCCAAGGATGTACCCCGCGCTGCCTCCAGCGCCTCGGCGACCCCACTTACCGTGTCGTGGTCCGTAATGGCTATGGTGCGTAATCCCCTGCGGCGTGCCATAGACACGATCTGGGTTGGCGTGTACAGACCATCCGAAGCAACGGTATGAATGTGCAGATCCACCGTATTTTTCATCTAGGCTCGACGATTAGCTTGATAGCTGTCCTCTCCTTGTCTCCGATCATGACATCGGTGAACGCGGGGATGCAGATGACGTCGATGCCATCCAGAGCCAGATAGCCCCGGGCGATAGCCACGGCCTTTGTGGCCTGGTTCACCGCCCCTGCCCCAATCGCTTGAGCCTCGGCGCGACCCTTTTCGCGTACGACGCCTGCGATGGCCCCCGCAACTGCGGTAGACTTGGATCGCGAAGAAACCTTGAGGACACCCATAGCGTTGCCTCCTCTTCCGAGTTGCGAAAAAGAACTCCTTACGGTCAAAAGCAAGCCAAGGCCTGCCTGGTAAGGACAAAGGCGTACATAGTCGCCATGATCAGGGAATTGTAGATACGGGTTCCTTGCAGGCGGGCTATCTGGCGTACCGCACCGCCCGCGTCTCCCGGATAACGGTAACTTTGATCTGACCAGGGTACTGGATGGTTTCTTCGACCTTTTTAGCAATATCTCGCGAGATATTGATGGCGGCTACGTCATCGACCTTCTCGGGGATGACCATGATGCGCACCTCCCGGCCTGCGTTGATAGCGTAGGCATCGTCCACCCCTTGGAACGAGGTGGCCACGTGTTCCAGCGCCTTGATGCGCCGGATATAGTGCTCCAGGGATTCACGTCGCGCCCCAGGGCGGGCGCCAGAGATGGCGTCCGCCGCCTGCACGAGCACCGCTTCGAGAGTGGACTGCTCCCGCTCATCATGATGCGCCGCGATGGCGTTGACGATCTCGTCGGGCACATGGTAGCGCTCGGCGATCTCCGCCCCGATGATAGCATGAGAGCCATCGACCTCATGATCCACGGATTTGCCAATGTCATGCAACAGCCCTGCCGTCTTTGCCATGTCCACATCGGCGCCAAGCTCGGAGGCCATCATGCTCGCCAGCCTGGCGGTCTCTATGGAATGCTGGAGCACGTTCTGTCCATAGCTGGTGCGGTAGCGCAAACGCCCCAGCATCTTGACGATCTCGGGATGCAGGCCGTGCACTCCGACTTCCATGACCGCCTCTTCGCCGGCCTCGCGGATCACGTTGTTGACCTCTTCTTTGGCCTTTTCCACCATCTCCTCAATGCGACCAGGATGGATACGGCCGTCAAGCACGAGGCGCTCCAGCGCTATCCGCGCGATCTCTCTGCGTACGGGGTCAAAGCTGGAAAGGACAACCGTGTCGGGGGTATCGTCGACGATCAGATCCACCCCCGTCACGCTCTCAAAGGCTCGGATGTTGCGGCCGCCACGGCCAATGATCCGCCCCTTCATCTCGTCGTTGGGCAGGTCAATGGAAGAGACCGTCGTCTCGGCCACCTGATCCGAAGCCACGCGCTGGATGGCCGTCGTGATGATTTCGCGCGCTCTTCGCTCCGCCTCCGCGTGGGCTCGACTTTCCATCTCGCGTACGATGCGGGCGGCGTCGGCCTTGGTCTCCTCTTGCACCTCGTCCAGCAGCATCTGCCTGGCTTCCTCACGGCTCAACCCAGCGATACGCTCCAATTCCTGCACATGCTCATCCCACGCCTCATCCAATTCTATCTCGCGGGCTTTGGCCTTTTCCTCGCGCTCGCGCAAGTGCCGCTCGCGCTTTTCGAGGGAATCCATGCGGTGGTCCAGACTCTCTCGTCTATGCTGGAGCCGACTCTCTTCACGGTTCAGCTCCCGCACGCGGCGCTTGTTGTCCTCCTCCACCTCCTGCTTGAGCCGGATGGCCTCGTCTTTGGCATCGAGTTCCAGTTCTCTGGCGCGTGCTTTCGCCTCTTCGAGAACCCTCTCCGCCTCCTCTTCACGCTCCGCTATCCTCTGTCCAACAAAGCGATTACGGAGATAATACCCCAATGCGAAACCCGCCGCAGCGGATACGATCAATCCCACAATACAAACGGCTATTCTAGCAAGAACTCCCATCTTCTTAATGTCCTTTCGTGAAATCTATCATCATCGGGCTAAGGCCCGTTATTGTCTCGCTTCCTGCTCTGAAGCGAGTTCCCAAAAATGATCCGTAACTTGCCGACAAACCTCGTAGCTAAAGCCGCGGCGTTTGAGATAGCCCCACATGCGGCGTCGAAACGTCCCCTCGTCCAGGCCGCGGAGCCGCCGCAGCTTCTTTTCGGCCACCCGCATAGCCCCCTTTTCCTGTTCCAAATCCTCGTCTTCCAGGACGCTCTCAATGATATCGCGAGAGACTCCTTTCCGACGCAATTCATCGCGCAGGGCCCATGGCCCACGAGGCCGATGTCTCTTCCTGTTCTCGATCCAAAATCGCGCGAACTCGACGTCATCCACGAGGTCCGCCTTGGAAAGACGTTGCAGTACATCGTCCGTCGTCCTCTCGTCCACGCCCTTTTTCCGCAAATACCGCCGCATCTCCCACGTGCTGCGGGGGCGATAGGAGAGATAATGCAGGCAGCGCTCATAGGCCATCTCTCGCACATCCTGGGCCTTTAGATCGGCGATCTGCCCCTCGCTCAGCGCTTGTCCCACATGGAGCCTGCCCGCGAGGATCCTCTGCAAACTGAAAGCGTACGCTCCATTCAGAAAGACGTTGACACGATTCCGCGCCTTCCGTTGTGCCTTCAGTGCCGTAATCTTGCCGGGCATGAACCCCCTTTATAGCGCAAAGGGGTTGCAGCCGAAACCACAACCCCACGCTCCCCTTACTATCGAGTGATGTCGAGTATTGAAAAAACAGATTACCAAGGAACAGAACGAACAGCGATTCCGACAGCTCTCCTCAGGTTAGCATATACACCCTACGCGGCATCGCGTTTGATATCATGAAGCATCGACGATCAACTCGTACTTGGTTGTGGTATGATGCAGTAGAATGATGTCCAGGATCGGCTTCGCTTGGCCTGACAAACGTGCCGCCGCCGGGCCCTTCTGACACAGAGGACGACGTCAGCTCAGTCTTCCTCTGCGGCCTCCCCATCTGCCGCGTCCTCGTCTGCCTCCACGGCCTCAGCCTGTGCCTCGTCCTCCTCATCCTTCGGTATCAGCCCCGCCTCCTGGCGGATATGCCGTTCTATGGTGTCCAGCAGGTCGGGATTCTCCGTGAGATAATCCTTTGCGTTCTCCCTTCCCTGGGCCAGGCGCTCCTCCCCATAGTAATAGTAGGAGCCACGCTTATCGATTATGCCCATATCCACTCCGGCATCCAGCACGGACCCTTCCCTGGAGATACCGTGATCGAACATGATGTCGAACTCGGCCGATCTGAAGGGAGGGGCCACCTTGTTCTTTTTGACGCGCACGCGAACGCGGTTGCCAATGATCTCGCTGCCGTCCTTGATGGCCTCCATCCTGCGCATATCGAGGCGCACAGCCGCGTAGAACTTGAGCGCCAAACCACCGGGGGTCGTTTCCGGGTTGCCAAAAAAGACGCCGATCTTTGTGCGTATTTGGTTGGTAAAGATGATGGCCGTATTGCTTTTCCTGACGGCTCCTGCGATCTTGCGCAGGGCCTGGGACATGAGGCGGGCCTGCAAGGCCATGTGGGCATCTCCCATATCGCCCTCAATCTCTGCCTCGGGCACCAATGCTGCAACAGAGTCGATCACAATTACATCCACGGCGCCACTACGGATCAGAGCCTCGGCGATCTCCAAGGCCTGCTCACCCGTATCCGGCTGTGAGAGGTAAAGATCATCAATGTTGACCCCACAGCGTTCCGCATAACTGGGGTCCAGCGCGTGCTCGGCATCGATGAACGCCGCGATGCCCCCCGCCTTCTGGCATTCGGCGATGATGTGCTGGCATAGCGTCGTCTTGCCCGAAGCCTCGGGGCCATAGATCTCCATCACGCGCCCCTTGGGGATGCCTCCAATGCCCAGGGCGAGGTCCAACTGCAGAGAGCCCGTGGAAATCGCTTCCACATCCTGCCGAGGGGCGCTGCCCATGCGCATAATGGCTCCCTCGCCAAAGCGCTTTCTGATCTGTGCCAAGGTGGTATCCAGAGCCTGTTGTCTACCCTCGCCTACCATGCGGCCATCCTTTCCTCATCGCCTCAATAACAAGTTTACAACGTAAACGGGAAAAACGCAAGTGCGCAGGGCTTTACTCTCACCAGCATCGGCTCTTCAGGCCGCTGCTGACGAGGAGGGTTAACCATGCCCCGCCGTAAACAGGTAGGGCTGGCAAAACCTCAAATGGCTCGCTTTTTCATTGTACCCAGTGCTTCATCACCACGGGCAGGTACAAGTGGACCACGGGCCCGCCCATGGTGGTCTCGACCTGCAGCGGCTGAAGCAAGCGATCCACGCCGTCCGAGCCCAGGTTAGGCTGGTTCGGCGGCAGAATTGCATATTGTGAGCTGTAAACGATGTTCCCCCTAGGTGAGATGACCTCGATGCCCGTATCGCCATAGGATCTCTGATCCCCGGTATCCTTATCATCCAACGCGTCATCGTCCTTGTAATAGTTGGTCTTTGTGCCCCCCACGCCAGAGAGATCCGCCACCTGCACCAGGGTCCCCGTCTCGCCGCTGACCTGCCACCACGTGCTGACGGGCGTCAGCGCAACGGGATCATCGTTGCCATCTATGGTAACGCCGCCCGCCAGGGTGTTCGTGTTGTAGAACGTTGATGTCACAACATTAGAGTTGAAATCCATGGACAACCGCACGCTTTCGACACCAAAAGGGATGGTCGAAAGATCATAGGCGAGGCCCGTCTGTATCAGGCCAGGA
This sequence comes from Chloroflexota bacterium, assembly GCA_034722245.1. Taxonomy (GTDB): domain Bacteria; phylum Chloroflexota; class Anaerolineae; order UBA1429; family UBA1429; genus JAWLEV01. The sequence goes on from JAYENT010000024.1 coordinate 19,828, forward strand.
TACCCGATATACTCGATGACCGCTCCCTGTACAGCGATGACGCGAACGGGACCATCTTTTACCAGACTGACGTCAACGGGTATATCATTCTCAGTCATAGGACCAAACAGTGTCTGGGCCCGGATCTTGGTGCGATCGAGGATATCCACGTCGCTATTATTGAGAGCGAAATACTCGAAGATGGGGTGGCCCTCGGCGAAGCCCAGGACGTATCTGTCGGCCGTGATCCGATTGTTCTCCGCATCAAACGAGGCATAGGTCTGGGTGAAGGTCTGGGTCAGGTTGCTGGAACGGACCACGTAGGCCCAGCCTTTGTGGGTGGGGGTCAAAGGATCGGTCACTTCAATCTGGTACCACGTGGGGCTGATGTCCAGGGTAGAGGTTATATCCACGGGCGACGGGAGATCGCCCAGGTCGGAGGCCATGAGGGCGATCTCGTCCTCCGGTCCCAGGGGGCCCTCTGTATCGGTATAGACGCCCCCCACGACGCGATCCACCTGGAAGGGGATCTGCTCCCAGCCTCCCTCCCAGTAGCGATAGACGAACAGGGAGTCCGCCGGCGCCCCCTGCAACATGGGAAGTTCGCTTCCTGTCACCAATACCGGCATCAGTTCCCGCTCGATGGTGCACGGTGTGACGCCGTCCGCCGAAACCTGCCCGGCGATTAGCGCAAGGGCCACGAACACCAACGCCATAGCGATACCCGTCAAGAGCCTGCGGAATTCCGGATGTGTCATTTTGCCACCTCCTTGCGAGGCCAATTGTTGCCGAATGCTGTTCCATCGCTGCTTGGGAAGACGAGGGGGAAGTACCAGATCGAGGGCGAGATCTGGCGCATGGGCTTGTATGCGAACTGCCGATACAGGTCGAGCTGGTCGCCAAAGTGGGGATCGGGGCCGCCTGTGATGGGGTCGATGAAGCCGCTCTGCCCCAGGGGGATGATGTTCACCGCCCGCATGGGCTGGCCCATCTCGATGACCTGGGCGTAGGTGGCGCGGTTGGACAGGGGGATCTGGCCCAGGTGGAGCCCCAGGGGATGGACGAACGCGATGGGGGGGCGCTCCTCGGTCCAGGCCTCCATATCCGGCGTGCCGAACCCTTCCTCGCTCTCAAGGAAGTCGAGGGCCTGGCGCAGCGACTGCACAAGGATATAGTCGGCCGTCTCTGTGGCCTCCGTGTACACGTCGTCAAAGTAGTCGCGCGATGGTGGCACCCCCGACGCCTCGCCATCCAGGGCGTGGATCAGGGTGTTGATGTCCGTCTCGCTCCAATACGATCTGAACTCGTCCCCGAACGTATTCAGGCGCGTCTGCGATAGCCACGTGCTCCAGATCTGCTCCTCGCATCGTATCTCCGTGCCCGCCACGGCGTCCTCGACCAGGCGGCCATCCCAGGCCGCCAGCCGCGCGGCCGCCTCCCGTAAGCGCTCGTCATCGGGCGCCTCCTCAGCGATGGCGGCCAGCAGGTAGGGAAGGAGGTAACGGGTCTCATCGCCCATGAGTTCGAAGGCGGCGATCTCCACGGGGATGGCCTTCATCTCTTCCCACGACACGCTCTCGTCGGCGGCAAGGATCTC
>JAYENT010000024.1:21503-23980 GCA_034722245.1 Chloroflexota bacterium
CGATGGCGGCCAGCAGGTAGGGAAGGAGGTAACGGGTCTCATCGCCCATGAGTTCGAAGGCGGCGATCTCCACGGGGATGGCCTTCATCTCTTCCCACGACACGCTCTCGTCGGCGGCAAGGATCTCCTCGATCTCCAGCACGCGATCCTGCTTGCCCAGCAGAACGGTATCCCCGTTGTCAAAGTCGGCGCACGCCTTGTTGTTCCAGTTGACCAGATACCCCTGCTCGGGGTTCACGGCGTGGGGAATGGCGCGCACCTCATCCTGCCATTCCTCGGTGCCGTCGCCGCGCCACGGGAAGCGCCCCACGTGGCCGCCATCGGGTCGGATGGGGATCGCGCCGGCTTGCCAATAGGCGATGTTGCCCTCGACGTCGGCATACAGGATGTTGTTGGAGACCTGATGATCCTGCACGCCCGCCTCAAATTCGGCGAGGTTCTCGGCGCGCGCCATGCTGAGCATCCCCGAGAGTATAAGATCCTCCCGCATCCAATGCGCGCGCCGCATGCTGTAGGCAAGGTTGTTCGCCGCATCCATGTAGAACACGGGGCCGTGGACCGTGCGGCGCACCGTCTCCACCGCGGGAGTTCCCCACCGCACCGGGATGGTCTCCGTGCGGGTGATCATGGTACGCCAGGCGTCGTCGTACCAGTATTGCTCCGCGTCCAGGGGATTCAGTGACTCAACGTAGATGTCCACGTTGTCCCCCATGCCGCTGGTCACCGTCCAGGCCACGGAGCGGTTGTGCCCGATGGAGACCATGGGGGTGCCGGCAAAGGCCACGCCGATGACGTCAAAGCCCTGTCCGCCCGTGAGTTGCACCTCGTGGACGATATCGGGGGCGTCCCAGCCCATCTGGGGCCCGCCCAACAGCATGGCATGCCCGCTGGCGGAGCGCGAAGGCCCTACGGCCCAGGCATAACTTCCCAGTTTGGTGGGGATACCATATTTCTCCCAGACGTCACGCGCCGCCTTCCGCTGCGCGTCCACCGCCCGGGCGACGGCCTCCACGCCGGGCAGCGTGGGACGGTCCAGAGGGCGTCCCAGCGCCGCCAGCGCCTCCACCTCATGGGAAACGGGAACAGAGACGGGGGCCTCGGGGTCATTCAACCAGCGCAGATCCTCGAACATGGCCCTGCCCACGCTCTCTCCGTAGGTGCTGACGAGGGACTGCAGCAGGGCCTGATTCTGTAATTCTCGCCCGCCCTTTTCTCCCCAGCGGTTGGCCATGAAGCGGCTGATGGCCAGCGTGTCGGTCTCTTGCCAATAGGCGGGATCGTAGCCAAGCTGATGGAACTCCCAGGGGAGTTTATCGCGGTCGGCGAGAACGACGTCGAGGTAGGCGTTGATGCCATCGCCATAGGCGGTGAGGATTTCCTGAGCCTCTGGTGTGAGCTTATCGAAGAGAGCCTGATACTCGGCCTCGGTGTAGCCGTGGCGACGCGCGTGTCTATCGCTGTCGAGGGCCATGCTCCCTGCCACCTCGGCCAGGGTGCCCCGGGCGGCGCGGCGAAAGATGTCGAGTTGCCACAGGCGATCCTGGGCCACGGCGTAGCCATAGGCATAGAAGAGGGCGCGATTGCTGGGCGCCGAGATGTGGGGAACGCCATAGTCATCGCGAAAGATGCGGGCCGTCTCGCCATCGACCAGGAGGGTTTCCCAGTGCGAACCGCCCTCGGCGAGCGCCGGGGAGGGAGGCAAGGCCAACAGCATGCAGATGACGACGACCGCGAGCCGCAGACAGTACCGGGTCTTGCCCCTCACCTAGCCCTCCTTGCAACGCAAAAAAGAATTACGTGCTCATCGTCTATTGGAGCCCTAAATTCGCCTGCATTCTACACGGCGGGTGGACGGCTGTCAAGGGTGAAAGTAGGTCGGAAAGCCGCTCCGCCTCCTCGCGCAGCGGTGGGGTGGATTGTGATCCGGATGGATCACAATCCACATCCTTTTTCATTGGCTTCTCCTCGTAGCACCGGTTACGCCCCCAGCATGCCCTGGACGATGACGTCCACCGCTTCCTCTTCGTCCAGCCCGCGCGTCATCAGCGTCTCCAGTTCCTTCTTATCCACGGTGCCGATGGCCGCCTCGTGGGTGACCTGGGCGCGATGGTCGGTGACGCGCACCACCGGTACGGCTTCGGCCTCAGCCTCATCGCGTACGATCTCGACGCAGTCCACGTGTCCACGGGTAAAGGGCGCGTTCCCTTCGGTCGTGCCAAAGACGTTGCCACGCGCGCGGTCGCGCAGCGCGAGGCGAGACTTGGCCACGCCACGGGCGCCTTGGCCATTCAGGCGAATCGTCTCCTTGATGGTGATCTCATCGTCCCCATATCCCATCGCGCGAGCGTTGAGTTCCGCCACGCCATTCGCCCCCACGTCCACCTCGTAGTCGAACTCGATCTTGCCCGCCCTTCCCTCCCTCTGATTAAAGGTCGAGACGTACCTTGCCCCCTCGTCCAGCGTTATCTGAGCCTTGG
>JAYENT010000025.1:0-13655 GCA_034722245.1 Chloroflexota bacterium
AGGCTGGCGGATGCTGCTGCGGTGCGATCCCCGCCACCACCACCCGCCCCCCGCCAGAGGCCAACGTGCCCGTCAGCGGCCCCACCATGACAAAGAGCATGTTCTCCGCATCAAAGGGGCCCACCTCCGGCCCCAGTTCATCCCAGGCAATCCTGGCCGCCACCCCCAGGCCTCCGACGAACTTGGGGACATAGTCCCTTGTATCCATAGTGGACACCTCTCCCTTGGAGAGGTTTACCCGCAGTATCTTGCCCGCCCAACCGTACAATTCCATGCTGATCCTTTCTTTACAAACCAGACGGATATTATCGTGACATTCTACCATCTGTTCGTCTAGCGGTCTAAAGGAGCATGTTGTCCTTCTCCCCTTTGACCTCCTCTTTGTCCAGGCATATAATCGCTTCACATCAAGTGGTCACCGCCCAATGTTTGCATCGGGGCGTGGATGGGAAAATCCTTTTTTCCCCAGAGCGCCGCTTGCATCGTCCTTCCCCACAGTACCATTTTCATAAGCCCCCACCTCATAAAGGTAATCGTGGGACTGACGCGCCGTGATCATACATCGATAAGGAGCACCCGCCACACTACCGACACAATATCTGGAGGTCTCGTGAACATCGAACTACTTCCCAACCACAACTTTGATCGCGCTACCAAGCTCCTCCTCGTCGTATCCGGCGTATTCGCCATCAGCTTCTACGGTATCCAGATACTGCTCAAGGTTCTCTATGTACTCCGCTTGGGTTATGGCCCCCAGTACGTGGGCCTCTTCAACGCCACCGGGGTCTTCACCTACATGGGCATGAGTATCCCCAGTGGCGCCCTGGGAACGCGCTTCGGACCGAAAAGGGTCATGTTTGTGGGCGGCGTCATCACCGTGCTGGGTATGACCATCCTGCCCCTCGCAGAGTTCGTGCCTCTATGGTTGCAGGTGGCCTGGCCCATCGCCTCCCAGGCCTTCCTGACCATGGGCTGGTCCATGCTCAACGTCAACCTGGTCCCTGCCCTCATGGCGGTCACCACGCCAAAGACCCGCAACGGCGCCTACGCTTTGAGCAACGCCCTGAGAGGGCTGGGGACCTTTTTGGGAACCGTGGTTGGGGGCATGCTGCCCGGCTGGTTCGCCAAGGCCCTGGGGCAAACGTTGGATCTCCCGGGCCCCTACCGCCTGTCCCTGTGGGTGGGAGCTGTCGTGGGGCTGGCAGGACTCATGCCCATCTTCCTCATGCGCGACGTGGATCGCAGCGTTTCCAAAAAAGAGAAGACGGAACCACAGGGGACCTTCCCCCTGCTTCCCGTGGCCTTGATGGTGCTACACGTGTATTTTAGCAATGGTGGGTGGGCCACGTCACAGTCCTTCTTTAACGCCTATGCGGACACCGATCTTCAACTCTCCCCCGCTTCTATTGGCCTGATCACCGGGGTCGGACAGTTCCTCTGCATCCTGGCGCCCTTTGTAGTGCCAAGACTAGCTGACCACCGAAGCAACAGGTGGACGCTGATGACCGCCGCCTTTGGCATGGGCTTCAGCATGCTGCCCCTTGGTCTGATCCCCCATTGGGGCGGCGCCGCCCTGGGCAGGGCGAGTGTCCTCGCCCTCTCGGCTGTGTGGATGCCCGCACTACAAGTCTTTCAGATGGAGATGCTTGAGGAGCAGTGGCGCTCCCTGGGCTATGGCGCCGTATCCACGGCCATGGGCCTTGCCTTCGCTTACGTCAGCCTGGCGGGCGGACTCATCATCGCCGCTCGGGGATATCGCACACTCTTTCTCCTGGGCGGTGCGCTCAGCATCGTGGGCGGCATGCTGATGGCGGCCATTCGCAGATATCGAGCATAGCGTCTCATCAATAGGACTTGTCGAGTATACCCGCGTCACAATCACAGACTACGGTGTCCAAGCCTCCGGAAGCCCGCTTGAGCGGGCGTAACTTGGTAGCGCTGCGGCTTTAGCCCTGCGCGAGCGGCGCAAAGTCGTAGGCCGGAAGGTGGTCCTGGCCTATGCCTTTTACCTATCGCCCGAAGTGGACGGCTGCCATGACCGGCGACGGCACTTCAGAAGAACTGGGGGCCTAGTTCCCCGTTGCGTGCCTTACTACGAGCCCGTGTTTGTGGTAGGCCACGTAGCGCAGCCGGCCCGCCCTCTCGCTCTACGCCGTGTACTCAACGCCGTCCACACGGTGTGCCATCACCCAGTCCCAATCGTATTCCACACCCAGGCCGGGCCCCTGGGGCACCGAGACGCAGCCATTCTCATCGATGGCGTACAGGCTGTCCGCATAATCACCCTTGTAGATCGGCGGATGGGTGTTGGGAAGATCGGGATGCACCCAAACCACCTCATAGTAGTTACTGTTACGGATGGCGGCCATGAGATGGCGCTGGGCCGGTCCACTGGCATGGAGTTCCACGTCCAGTCCCAGCCCCTCGGCCACGTGAGCCACCTTCATGGTAGCCGTGATGCCATCGGGGACGGGATCGCCGCGCACAAAATCGGTGGCCTTGGTGAGCATCAAGTTGGTCTTGAGCTCCACGCCACGGGTCTTTTCCCCCTGCAACAACGGCGTCTTGATCATCTCCCGCAGCTTGTAGTGGCCGAACTCGGCCCTGCCGCCGTCGGCATAGGGATCCTCCAACCAGAAAAAGCCTTCTTCGTCACACGCTCCGCCCACGGCCAGGGCCTCGCCAAAGGTCTGATAGTAGCAAAAGGGATCGAGCATGAGGTCCATCTCATCCCCCACACGCTGCCCCACGGCGTGAACCACATCCACGTGCCGCTGAATGGGACCGCCGGGCCAGGGATGGATCTTGAAAGCGGGATAGCCCAGTTCAAGACACTGTTCGGCAAAGTCGGCGAATGATTCTGGCGTGGACAGCGGCCCCTCGTCGGCGCCGTTCATGGTGCTGGCGTAGCAGGGCAGCTCGGTGCGATAGCCGCCGAGCAGCTTGTAGACGGGCGTCTCATAGAACTTGCCGGCCAGATCCCAGAGGGCTATGTCGATGGTGCCCATACCACCCATACCCGCCAGCTTGATATCCCGATAGATCCTCTCGCGCTCCAGCGCGTTGCGCCCCACCAGCGACTTGAGGATATGGGGCAGGTCACTCCCTCCCACGTACTCGCCCACGACGCCGACATCGGTGTGCAGGCGCAGGGCCAGACCGCGCCGCGTGTAGGCGTCACCGGGTCTGTAGGTGGGGATCACCCCGGCGGGGTCCAGGCCCACATCCTGCAACTGCCACTCGAACTCGTGTACCTCTATCTTGGTGATGATGGGATCGTTTTTCATTGGGGCTTCCTCCACTCTACCACAAAACAGCGATATGTATTATGTCAACTCTACAACCTCACCCATCTCCGCAGACTGCATGGCCGCGTCAAAGACGCGCATGGCCTCGTAGACTTCCCGGGGTTTAACGGCGAGTTCGGCCCCGTCGTTAAGCACTTCCGAGATATTGCGATAGTACGACTTCCAACTTCCCTTCAGGCTCTCGATGATCCTCTCTTCCCGTTCCCCCTCAATCATAGTACATACGCGCGCGCGGTGGGCCGGATCCTCGGTGGCCGCGTCGATGTCCCCCTCCAGCATGGCCGGTTCTTGGGGATCCAGCCCGTACTTGATCAGGCCGCCCCGATCCCCCAGCACGTACCAGCGGGGCCTCTCAATGGTGGCCAGGTTGCTGATCTCGATCTGGTAAAGGACATCATTGGCGAAGCGAATCACGAGTTTGCCATAGTTTCCGATGTCGATAGCCCACTTGTCCCGGTACTTGATGTCGCAGAAGACACTCTCGACCTGGGCAGGGACTAACTGGAGGGCCTGGTCCACAAAGTGGGCGGGCCAATCGTAGAGGATGCCCCCGCTCTGGGCTTTGACCCCGCGCCAGCCCCGGGGCGCGCCATAGCGCATGATGGCCACTTCAAAGAGGTAAGGATCGCCGAGGAGGCCATCCTCGATCACCTTCTTGACCGTCAAATAATCCCAATCCCAACGCCGATTGTGAAAGACCGAGAGCATCACGCCGTTACGCTCGCTGGCCTCGATCATCTCCTCCGCTTCCTGGGCGTTCATGCACATGATCTTGTCCACCACCACGTGCTTGCCGGCATTCATGGCCTTGATGGCCAGATCATGGTGCGTATAGTGGGGCGTGGCCAGCACTACCAAGTCAACGTCGTCATCGGCCAAGAGGGCATTGAGGCTGGAGTAGATATTGGCCTCCGGATGCTCCTCGGCCGCCTGCTCCTGATGCTCCTCACTCCGCGTAGAGATGGCATAGAGCCTGAGTCCCTCGGCAAGACCGATCAAATAGGAATGAAAGGATCTTCCCGAATATCCATATCCCACAACTGCAGCGTTTATCATCTTGTCTCCTCGTTGATCTATATCACATCATAAAGGGCGCCCGCTTAATCGAGCCAGCCCGCCTCCTGCAGCGTGCTCTTCACCTGCTGCTTGATCTCGTCGGGCAACTGGGCTCCGTCGCCGTTCATGCCCCCGGCAAGACCCACGAGTTCCTGCATATACTTGATCACGAGTTGCAGGTGCCCCGGCCCCGTCCGACGCAGCTGTTCCAGGCGCACCATGATCCAGTATTCCTCGCTGCGCTCGAACGCACCCGACAGAATGCGCTGCAAAAAGGCCTGGAGGCATCGAGATGCAGTTCCGCCTGAGCGCCCACGGGGGAACAGACGTTATGTGGCGCCATGGTGATATGCTTGGCCTCCTCGGCATTCTGCTCTGGCGTGCCAGGGTTCGTGTACCAGCCGTTGGCATAGACGCGTATCCTCTTCCGTTGCGCCCCGCCCAAGAGCTGGTAGACGGGCCTGTCAAGCACCTTGCCCTTGATGTCCCATAGGGCGATATCGAGCCCCGAGAGGGCCGTGGTTGCCAGGCGCCCGCCCCGCGCGTGAGGATCCTGATACATGGTCGTCCAATGGACCTCCGAATCGAGAGGGTCCTTGCCCACCAGGTACTTTTCGACGAATTGCCTCACCAGCGCCTTGACCTGTTCCTCGTTTTCCATGGGGCTCGCGTCACCCAGACCATAGATCTGGGGGTCGTCCGTGTTTAACTTGACCACGAGCCAGTTGCGCTCCGCGTTATGATGTCTGGCGGAGAATTCACGAAACTCCACGTCTTTGATAGCCGGCATAGACTCGCTCCATCATCTAGAAAACAGAGAGGGTTCACACCAAGAGGGCCCTTCCCTCTTGCCTTTCCACCTAGCCCATTATACACGGCTGCAGAAAGCGGGGTCAAAGAGGTACATGACCATGCATGACCATGCCCCGCCGTGAATAGGCGGGCCTGGTTGGGGAAAAGGAGCAGTGCGGACACAGTGAGTCATCCAGAATAGAGGATGGATGCAACTGGAAGGACCAATCGCCCTATCGATTCGCGAAGGGGCTATTCCATATAGCCGAGGTGGCGGAGGCGCTGCCGCAGGGCCGCATCATCGGTGTCTGCGGTTTGCCGCCCCTGCAGGCGGGGGCTACAAGCCATCGCATTCTGCAGAAAACTCTTGAGTCTTGCTCTCAGGCTCCGCGCCCCCTCTGCATCCACGTATCTCGTAAGGGCGCTTTCTTCCTCCCTGGGATCGGTGTTCAGAGAGAAGAACCTCTCTCCCACACCCTCAATGTCCACAAGTTTGTGCATCCTGTCGATTGCTGCCCGATAGGTGGATCGGCAATGCATCCGTTCGATCACCGCGGGTTTGCGAGTCTCCATGGCCTTGAGAGCAAACTCAGGGGCATAGGCCTCGCTGAAAACCACCGAGCCGTCGTCAGCGCCCGTTTCAGCAACTCGGGACAAGCTCTCGTCCTTGATGGAGAGGGGCTCGCCATAAGCCGTCTCTATCTGTTCGACGCCAGCAGTGTCCAAGATGGTATGGAAGAGCCGCCGCGTGGACACAGGGGCCGTCACCCGCGTGCCCTCGCCCTGACCGGGCAAGCGGATGAGCAAGGGTACACGGATCAACTCTTGATAGACGCCGAATCCATGGCCCATGAACTGGTGCTCGCCCAGCATCTCCCCGTGGTCGGCTACGAAAATGACCATCGTGTCTTGCCGACGTTCGCCCCGATCGAGCAGTGCGAGCAATTCCTCAAGGAGGGAATCCTGATAGGCCACCTCGGCATCGTACATTTGGCTCAGCACCTCCCCTTGCACAGGAGAAAGGGGTTTCTCCAAGGGGGTGAACCAATCGAGGGCCTGGGCATTGAAATGACGCAGAAAGCGCCGGCCCTCCCTGTTTTTCAGTGCCAGGGGAGCGAACCGCTGGGCATAGCGCCGGGGCACGGAATACGGCGCATGGGTCTCCATGAGGTTCAAAAATAGAAAATAAGGCTCCGTGTGCTGAGAGAAACCTTCCTCGACGAAATGCGCCATGTCCTGCACAGAACGCGAGGTGTTCCCCTTGAAATTGGCAACCCGCGTCCAGATGCGCACCCAGAACGGATTCAAAGCGCCTTGGAAAAGCTCCACAGAGTTGGCAAAGGCGTTTTGTATGGGAAAGATCATCCCCCGCAAAAGGCCCGTGACGAATGTACGCAACGGATGCAGCATCTCCAACAAGGGAGCCGACGGCCTAGAGCGTCCTGACGGCACAGCACCACCGTAATTGTAAAAAGCCTCGAATCCTCGGCGGAGTCCGTTGTCGAGCACACCCACCAACGGATTATTGCAGAACCCGGTGGTGTGGTAGCCCATAGCGCGCAGCCGCTGGGCCAGCGTCGTAAAAGGAAGGGGGAGGACATCGCTTGCCTGCAACGTCCGATGGACGCTGGCCGGCTCGCCGGTGAACATGGAAGCGTGAGAGGGAATCGTCCACTGCGCTGGCGCGATGGCATTCTCGAACAGAATAGCCCCTTCCGCAAAGGCGTCCAGATTGGGAGACGTATCCTTGGGATAGCCGTAGCAGCCCAAGCGATCCCAGCGATGGGTATCCAGTACGATGAAGACTATGTTCGGCTTACCATCAACAGCACGCACGATTCATCCTTACAACAGGCGGGAGGCTCGTGTCTATAGCACCCTCCAGGGGCTCTACCACCAGCGGCAATGATGCATTACCATGGAATCATCGCCCCCGAGCAAAGATACAATATACTGGAAGTATATCTATCAGAAAACGGCTCGAATGTCAAGAGCTATATGGACCCCTCATTCGGGCGCGGAAGAAGGCTTTACCCGATATGGTGCTAATGATACAATCGCATATGGACGACTTCACAAGCGCCTTTGCAAATAGCGAGCGCATCTCATATTAAGGCGCAGAATCTGAAGAGACAGAGGCTTGTGAAAAGGATACGAGAGACATGGACCTCAAGAGAATATTCTCCGGCCTGCTTGGGAAAGGGAGAAAAGAGCGAACGGGGCACCGGAACGACGTTATCGTCGTATCAGGGCTTCCTCGCTCTGGAACATCCATGATGATGCGAATGCTGGAGGCAGGCGGCGTACCCACCTTGACGGACGGAGTGAGGGAGGCCAACGCGGACAATCCTGATGGCTATTACGAGTTTGAGCGGGTAAAGGCCTTGGAGCACGACAAGGAATGGGTGCAAGAGGCCAGAGGCAGGGCGGTCAAGGTCATATCGGCCCTCTTGGAGCATCTTCCGCGAGGGCATACGTACAAAGTGGTGTTCATGGAGCGCCACCTGGACGAGGTGCTGGCGTCGCAGAGGCGCATGCTCCAGCGCGAAGGCAAGCCGACGGATGAGGTGAACGATGAAAGCTTAAGAGAACTTTTTGAGAAACATCTGGCAGAGAGCAAGGACTGGTTGCGCAAACAACCACACGTGGAGGCACTCTACATCTGCTACAACGAGGCCATAGCGGATCCCTCCAAAGCGGCCGCCAGCGTCAATCGTTTCCTGGGAGGAAATCTCGACGAGGAAGCCATGAGCAACGTCATTGACCCCACGCTGTACCGGCAAAGAAAGTAGACGGCACATCAGTACGCGATTTTTTTGACGTCTGCTCCCTTTGAGCATATAATATCTATGTAAACTTTGAATGGTGTATTTGATCGATCATAGGGAGGGCAGAGCATTCACAAAGTCGGTAGTGTGGGCTCATTGGGTACCCTCGCTCTCTCTTGGCATGCCAGTCGGAGATCGCTTATCCGGGTGGCGCTCTCGTTTGAAGATAACCCTCTACATTGCCACGTCATCTGCTATCCGCTCACTCTCCGTGGCACACCACGGGCTGATAAGAAAGCGGGGTATCGCTCCTTGAGGTCTTCTACTACCAAAGGAGGTATTCTCTCAGAATGTATGCAATCGGCAGCAAGGTTGTACATCCTTTTCACGGCGCAGGGATCATAGCAGCTATTCAAGAGAAAAGCATCGGCGAGAAGAAGAACTCCTATTACGTCATCAATTCTCTGAGTGATCCCTCAATGCAATTGATGGTCCCCGTCAACAAAGCAGAGAACCTTGGGCTGCGCCGGGTGGGCAAACCCTTTATGTTACGTAAAAAGCTTTCCATGTTGCTGGAAGACGCCCCCGATGACGACGCTGTGCAAAGGAACTTTCGGGCACGCAAGGCAACGCTCATGGAGAAGCTCAGCTCTGGGCAGTTCGAGGAAGTAGCCTCTGCGGTGCGCATCCTCTTTTACATGAGCACGTGGCGCAAGCTATGCATGACGGACCGTAGATTCATAGAGCGAGGCAAGGAAATGTTGGCAGGGGAACTGGCTCTGGCTTGCGATGTGGAAAAATCCGAAGCCATGGCAGAGATTGAGGAGCATTTGCAGGAGATGGTGCCGGAGCAAGAGGAGGAAGAAGCCTAAGGTTCATATCTCCACCTCCGGGAAGCAAAAAAGAACCGAAGCGACTCAGGCGTTGACGTTGCGCAGCCCCTTCTCCGTCAGCGTCCAAATGCGGCCGCCCTGCGTGACACCACACCGGCCCCGATAGGGACAGCTCTCACACCGTTCACTGCACACAGCCTCTATACGATGGACATAGCCCCCCCGCTCCAGATCATGCAGCATCTGTTCCATGAGACCGGGGCTCACATCCAACTCCGAAGCCAGCCCGTTCAGGGTATGATCCTGGCTATGGACCAGGCTTTCTAACAGTCTCTCCAACGTCATTTTGCCCTCACAGAGCCAGTGCGGCTACATGATAGGTGATGGCACTAGCGACAACGGTTAGCCCCGTCAAAAACCCCACATTGACCAGCACCCACTTCCAGGAGCCAGTCTCCTGCTTGATAACAGCCAGCGTCACCACGCAGGGAACGAAGAGCATCTCTGCAACCAGCAGCGCCAGCGCAGAGGGACTGCTCAGACTTGTCGATAACACCTGGGCCAGAGCGGCCGAATTCTCCCCCACACCATACAGCACACCCAACGTGGCCACCACATTCTCCTTGGCCACAAAACTCGTAAGTATGGCGACTAGCGGCTTCCATCCCAGCCCCATAAAGGAGCCTATGGGACTCAGGAAACGCCCGATAGCGGCCATATAGCTAGTATCGATATCCCCATTGGGGAATGTGGCCAGGGCCCACACGATGACGGAAACCACCAGAATGACCGTCCCCGCCTTGCGCAAGAAGGCCAGTATCCGCCGCCAGACCAACAGGGCAATGCTCTTGGGATAGGGTATATGATAAAGAGGCATTTCCATGATAAAGGCGGCCTCTTCGCCCCTCAACACGAGCCGGTTTACAAGAGCCCCCGCCACGGCCAGCACCACAAGGGGAAGCCCCGTCAGAGCCCAGATGACCAGCGTCGCATTGCGGGGGAAGAATATGGGCACCAGAACTGCCAAGACGCCCAAGCGCGCGGCACAGGGCACTAATGGTGCCAGCATGATGGTGAGAAGGCGACTGCGCCTGGACTCGATAATCCGTGCGCCCATGATGGCGGGTACATTGCAGCCAAAGCCCAAAAAGAGAGGCATAAAGCTCTTACCGTGAAGCCCGATGGCGTGCATGAAGCGATCCATGATATAAGCCGCTCTGGCCATGTAGCCTATATCCTCCAGCAGGCCCATGCTGGCGAAAAAGACGGCAAGAATGGGAATGAACGTAAGCACCGTTCCCACACCGCCCAGGACGCCATCCACAATGAGACCCGAGAGCCAAGCGGGACCGCTCACCAGGCGGCCCGACACCCAGGCGGCAAAGGCCTCAACGACATGGGTGGCCATCCATTCCTGAAGGGGACCGCCCAAAGCATACGTAACCTCGAATATGAAAGCCAGGACTAGCGCGAGAACCACCAATCCCCAAAAGGGATGCGTGGCCAAGTGGTCGATGCGCTGAGTGAAGGTGATGCGCCCCACCCGCGGGCGCTTGAATGCGGTGCGCGTCACCCGGCCTATCCACTCATAGCGGCCACTGGCCACAGCGATCACGGCATCCTCATGCTGTCGTAGAATACCGCTCACTCTTTCCCATCGCTCGGAAGGCAGAACATCTCGCATCATGGCGGTGATCTCTTCATCGCCCTCAAAGAGCTTAAGGGCCACCCAATCGCGTGGATACGAAGAGGGGACATACTCCTGGACAAGGGCGCGCAATTCATCCACCACCTGCTGATGATCCTGGCGAACGTGGGGACAATTTGGTTCGCCGCGGGGAGCCTCCTCAATGATAGCCACGGCCTCATCCACAAGTTCACAAACACCCACAGCTCGCGAGGCCACCATAGGAACGACGGGCACGCCAAGGTTCGCCGACAAGACTTTGGGGTCCACATCAAAACCCTCCTGCTCAGCGACATCGACCATGTTGAGCCCAATGATGAGGGGAGCCTTAAGGGTCAGAAGCTCAGCCACCAGATACAGATTTCGCTCCAAAGCGGCCGCATTGATGATGACGACGACCACGTCGGGCTTCTGATGGATGATAAAGTCGCGGGTGATACGCTCCTCAGGAGAGGCCGCTGTCAGGCAATAGGTGCCGGGCAGATCGACGACATGGAAGATCACGTCGTCGTGCTCCAACCGACCAACCCGCTGCTCCACCGTCTTGCCCGGCCAGTTGCCCACATGCTGATGCAGGCCGGTAAGAATGTTGAATACCGTGCTCTTGCCCACGTTCGGCTGGCCCGCAAGGGCCAACGTGGCCGTCTTCTTGGCCACGCTCATCGTCGTAACCTGTTCGCTACTCATGATCTCTCCTCTGACGCACATAAACCCTGTAGGCCTGACCTCGTCCCAGAGCGATCTGTGTATCGAGCAAGTTCACAATGATGGGGCCGCGCCCGCTGTTGCGCGCCACATTCAGCGTCGTCCCCGGCGTGAACCCCAGTGCTGCCATACGCCCCACAAACCTACTACCACCTCCCAAGCGCAACACCACACCACTCTCCCCCGCCTTTAGATGGGCCAGCGGAACCCCGTCATTGGTCGCCACAAACCAGCACTCCTCTGATTTCCCGTTCCATGGTAAAAACCCATGAAAAGTTGCATGGACAAAAATCGCACATTACCGTGCGACTCCGCCCTCGCCGAAACGATTTTAAGGCTAACTATAAAATAATCCGCATCTTTATTTAAGTATACTTAATTATAGTAGTATCTCACCGATCTGTCAAATCCCTCACTCCTCGCCGATTTGAGGGAGCGCTTTCACGCTCCACAACCGCGGGAAAATTCACCCAGGCCAGGGCAAACATGAACCAGTAAGCAAGCTCCGTGACAAAATAGGAGCTATCCACGCTTCCATGGGCGATAAAAGCCACCATTCCCGCAGCAAATCCCATGGCCCCCGCATAGAGACCATCTCGGCGGGAGATGAAACGGGAGCGATGTACCCGTTTGAAGAAGCCGATCAAGAAGGCGATCAGCAAAACAATGCCCCCCACGCCCAGGCGAAGCCAGAAATCAAGCAGCAGATTGTGAGGATGGGAAAGCCACCGCTCCACCTCTGCGCCAGGAAGGATGTAATCGCCATAGTAGTACAAAAAGTTGTCCAGCCCCACGCCCAACCAGGGATGATCCTGTATCATGTTCCATGCCGCCTGCCACAGCCGAAGGCGCAGGAACAGCGTGCCCCGTGTGGGATCCAGCAGCGATGCAAAGCGCTCCGTGCGGAATAGGGGAACCATGAGCAGCCCCCCGGCAAGCAAAAGGCCCAGGGCAATCCACCGAAGCCGCTTGTCGCCCAAGAGAAGCGGCAACAGTATGGCCATAGGCAAGCCCAACAGCCAGCTTGCCCGCGAGAAGGTTAACAATGTCACCAGCGCTACAGGCAGGGCGCCCAGGCCATAGAGCCAACGCCGCGCGCGGGAGTGCCCCCATAGAGCCATGGCCAATCCCAAGGGAAGCGCACGCTCCATGATCAACGCCAGGTTGTTGGGGGAGCCGTAAAAGGCCCGCGCACGGCGCAACCCGCCGGCCTCGATCACCCCCGTCCCCTGGGGATAGCGCACAAGGCCGTAGAGCGCTACGCCCAAAGCGGATATCCAGAAGGCATCCAAAAGGTTCAAACGCTCCCCACGATCCGTTGGCCAGGTGCGCACCAGCGCGTAAAAGAGGGCGGGCTCGACGACCATGACGCGCAATTCACGAAGGGCGACGTGACGATACTCAGCCACCATGGAAGTGCCCGTAGCCAGCAGCACGAAGGCAAACACCACAAGATCCAGAAAGGAGAGATGGCACATGGGGCTCACATCCTCGTGAGGCGGGCAAAGCAACCTGTTCCATAGGCGAGCCCCAAGAGCCACCAACAGGGCCACCTCGACGAGAGAAAAGGAACCAGGCCCCAGGCTCACGTGAAAGGGCGCCAGAGGAATGCAGGCCGCGGAGACCAACAGGGCCCGCTGCGGCCCAAACAAAGCGCACAGGCCATAGAGGCCTAGGCCCACCAGGCGCGCTGCCCCCACGGGTGACAGGATGATCAGCGACGCGCTCAGGAGAACGGGAGCCCACTGCAGCGCGACGGGAAGCCCATCCCACCAGCCGCGCACCTGCCCCCACACGCTCCTCCACGGAAGGCCACGAGCCAATCTGAATGCCACCACCACGAGACAGACCAGGGCCAAGAGTCCACCTACCACATTGCGCCAAAGCGCCTTATCACGCCGCCGACAGCCAACGCGGACGGCGCGTACAGTGCCGACCTCCTGCTCCTCACCCCGCACCACGACTCTGTGAAGGCCCTTGGGAAGGCCTTCGATAACGTGTACGCTGTCCAATTCCTCATCCTCCGCGCCCAGTGTGATTTCCACACCGGGATACCCGTCGTCCACAGAGACGGCTAGCCCACCATCGACGAGGCCTCGCTGCACATCCATCACGAGGTCTGTGCCCCAAAAGGAAAAGGCGACCGCCTCCTCGTCTTGGAAGGCATAGAAATGGGCGGCAATATCCTTCGTAAGGCCCGGATACAGCACCCGCCCCCCGCCCAAGGGTTCATGGAGCTGGCGCAGCAGGGGAGTGGGCACCCCCCAGGCGTCAAAGAGTGCGTAGCCCCACACGGGATCATCCGGCGCGGCGTCGGGCTGCAGATGCAGCGTACACATGAGCCCCATCCAAGGCCACTCGCGTTTGACACGTTGAATGGCATTCTGCAGTCGCCCGGCCTGCACAAAGGGCACATCGCTGCCCTGCGGAGAGGGATTGCCCTTCCAGTCCGACGGCAGGGCGCACCATCCCGATGCCATGGCCCAGACCGACTTTTCTCCATCGC
>JAYENT010000025.1:13755-15237 GCA_034722245.1 Chloroflexota bacterium
TCATACTGCTCCAGCGAAACGTTGACCCCCAGACGGGGCGTCTCCAGCGGGGGAAGATCGGAGGAGAGGCCGCTTTCCACACCGCGCCGCCCCACGACGTAGCGGTGCACGTCGAGCCCCAGTAGCACCAACACCCCGGCGGCCAGCATCGAGCAAACTAGCAAGGCGAGGATGGCGCGAGCCCAGGGAAGAAAGCCCTTGCGCGGGGCGCTCACACGTGTCCTCCATCAGCCACCACAGGCTCTCTCCCTGCCCGAGATACGCCCGCCTCGATCACCGCTTTCCCTTGCGCCCCTGGGCATAGATGGGCCCGTACACGTCGTTATCAAAGACCACACAGCCCGTTCGCCCGTCGTCTCGCATGATTTGGGTACAGCGGCTGCAGGTGATGCACACCCTGCGGGGATCGAGGGCCCCCGTGGTAAGCAGATCGCGGGCGAAATCGGGATAGGCGAGGGATTCACGGCCGAGACCGACGATATCAGCCCATCCCTTGCGTATGACGCCCGCCGCCACATGGCCCAGATACTGTCGAAGCCAAGAGTAGCCGGTGCCTATCACCACCAGGTCGGGATGGGCCTCTTTCACCTCCCGGGCCAGATGGACCAGGCGCGCCACGCCGCGTAAGGGATGCTCCTGCGGCGTGTAGCCGCCCGGAACGTTTTGATCAAAGGGACGATTGATATGCGGCGTATAATAGGGATTGCCCGCCGTCACGTTGATCGCCGCGACGCCGGCCTCTTTCAGACGCCCAATGAGACGCAAGGGCTCCGTGAGATCGGGCACCTGGGGATCGTCCTCACTCACGCCCCACCCCCAGGGATAGGGATGACCATCGTAAACGTTGAGCCGCACCAACAGCGCCAGATCGGGCACCTCCTGTCGCACGCGGCACACGATCTGTAGCAGAAAGCGCGTCCTGTTCTCAAAGGAGCCTCCATAGCAGCCGCTGCGGGTGTGGGAGGCTAGCAGTTCGGAGATCAGGTAGCGATGACAGCTCTTGAAATCCACGCCGTCGAAGCCACAGTCCCGAACCAGGCGCGCCGCGCACACGTAGCGATCTTGCAGTCGGTCCAGTTCGCTGTCGCTGATGAGGGGATAATCCTCGGGCAGGCCCTGCACCTCATCCAGTATGCCGTCGTGTTGAGGGATGATGGGCACAGGCGTCTCGCCAGGGCGGCTGTAGCGCCCCGAATGGGTAAGCTGGAGCACGGTAAAGGGGTCATAGTCCGACCCATTGACCTCCCTGCCGGCCGCTAGGGCATCGCGGCGCAGGGCGGCGAAATGAGGCGCGTTCTCCTCGGTGAGCATCAGTTGGCGAGGATTGGCGCGCCCTGCCTGTTCGATGGCCGTGGCCTCGAACCACAGCAGGCCCGCGCCTCCACGGGCAAAGCGTCGATAGCGCCTCTCCGTGAGGGGCCCCGGCCTCCCCGCCGCATCTCCGTCACACCCCTCCATGGGCTGGACGGCCAGGGCATTGGG
>JAYENT010000025.1:15337-23781 GCA_034722245.1 Chloroflexota bacterium
CGCGGGATGGGCCACGCGTGGCAGGGCGGCCAGATCCACATTCACGTTCAACCCCATGCCCACCACCACGTGATCGAGTTGGCGGCGCGTGACGCCCAACTCGGTGAGCACGCCACCAAGTTTCTTCCCACGGAGCAGGATATCGTTGGGCCACTTGAGGCGGGGCGTCAGCCCGGTCACGGCCGCCACCCCCTCCACGATAGCCAGCGAACAGACCATGGTCGCGCGTTGTGCCTGGGCCGGCGCCAGCGGGGGGCGCAGGATCAGGGACATGAGCAGAGAACTGTATGGCGGGGCGAACCAGCGGCGGCCCAGCCGGCCCTTGCCCGCCGTCTGAGATTCGGCCAACACCAGGGTACCCTCTGGCGCACCCTGCTCCGCCAGCATCATGGCGCGTGTGTTGGTGGAGGCGATCTCCTCGTGTAGCTCCACATGGCGCCCCACCACGGCAGTTTGCAGACGGGCCTCCAGGGCCACCTTGGATAGCGGTCTGTGATCTTGTGGGTCGATCTGAGCCATGCGTTCCCTCCCACGATGACTAACGTACAGCAACGGAGGCGCATTCACACACCTTGGGTAGTTGCCCCCGTCACCTCGGCCACCCGCTCGAAAAAGGCCCGCTTGAAGGGCGTGTTGATGGTCCAGTTCACCGGCGGCGTCTGGAACCCGCTGAGCTCTGTATAGGGTCCCTCGTTAGTACGTGGCCGCTTCTGATAGGATTCATAGGGGTCAGTCCCCTGATCCTCAAAGCCCTGGTCGAAATAGCCCCAGGAGGCGCCGTTACGCCAGGCGGCGTCCATGTTGGCCACGGCCGGCGAGTCCTCGTTGATGACGATGGGTTTGGGCTCCCGACCATAGGCCGGCATATCCTTCACAGCCTGGATGGCCGCGGCCAGCTCAGGTGGACGAGTGCCGTTGCCATGCAGCAGTACATAGTCGGCCGTCTCGACCAGGGAGGGAGAGGGCATACCGCGCCCCGTTTCCACATCCACCCCGCCACCGCTGGTGGAATACAGGAAATGGGGATGATCTTCCCGCAACGCCTCCACCATCTCGTGCACACGATTCCAACGGAACACATCATAAGAGGTACGATCCACGGCCACGTCGATCTCGTTGGCCAGCTCGATGAGCAGGTTGCGATGCCCGGTGCCCTCCAGAAATTCAAGGGTTTCGTCGGCGGCACGCCAGACCGCCTCCACCCCCTCCATCTCGCGCAGGAACACCCAGTAGAAAAAGCCCACGATGACCACCATGCCCAGCTCGTCGGCGCGCTCCAACACGCGGGCGATGCGTCCCGCATAGGCCGCCTTTAGGTGCCCCTCCGGCGTAAAGCCGTTGTTATCGTAATGGTGATAAATCTCCGGTATATAGAGGGGGCCGCCCCCCTGCACGTTGATGGTAAAGGCCAGCACACCATGGCGACGCCAGGAGGGCAAGGCCTCACAGAACTCGCGCACGTTGCGCTGTGGATCCCAGACCCCCGTGTCCGGATAGGCCCAGTTGGAACGCGTTTCCGGGTTGCCATCATCGAACGTGGCCTGCACGGCCCGCACGTTAAACAAGAGCCCCTGAATACGATGCCCTTCGAACACGCGCCCCATGTACGTGGG
Source organism: Chloroflexota bacterium (assembly GCA_034722245.1). Taxonomy (GTDB): domain Bacteria; phylum Chloroflexota; class Anaerolineae; order UBA1429; family UBA1429; genus JAWLEV01. Next base: position 16,951 of record JAYENT010000025.1, read on the forward strand.
TTCGCCGTCCAGGAGAAACTCGGTGCCACGAATGCTGATCTCTGTCATACCCTCTCCCCCAAATCCGCAGTGAATGGCTATTTTACCGCGAGGATCACATATCCCAGTTCCGCTTCCAGAGCCTGGAGTTTTTCCAATTCCTCCTCGCTGAGTTCATCTGGCTGCATATTATAGGAACGCAGAGCCAATATGCGCTTGTCCGTCTCCTCTTCAAAGGCCCGCACCTTTCCCAACTGCTCCTCTGTGAGTTTAGCATAGGTATAGATGGGCATAATATGCTCCTTTCCAGGATTCACTTCCCCCTAATCGTGATAGTAGGCCGGTCCCTCGTCCTGCCAGGCGGGAAAGACGGGGTGCAATTGTCCCAGACCCGTCACATCCTGCTTCAGGCCGTCCACGTCCGGGTCGACGTAGCGGGCGAACCATCCCTCCAGCAACTGTCCCATCTGCGCGATGCGCGCTCCCTGACCAGGCTCGTCGATGAGGTTGTGGCGCTCATCGGGATCCTCCACCAAGTTCCATAGTTCATCGGGGCCATCGGGGTAGCGCCGGACATATTTCCACTCCGCAGTACGCACCATGCGCGTGTTTCCGTACTCGTCATAGATGACCACCTGCTGCCGGGCCTCGTCCCTCTGCCCTAACAGCACAGGCAGGAAACTCTGCCCGACGGGATCCCGCTCCCGGGGCACGGGCAGATCCAGATAATCCAGGAGGGTGGGCATCACGTCATAGGCCGAGACCATGGCCTCCTGCACCCGGCCGACGGGGATGCGTCCCGGATGGCTGACGATAAAGGGCACCTTGATCGAGTTCTCGTACATGTTACGCGGATCGGTCCCGTTGCCCTTGCCCCAAAAGCCGTGATGGCCACAGCTAAAACCATTGTCACTGGTAAAGACCACCAGTGTGTTCTCCCGTAGTCCCCGCTCCTCCAGCCTGTCCAGCAGGCGCCCGACGTTAGCATCCATGGCCGTCACGGCGGCAAAGTATCCCTTGAGCATCTCGCGGTTGCCCAGACAGCGCTCGGTCAGCGAGGTGGCCCAGGGATGGCAGGGCTCCTGTGGGCAGGAGTCAAAGGGGCAGTCGTCGTAAGAATCCACGATCTCTTGAGGATGGCAGTCCCATGGACTGTGGGGCGCCGTATAGTGCACGCTCAGGTAAAAGGGCGCCTCGTCGTTGGCGTGAGCGTCGAGGAAAGCCAGAGCGTCGTCGGTGATCTTGTCCGTGACGTAGCCGGGCTCGTTGATCAACTCGCCGTCGCGCACCATGGGCGCGTTGTAATAGGGCCCACCGCCTTTCTGATGCACGTACCAGTGCTCGAAGCCGTGCTGAGGGATCTGGCTGGCGCCCAGGTGCCATTTCCCGCTGATGCCGCATGCCCAGCCGTGGTCGGCCAGGACGTCCGTGTACGTCACCTCGTCCTTGATGTATCGTGCGGCATCGGGACCTACGTTCCCCTCGCGGATCCAGTCGTGCACGCCGTGCTGCGAGGGAATCCGTCCCGTCAGAAACGTGGCGCGGCTGGGAGAGCAGACGGGCGTAGCCACGAAAAAGTTCTGGAAGAGTGTGCCCTGGGCCGCCAGGCGATCGAGGTTCGGCGTGCGTATCTCGGGGTTGCCATAGCACCCCGCCGCCCATACGCCCTGATCATCAGTCAAAATGAAAAGCACATTCGTCTTTTCCGCCATTATACTCTCCCTTCGTCTCCCTAATCGTCCCTTATTCTTATACTCGCTTCTGGAAGAGATTGCAAGGACATCTGACGCTCGCTCTATGGCCCGCCACAGCACCTCCCGTACATGGCGGCCCGATGCTCACATCGAGTTTCGCGGCATTTTCGTCCCCTGCCCAAGAGGAGTACAATTCATCCATAGTTCACATCGTCATCAACCGACGGAGACAACGTGAGATTTCCCCCGCTGCTTCGTGGCTCCTTTGTGAAGCGCCACAATCGCTTCCTGGCCACGGTATCTGTAAGCGGTCAGATGGTAAAGGTCCACGTGCCCAGCCCCGGGCGCATGTGCGAATTGCTCACGCCGGGGCGTGACGCATGGATCACGCCTGTCGACAAGGCGACCCGCAAGACATCCTATGATCTGGTACTGGTCAAGCATAATGGCCACCTGGTCTCCGTCGATTCGCGGCTGCCCAACGCCCTCTTTCGTGAGGCGCTGGAGAGGGAACTGGTATTGGGGGCTGGCTATGACATCATAGAGCAAGAGATAACGTATGATCACAGCCGCCTCGACTTTCGGCTGGAGGAACCCAAGGGCGCCCTCTGGGTGGAGGTCAAGTCGGTGAACCTGGTCGAGGATGGGCTGGCCCTTTTCCCTGATGCCCCGACAGAACGAGGGCGCCGACACCTGGAGACGCTATCCGCCATTGCGGCCTCGGGCGAGGGGGCCGCAGTAGCTTTTGTGGTGCAACGCTCCGACGCCGTGGCCTTTGCGCCCCACAAAGAGATGGATCCCGCCTTTGCCGACACGCTCTATCGCGTCGCTCGTTCGGGCGTGATAGCGCGAGCCTACATCTGTCACGTAGACTTTGAGGAAATTCGTATCTCCGCGCGTATTCCCTTTTTCGTCAAGAGGCCTAGAGATTATCTCGCCACACCACCGCCTGAATAGGACATTGATCGGATCACGAACGCAAGAAGGGAAAGGCCGGCTGCCTTTCCCTTCTTGCTTGATCTATTCGAGCACACTAAACACCTATCCTACGGGCCAGTCGGCAAGATAATATACTCACTTGTGCCCACGTGCAGTTCATAGGAGCCAGAACGGAAATTAATGCTGCCTCAGCTTCCCCGCCAGGAATTGGATGAACTCCTCATCGCGGGGCTCCTCCGGTACCTCCACATCCCCCTCTTCCGACATGATCACCTTCAGGACCGGCTCCCGGGTCGTCTTGCCCCCTATGCCTAAAAAACCCCCGTGCTTCTCGACACGGTAACAAGTGAGGACATCACCCTCTAGCTCGGCCTCATAGTCCGAATCGGCTACCTTGGAGGCCACCTCCAGGTAGAATTGCCTCGGCGTGCCCATACCCGCCCACGTCATGATCCTTTGGAGATCGTCTTTCTCGACATACTCTTCGACTTCTACTCTTTCCCTTTCTTCTGCTGCTTCCTCTGGCCTGAAATCCATCATGCCCTCCTCTGTCAATTCGCGCTCAGAAATAGCCCTTTTGTCCTCACACGGGAATAGATACAGGGATGAACAAGGCAAAGTGCACTCCGTACTATGGAATCGAGCAGACAGCCCCTTGAGATGAACGCGTCAAGTCCCACTTTACGCAAACCCGCGCACAGCACTAGTGCTGCCTCAGCTTCTCCGCCAAGAAGTCCATGAACTCCTCATCGCGGGGTTCCTCCGGGACCTCCACATCCCCCTCTTCCGGCATGATCACCTTCAGGACCGGCTCTCGCGTCGTCTTGCCTCCTATGCCTAAAAACCCCGTGCTTCTCGACACGGTAGCAGGTGATAACGTCACCCTCTAGCTCGGCTTCATAGTCCGAATCGACTACCTTGGAGGCCACCTCCAGGTAGAATTGCCTCGGCGTGCCCATACCCGCCCACGTCATGATCCTTTGCAGCGCTCCGCCAGACGCTTCTTCTGTGTAGATCTCTTCCATCCTGTCCCCCTTTGCCACTCAATGCTCACCAAAAGGACGTCTGTCCCCACATCTGAATGAATACCAAGATGAACAGATCAGCTCACATCTAACCATAAATATTATAGCACATTCTCTGTACAAAAGCAAACGATTCTTTTCCGCTCTTTTACTGTTCTGTATGAAACCTACTACATTGCCATCCCTCAAAGGCCTCCTCACCACACCGCAACACATCCCGTGCGAGTAGGGATAGAGGCGCAGCCATGAAAGAGCGGCGTGTGGGGCTGTACACCGGGCGCGCTGCGTAAGCCGTCTCAAAGCGCACTCCCGGTCACTCGCCGACCCAAACCGCATAGTGCAGGCCACCAAAGATCGCCTCACAACCGATTGCCTTCTTCCTCGTTATCGTGTATGCTGGGGGGCAAGTGGCGTTGAGTATCCATAAGGGCAGTTTGGCTATGCCGCTCATGAGCTATCCTAGTACTTGCAAGTAGCATTGGAGACAATGGAAACGATGAATCAAAAAGGTGCGAAGCAAGAAGAGCGACAAGTCGCCCCCCTTGGGGGCGGGTGCTTCTGGTGCCTGGAGGCTGTCTTCAATGCCCTGGACGGCGTCGAGGAGGTAGAACAGATCACCTACGATCCCTCGATCATCGACCACCGTGACCTGCTGGAGGTCTATTTCACCATCCACGATCCCACCACGTTGAACCGGCAGGGGGCGGACGTGGGCACCCAGTACCGGTCGGCGATCTTTTACCACACGCCGGAACAGGAGCGCGTGACGCGAAAGATAATCGCCGAACTGGAGGAAGCGGAGGTCTGGGAGGATCCCATCGTTACCCAGGTGGAGCCCCTGGAGGCGTTCTATCCCGCCGAGGACTATCACCGCGACTACTACGAGCGCCACAAAGGATTACCGTATTGCCGTCTGGTCATCACGCCCAAGATGGCCAAATTGCGCAAGGAGCACCTGGATAAGCTACGCGCGCGATAGGCGAGTCCGTGAGGCGCCTCTGACTTCCATACATCAACTGCCAAGCACTTATTCTCAGTAGATACGAGGAGTTGAGCATGGAAATAGATTCCGTTCGCGCCGTTCCCCTGACGTGGCAGTTGCCAGAAGGCGGACACAAGTGGTGGTCGGACTATGGCCCGCGTACCGAGTCCCACGCCATCATCGTGGAGGTGAAGACAGACGACGGCCTGGTGGGCTACGGCGAGGTTCATCCTGGCTACGGGCGCACCCGGGGCGCTTGCTACACGGCCAAGGCCATCGTGGAGAAGGAACTCGGGCCGGAGATCATGGGCGAGGACGCCACCCGACCCGAGTACGTCTGGGAAAAGATGTACAACGGCCCCCGCACCGAACTAGCGCTGACCTATGGCCACGCCTGTCCCCGGCTTGGACGGCGGGGCACGACCGTGTGCGCTATGGGCGGCATCGACATGGCCCTGTGGGATATCTTTGCCCAATCGCTGGGCGTGCCCATCTACAAGCTGCTGGGTGGAGGATACCGCACCAGGATCCCCGCTTATGCCAGCGGCGGCCATGCGCCACCCGAATATGCGGGCGAGGAGGCCATAGGCTACATAGAAAAGGGCTTTAGGGCCATGAAGATGCGCGTCGGCGGCATGGACGCCCCCGAGCAGGTGGAAGGATCAATACGGCGCATTCAGGCCGTACGCCAGGCCATCGGACCCGACGTCGATCTGATGATGGACGCCCATGGATCGCTGAACGAAACCATGGCCACGCGGCTGGCCCGCGAGGCCGAACCTTATGACGTCGGCTGGTTCGAGGAGCCTACGGCCAGCGACAACTGGGATGGCATGGCCCGGGTGCGATCCGCAACGACGATCCCCATCGCCACCGGCGAGAACGAGTGCACCGTCTTTGACTTCCGCGACATCATCTCCAAGGAGGCTGCCGACATCCTGCAGCCCGATCTGGCCGTGGTGGGCGGCTTTACGGCGGCCCGCCGGGTGGGCATGCTGACCCAGGCGAACAATTTGCAGTGCATCCCCCACGTATGGGGCTCTGCCATCCTGTTCATGGCCAGCCTCCACCTGGCGGCGGCCCTGCCCAACTGTCCCCTCTTCGAGTTCCGACAGGGAGCCTCTGGGCTCTTTACAGACCTGATCGAGGAACCCATCGAGATCGACGACGATGGCTGCGTCGTCGTGCCCGACGGCCCGGGCCTGGGTGTCACGCTGGATCTGGAAGAGGCACAGCGCAAATATCCCTTCCCCTAGACCCCGCTCTCTCGCTCTTCCAAGCCTGGGAGAGGAGAGGGCCATAGAGGCAAGCCCATGATCATCAGCGCCAGCAGACGAACGGATATCCCTGCCTTTTATGCGCAGTGGTTCATGAATCGCGTGCGGGCTGGATACTGCACCGTCCCCAACCCCTACAATCGCGAGCAGGTCTCCCGCATCTCCCTCCATCCCGAGGACGTGGCCGTCATTGTCTTTTGGACACGCCACCCGCCCCCGTTATTCAAGCACCTACGGGAACTGGATCAGCGCGGCTTCAAGTACTATTTTCACTACACTGTGCTGGACAATCCCCGCACCCTGGATAGAAGGACGCCGGCACTGGTCACCTCCATAGAGGCTTTTCGTGCGCTGGCGGACACCATCGGCCCTGACCGCGTCATCTGGCGCTACGATCCCATCGTCTTTAGCAACGAGACACCGGTGGACTTTCATCTGAGCAAGTACGAAGAAATCGCCTTCGCCCTCAAGGGCTACACCTCCCGCTCGGTAATCAGCATCCTGGACATCTATCGTAGCATCAGCCACCGCTTGGAGTCCCTGGAGGAAAAGGGGCTCAAGGTTGTGGAGCATACGGAGGTCCCGTCCAAGGACTTTTGCGCGCTGATGACGGGCCTGGTCGAGATCGCGACGGCCAACGACATGGAGATCGCGAGCTGTGCGGAGCCTCTCGGTCTGGAGCGCTACGGCATCATGCCCGGCAAATGTATAGACGACGTCTACATCCGCGACATCTTTGGCATCCAGGTCACGGACAAAAAGGACCCCTATCAACGAGAAGCCTGCGGCTGCGTGGTCAGCAAGGACATCGGCATGTACGAGACATGCCTCTTTGGCTGCCAATACTGCTACGCCACCCGCAGCTTTGACCGCGCGCGGCAAAACTACCGCGAGCACGATCCCCAGTCGCCCTCCCTCATCGGCTGGTACGAGGC
>JAYENT010000026.1:0-70117 GCA_034722245.1 Chloroflexota bacterium
GGGGGACAATGCCAACCTGACGGTGGAGTTGATCACGCCGGTGGCGCTGGAGGTGGGCTCCCGCTTTGCCATTCGAGAGGGAGGTCGTACAGTGGGCGCGGGCGTCCTCACGCAAATCTTGGAGTAGTCGCACTCTGTATATCGTCATTAACGTGCAGATATCTATGAGACGTATAATCGGCTACGGAGTTAGTTTGGTGGGATATGCCTAAAGAAGAGCGAATCAGAATCAAACTCAAGGCTTACGATCATCGTGTCCTGGATCAGTCGGCTCAGCAGATTGTGGACGCTGCGGAGCGGACGGGCGTAAAAGTTGCGGGCCCTGTTCCTTTGCCGACCAGAATTGAAAGGTTTGACGTGGCACGCTCGCCCTTTATCGACCGCGATTCACGTGACCAGTTCGAGATTCGAACCCATAAGCGCTTGATCGATGTATTGGATCCGAATCCGAACACGATTGATACCTTGATGCGTTTGGATCTGCCTGCTGGCGTGGATATCGAGATCAAGCTCTAGAGCCGGGCAGGGATGGGTCAAATTTCTTTGTAAACAAAGGGGGAAGAGGCGCTGCCTTGTGGCCCAACTGGGACGATTGTCGTTCTAGCGGCTGCGCATTGTGCTCCCCTGGAGAGGTTATCAAGTGAACAGAAAAGGTTTGTTAGGTAGAAAAGTAGGCATGACACAGCTCTTCGATGATGAGGGGCGAGCGGTGCCAGTGACGGTTATTGAGGCTGGCCCCTGCTACGTGACGCAGGTCAAGACCGTCAACACGGATGGTTACAATGCTATTCAGGTCGGTTTTGGCCATGCGAAAAGCCTTGTCAAGCCAGCTCTTGGACACTTGGGGGATTTGCCCCCTCTACGGCACCTGCGGGAGATAAAGACCGATGACGTGGATCAGTATGAGGTAGGTCAGATGCTTGATGTGACCACATTTGAGCCTGGCGAGGCCGTTGATGTCACGGGCGTCTCAAAGGGTAGGGGGTTTGCTGGTGGCATGAAGCGGTACGGATTTAGTGGAGGTCCCAAAACGCATGGTCAGTCCGACAGGCACCGTGCTGTGGGGTCCATTGGTTCCACCACTACCCCCGGTCGCGTAAAGAAGGGCAAGCGCATGCCCGGACATATGGGTGACGAGCGCGTGACCATGCTGAACCTTGAGGTGGTGCGTGTATATCCCGAGAGGAACCTGATAGCCGTGCATGGATCGGTTCCTGGGCCAAAGCAAGGTTTGCTTCTGATCCGTGATTCCGTTAAGGCTCGGGCGGCGCAAGGATAACCATTGGCATCGGTAAGAGGGCTCTTTTGTAAGTAGAGTATAGAGGTTATAGTGATGCAACTACCCGTTTATAACATGGCTGGGGAAGCCATAGAGGCAATAGAGCTTGCAGATGATATATTTGGTATCATCCCCAATGTGGCAGTGATGCATCAGGCGTTCGAGCGTCAGAGGGCGAATGCGCGTCAGGGCACACACAAGACCAAGAAGCGGTCGGAGGTCAGTGGGGGCGGGCGTAAACCCTGGCGACAGAAGGGTACCGGTAGGGCGCGTCAGGGGAGCATCCGCGCACCGCAGTGGAAGGGCGGTGGGACGGTCTTTGGTCCCCAGCCACGCAGTTATGACCAAAAACTGAATCTCAAGATGCGGCGTTTGGCGCTGCGCTCCGCCCTTGCGGTTAAGGCGGCGGACGAGCAGATCGTCGTCGTCGACAAGCTGGAGATGCCGAAGCCCAAGACCAAGGAGATGGTAGCCCTGCTCGAGCGTCTGGGGCTGGACACGCCAACTTTGATTCTGCTAGATGTGCCGGACCGGAACGTGGAATTGTCGGCGCGCAATCTTTCCCACGTCAAGACCTTGCGGGCCACTTATCTCAGTGTGCGAGATCTGCTGAGCTTTGATCGTGTGCTGATGTCTCGTCGTGCGCTTGAGGCGATTGAGGAGACGTTCGGCGCACCCTGATGGCGGAGCCGCGTTGTCTTGAGACCACGGACTTTGATTATAGTGGGGGACGGAGGGTGGTGTAATGCAAGCACATAGAATATTAAAGCGGCCCATAGTCACAGAGAAAAGTAGCTATCAGGCCGACATGTTGGGGCGCTACACCTTCGAGGTCGATTTGGAAGCGAACAAGCACGAGATTCGTCAGGCGGTCGAGGAGATGTTTGACGTTGCGGTGGACGACGTGAATACCATGATCATGCCGGGGAAGCCGCGACGTTTTGGGCGTCGTTTCGGATACACGTCCATGTGGAAAAAGGCAGTCGTGACGTTGGCTCCTGGCGAAAGCATTAGCTTCTTCGAGGGCGTGTAGCTGCACCATAGTCTGTATGCGGCAATAGTTGAGGAGATCCATTGATGGCTGTTAAGACGTATAAACCGACGACGCCGTCTCGGCGAGGGATGACAAGTTATACCTTTGACGAGATAACAAAAGAAGAACCCGAAAAGTCCCTGCTGGCGCCCATAAAGCAAAAAGCGGGGCGTAGTGGTGGCAAGATCACCGTGCGTCATCACGGTGGTGGGCATAAGCGTAGATACCGCATCATCGATTTCAAGCGGGACAAAAGGGATATTCCTGCCAGAGTCGCCAGCATCGAATATGATCCCAATCGTTCGGCGCGTATAGCTCTGCTGGTGTATGCCGACGGAGAGAAGCGTTATATTGTAGCGCCTTTAGGCCTTCAGGTTGGAGACGAGGTGGTGGCCGGGGAAGAAGCGCCAATCCGCGTAGGCAATGCTTTGCCTCTGCACAAAATTCCCGTCGGTACCACGATTCACAACATTGAGTTGCATAAAGGCAAAGGGGGGCAGTTAGCGCGGGCGGCAGGAACCGCGGCTAGATTGACTGCCAAGGAAGGGAAATACGTGCAGGTTCGTTTGCCCTCAACAGAGATCCGATTGATCCCTCGCGATTGTATGGCCACTATTGGTCAGGTGAGCAATGTGGAGCACGGCATCATCAAGTTGGGCAAGGCGGGGCGAAAGCGCTGGTTGGGGAAAAGGCCGCAAGTACGTGGCTCGGCGATGCCGGCAGGCGAGCATCCGCACGGTGGCGGTGAGGGGCGCTCTCCCATCGGTATGCCCAGCCCCAAGAGTCCATGGGGCAAACGCACACTGGGCAAGAAGACACGTTCCAACAAGGCGACCGATAAGTACATTGTGCGTCGACGTGGAGAAGGCAGAGGCAGATAGATTGCATAGTTTGGTTGCTTTGGAGGAGGGTTTCATATGTCGCGATCTTTGAAAAAGGGTCCTTACGTTTCGGAGAAGCTGCTGGCCAAGATTGAAGAGATGAATCGTCAGGGAGAGAAAAGGGTTGTTCGGACCTGGTCCAGAGCTTCCACCGTGTTTCCTCAGATGGTGGGGCACACCATAGCCGTTCATGACGGGCGGCGACATGTGCCCATCTACATCACAGAGGAGATGGTAGGGCATAAGCTGGGCGAGTTTGCGCCCACGCGTACCTTCCGTGGCCATGGTCGGAAACGCGAGCAGCGGACCACGATTATGGAAATAGTATAGTTGCAGAGGCAAGTATTGTCTTGCGACAAAGAGTGCTGGTGTGGATTACCGTAAGCGCGTAAGAGGCTTTTTAGGAGAGCGTGCATGGCTTTGGAAGTCAGAGCAGTGAGAAAATACATTCGTATGTCGGCACAAAAGGTGCGCTTGGTGGTGGATCTGGTGCGCGGGAAGGAAGTGGACGAGGCGTTAGCCATTTTGCAGTTCACACCAAAAGCGGCGGCCAAGGAAGTAGCAAAGACGATATCGTCCGCGGTCGCCAATGCCGAAGAGAACTATGGGCTTTCGCGAGACGAACTGTTCGTTTCCCAGATCATGGCCGACGAGGGGCCCACGTTGAAGCGTGGCAGGGCGGGCGCGCGAGGGCGTTATAAGCCTATACTGAAGCGGAGCACGCACCTCACCGTGGTGTTGGCCGAGAAGGATGAGGGGTAGTTGATTGTGAATTGTTCGTCACTTAAGGCGATGGCTTTGCCCATCTCTATGTGGCAAAGGGGTTATTATAGGTATGGGAGCTTATGAAGGCACAAGAACTTCGTGAGATGACGCCAGAGGAATTGACCCGGACGCTGGAGGACTTGCAGCGGGAGATGGTGAATCTCCGATTTCAATTGGCAACGCGGCAGTTGGATAATGTGAGTCGAATGAAGCAGGTGCGGCAGGATATCGCACGGATCAAGACGATTAAGCGCGAGCGAGAGCTCGAAACGGAGGGATAGACGACATGCCGCGTAGGACAATGCGTGGTTACGTGATAAGCGACAAAATGCAAAAGACCGTGATGGTGGAAATCATGAGGACGAAGCGCCATCCCCTCTACAAAAAGGTCTTGCGTACCACCAAAAAGTTCATGGCTCATGACGAAGAAGAGGAGTGCAGAGAGGGCGATTTTGTCGAGATCGAAGAATGTCGCCCCCTCAGTCGCCGTAAGCATTGGAGGGTGACCCAGATTCTGAGGCACGCGGGGACATAGCGTCGGCGGCGGGGGTTGAAGGCTTTGAAAAAGCCGAACAACCTGCGAATATTAGAGTGTGGAGTATTAGAAGATGATTCAGGCGTATAGCAATTTGAACGTGGCTGACAATACCGGAGCGCGTCGCATCATGTGCCTACGGGTACTAGGGGGATCTGGACGCCGCTACGCTGGGGTGGGTGATATTATTGTTGCGTCTGTTAAAGAGGCGGCCCCCGGTGGCTTAGTGAGCAAGAAGGATATCGTACATGCTGTCATCGTGCGTACAGCAAAAGGGTATAGCCGCCCGGATGGCTCACACATAAAGTTTGACGATAACGCGGCAGTTATTCTGGACGACGCCACGAACCCCAGGGGAACACGGATATTTGGGCCCGTCGCTCGTGAGTTGCGTGAACGTGGTTTCATGCGCATCGTTTCACTTTCACCCGAGGTAGTCTAGAGTCGCTGTTGGCGCACGCAGGTTGGGCGGTTGTTTCAGGGAGTTGGCTATGAAGATCAAACGGGGGGATACGGTCGAGGTCATAAGTGGTAACGATAGAGGGCTTCGAGGGACAGTGCGGACCGTTTTCCCAAAAGAGGACAGGGTTATCGTTTCTGGTGTGAATATTGTGCGAAAACACCAGCGACCTACGCAAGATAGATCGGCGCAGGTCGGTATTATCGAGATGGAAGCTCCTTTGCACGTGTCGAACGTCGCGCTTGTGTGTCCACATTGCAACAGGCCTATGCGAGTGGGCTATGAGGTGTTGGAGGACGGCACCAAGTCACGCGTTTGCCGCAAGTGCGGCGAGCTTATCGACTAGATTGGCTGGAGATTGGGGCATGGCACCTAGATTGAAAGAACGTTACGAAAACGAAGTTGTGCCTGGGATGATGGAGCATTTTTCCTATGATAACGTAATGGAGGTGCCCCGCCTGGAGAAAGTCGTCTTGAACGTTGGTCTGGGGGAGGCACTGGAGAACCCCAGTGCTCTGGAGGCTGCCTCTGAAGACCTGGCCATGATCACAGGACAGCGGCCGGTCATCACTCGGGCGCGCAAGTCATTGGCGGTACATCAGGTCCGTGCTGGCGATCCCATAGGCATCAAGGTTACGCTTCGTGGCGAGCGGATGTATTCTTTTCTTGACCGACTGATGAATATCGCTTTGCCGCGCCAGCGCGACTTTCGAGGCGTCAAGAGGACGGCGTTTGATGGACGCGGTAACTATACTCTGGGATTGAGTGAGCAGGTGATCTTTTTGGAAGTGGATTACGATTCTATCGACCGTGTCCGTGGTTTGGAGGTGTGCATCGTAACCACAGCTGAGACGGACGAGGAAGGGCGCTATCTGTTAGGGGCCCTGGGGATGCCCTTTGCCAGGGCGCGGTAAGGGTGTTTACTGGGGAGTACCAATTGGTCACATGTGACGTGGTCCGTTGATTTGGAAGGTGTGAAGGGGAGTTGTTGTGGCAAGGAAATGTCTGATTGAACGCGAGAAGGATCGCAAATATGAGGTGCGCGAGCATAACCGTTGCGCCATTTGTGGCAGATCGCGCGGATATATGCGCCGATTCGGTATATGCCGTGTTTGCTTTCGCGAGTTGGCGATGGAAGGAAAGATCCCTGGCGTAGTCAAGGCCAGTTGGTAGAATAGGAGATAATTGGCTTGGACCTGTTACAGACGCCGAGTTCATTCACCCTTTGGTCGAGGTCTTAGAGGTGTATGGAAGCCAGGATTGAGATATAGGGAGTTTGTCGCACATGACCGTAACTGATTCCGTTGGAGATATGCTGACGCGTATCCGTAATTCGCTGGCCATGGGGTATGATGATGTCATTATACCGTCTTCACGACTGAAGGAGGCCATCGCGCGTGTGCTGCAGTCGGAGGGGTATATCTATGGCTACGAGGTGGTGCGTGATGGCAGCTACCCGGTATTGAGGGTCCATCTCAAATATACGGAGGATGAGGAGCCGGTTCTCAGAGGGCTCGAGCGAGTTAGCAAGCCTGGTTGCCGTATTTACACCAAAAAGAAGGACATTCCCTGGGTCAAAGCAGGGCTGGGGAATGTGATATTATCAACTCCCCAGGGTGTAATGACGGGTAGAGAGGCGCGTCGCGTTGGAGTAGGGGGAGAGATTCTCTGTAAAGTGTGGTAGCCGCAGAGAGTGTTGGTAGTAGGAGGTATGGATTGTGTCTAGAATTGGACGCATGCCTGTTCCGGTGCCAGAGGGCGTTTCTGCCAGTATGACGGGCAATGTTGTGACGATAGATGGTCCCCGTGGAAAACTTATAAAAGAGTTTCATCCCAATATGACCATTCATTTGGAGGATGATACCATTACCGTCTCGCGACCCAATGATAGTCGTGTGAACAGAGAGTTGCACGGTTTAACGCGCGCCCTACTGGCCAATATGGTTGAGGGCGTGACAGAAGGGTTCGAGAAGCGACTTGTGATCAACGGAGTGGGGTATCGGGCGGAGAAGGACGGCGAGGCCATCGTTTTGCAGGTGGGCTTCAGTCACCCTGTAAGGGTTGAGCCGCCCGAGGGCATAACCTTTACCGTAGAGAATCGGGGACAGCTCATCATCGTGGGAGGCAGCGACAAAGAACTGGTTGGGCAGGTCGCGGCCCAGATACGTGCTGTGCGGAAACCCGAACCCTACAAAGGCAAAGGCATCGCTTATGAGGATGAGAGAATTCGACGCAAGGCTGGCAAGGCTGGCAGAGTCGGATTGGGAGTTGGAGGCGTATAATGGCTGATGCTCTTCAGGCACGGAAGCGTCGGCACCGTCGAGTACGTAGCCAGGTCGTTGGCACAACAGAGAGGCCGCGCCTGAACGTTTTCCGGAGTCTACGTCATATCTATGCTCAGATCATCGACGATTCTATCGGTCATACGCTGGTTTCTTCTTCGACAGTGGATAAAGAGATCAGGGATGAATGTGCAGAATTGTCCAAGACCGAGGCGGCCCGGATGGTAGGCGAGACGCTGGCTGAGCGGGCCTTGGATCGGGGTATCACCACCGTTGTCTTTGACCGTGGTGGCTATAGATATCATGGGCGTGTACGGGCGCTTGCTGAGGCCGCTCGTGAGGGAGGGCTGGATTTCTAGATGATGCGAGACTATTCTGCGCGGCGGGGAACCGCAAGGGTGGTAGGCGGGGAGATGCATGATGGCTGATAGGGACGAACGGGATAGAGAGCAGGAGCTGGACGAACGCGTTGTGAGTATCGCTCGTGTCTCCAACGTGGTAAAGGGCGGACGTCGTTTCAGCTTCCGAGCCCTTACAGTGGTTGGGGACAGAAGTGGACGCGTCGGAGTGGGTGTGGGGAAGGCGCGAGAGGTCCCGGCTGCAATACGCAAGAGTTTTGATCGCGCGCGAAAAAACATGGTTTCCGTTTCTCTGAGTGATGACCGGACATTGCCCCACGAACTGACGGTCGAGTATGGGGCGGCCAAGGTATTCATGAAACCGGCCTCTCCCGGAACGGGCATCATCGCTGGCGGCGGGGCACGCGCTGTTCTGGAGGCCGCTGGCGTGAAGGACGTGCTGTCCAAATCTTTGGGGAGCGACAATATTGTCAACGTGGTAAGGGCGACGTTCAAGGGTTTGACGGAGGTCATGGATCTGGAGTCGCGGGCGAGAGCGCGTGGCAAGTCGGTGGAGGATCTCCTTCCGCCGTGGAAGGTGGCAGGGTAAGATGGCGGCTAAGCTCCGAATGAAATACGTCAAGAGTGCTATCGGTTACAGCAAAAAGCAGAAAGAGACGATACGGGCCTTGGGATTTCGTCATCTGAACGAGACGGTGGAGCGGGACGATAACGCCGTTATCCGAGGGATGGTGAACAAGGTACGGCATCTATTAGAGGTGGAAGAGATAGAGTCATGAAGTTGCATGAGCTGAAACAACCTGAGGGAGCCAAGCGTTCTGGCAAACGCCGTGGTCGCGGTATAGCGGCTGGCCAAGGAAAGACGGGCGGCTATGGCACCAAGGGGCAGAATGCGCGCTCCGGCCGGGGCGGCAAACCCTATTTCGAGGGTGGCCAGTTGCCCCTGGTCAGACGATTGCCCATCAAGCGGGGATTCAGGAATGTGAACCGCGTCGAGTATGAGGTGGTGAACGTATGGGCTCTGAATCGGTTTGAGGATGGCAGCACGGTCGATCTCAATGCCCTGTGCGAGGCCGGGTTGGTGAAAAAGGGTGATCGCCCTCTCAAGATTCTTGGAGACGGGGAGCTTGATCGCGAGCTGATAGTTTTAGCAGATGCCTTTTCCGAGACGGCGAGGGAAAAGATCGAGGCTGCCGGCGGCAGTGCCGAGACCACAGGGACTTTCGCCTAGAGGGATCGTCGCGCGAATGATGCAGACGGAGGGGATTGATGCTCCAAGCGGTTGCTAACGCTTTCAAGGTTCCGGATCTGCGAAAACGCATATTGTTTACGTTGCTGATACTCGTGATCTATCGATTTGCCGCCCACGTTCCCCTTCCGGGGGTGGATGTAGAGGCTCTTAGGCAAGTCTTTCAGCAGAATCAACTGCTGGGCCTACTGGACATGTTTTCCGGCGGGGCTATGTCCAACTTTTCTGTGATGGCCATGGGAGTCTATCCGTTTATCACCGCACAGATCGTTTTGCAGTTGCTGACGCCGATCATTCCCATGCTCGATGCGTTGAGTCAGGAGGGAGCTGCTGGGCGACAGAGAATCAATATGTATACGCACTTGGTTACCATTCCCCTGGCTATGCTGCAGGGGTTCGGTCAGGCATCGCTCTTGGCGCGGTCGACGGGGGCGGCGGGCCCCGTTATTCGGAACTTTGGCTTTGGACCTGGTACGTGGCTTTCCACGCTGGCGACACTGCTGACTTTGACGGGCGGGACCATGTTTGCCATTTGGCTTGGAGAGCTGATTGATGAACAAGGCATCGGCAACGGTCTTTCCATCATCATCTTTGGTGGCATTGTGGCAGGGATTCCACAGCGTTTGGCCCAGATGTGGGTGTCTAACCCCTGGGCTATCGTTGTTTTCGCCTTTATCACCGCGGTTACCGTGGTGGGTATCGTGTTTGTGCACGAGGGGCAGCGGCGCATACCGGTGCGCTATGCCAGGCGTGTCCGCGGTAATAAGGTATATGGGGGACAGAGCACACATATTCCCCTGCAGGTTAATTCGGCAGGCATGATTCCCTTGATATTTGCCGTCTCCATCGTTATGCTGCCGGGCGTGATATCCAGCTATTTTGTGAATTCCAACGTGGAGGTGGTGCGGAATATAGCAGTAACTGTGTCTGGGCTCTTTGATTCCACCAGCGCGTTCTATTGGATTCTCTATTTCTTGCTGGTTGTAGGTTTCACTTATTTCTATACGGATATCATATTTCAACAGCAGGATCTAGCAGGCACCTTGAAACGGCAGGGAGGCTTTATTCCCGGAATTCGGCCTGGCGCGCGTACGAGGGAGTATCTTAACAGTGTGGTTACGCGCATCACCCTGGTGGGTGCTCTTTTCTTGGGGATCGTAGCCATTTTGCCGTTTCTTGTGCGCCCTATTGCTGGAACGAGCCAGATGTTGGTAACGAGTACAGGGCTGTTGATTGTGGTTGGGGTGGTGCTAGATACGATGAAGCAGTTGGAGTCCCAACTGATGATGCGGCATTATGAAGGATTCATACGGAAGATGAGATAATGGAGATGGCCATCGATTTGGTATTGTTGGGTCCCCCGGGTGCGGGCAAGGGAACCCAGGCAGAGTTGTTGAGCGATTGGCTTGATATACCTGCTGTGTCCACCGGTGATCTGTTTAGAAAGGCGATGGCTGAATCCACGGAGTTGGGAGTGCAGGCCAAGGGCTATATCGAGCGGGGGGATTTGGTGCCTGATGAGGTGACTGTTGGTATGGTGCGGGAGCGCCTGACAAATTCCGACTGTGACGAGGGGGTGATCCTGGATGGATTCCCTCGCACTGTGCCCCAGGCAGATGCTTTGGAAGCGTTGCTGGTAGACATGGGGCGTCGGCTCGATGCGGCACTCTACATTGAGGTCTCACGGGACGAGTTGCTGCGAAGGCTGGGAGAGCGCTGGACCTGCCGCGAGTGCGGTGAGGTGTATCATGAGATTTACGACCCTCCTGAGCAAGAAGGGGTGTGTGATAAGTGCGGGGGCGAACTTTATCAGCGCTCCGACGACACCCCAGAGGCACAGGAGCAGCGTGTCAAGGTCTATCTAGAACAGACGGCCCCTTTGTACGATTATTACGCGGAAGATGGGCTGCTCATCGAAATAGACGGGGAGCAGGAGATTGATGCTGTTCAACAGGAGATCAGAGAGGCGATTTCCAGATTGAAGGGAGATTGAGGAAATAGGGTAGTTTACCATTTCCTTTGGTTAGTGATATTTTGTAGAGGTTGAGAAAATGAAAGTTTCTTCATCTGTCAAGAAGCGTTGCGAAAAATGCAAAATCGTACGGCGTCATGGTGTTGTGTACGTGATCTGTGATAATCCCAAGCATAAACAGCGTCAGGGCTAGCGCTGACGCTGTGCAGGCAGAGAATGATTTGAGGGAGGGAAGGTATGGCGCGTATCGCGGGAGTTGATATTCCCAATGACAAGCAAGTAGAGATTGGCTTGACACACATTTACGGCGTTGGACGTACGCGAAGCCAGCAGATTCTAGCGAATGCTGGCATCGATCCGCGGACAAAGGGCAAGGATCTGACCGAGTCAGAAATCGCGCGGCTACGTGAGGTCATCGATCGGAACTATAAGGTGGAAGGTGAACTTCGCCGTGAGGTGCAGACGAACATCAAGCGCTTGATCGATATTGGTTCCTATCGTGGATTGCGCCATCGTCGGGGGTTGCCTGTGCGTGGTCAGCGTACACGGACGAATGCTCGGACGCGGAAAGGGCATGAGCGAAAAACAGTCGCGGGCAGAAGGCCTTCTCGCGAAAAGACGTAATAGTCATCGGAGGTTGGAATGGGACGAGGAAGAGGTGGGCGGTCTCGTAGCCGCCGCGTGAGACGAAATGTGCCACGAGGGCGCGCGTATATCAAGTCCACATTCAATAATACTATAATCACCTTCACGGATGCGGATGGAGATGTGGTTTGTTGGCACAGCGCGGGGCAGGATTTTCGCGGTTCGCGTAAGAGCACGCCGTTTGCCGCCCAGATAGCCGCAGAGAACGCAAGTAACAAGGCTATGGATATGGGGATGCGTGAGGTCGATGTGTATATCAAGGGGCCCGGCCCCGGGCGAGAGGCCGCGGTGCGTCAGATTCAGGCAGCCGGGTTGCGCGTGTTAAGCATAACGGACGTGACTCCGGTCCCCCATAATGGGTGTCGCCCGCCCAAAAAGCGCCGAATCTAGCGTTTGATGGGGATTGCTAAAGAGCATAACAGTTCCATGATAGGGAACTGTTGAAATATTTTGTAACAGGAAGTGATAGAGGATTTGGGAGGTTAGATGGGAAGACGTAGGGAGCCCTCTTGCAAGCTGTGTCGTCGTGAGGGCAGGAAGCTCTTTTTGAAGGGAGAGCGCTGCTTTTCAGATAAATGCGCTATGGAGCGACGGGGTCATCCGCCAGGTGCGCATGGCCGACAGAGCCGCTTCCAAAGAGAGTCCGACTATGGAGAGCAGCTTCGCCAGAAGCAGGCCGCAAAGCGGGTTTACGGTGTTCGCGAAAAGCAATTCCGTCGTTACTATGAACTGGCGGAACGTGTTCGTGGTCGTACAGGAGCCGCTCTGCTGGGCATCCTGGAGCGACGCATGGATAACGTTGTGTATCGCTTGGGATTTGCGGACTCGCGTGCGCAAGCGCGTCAGTTGGTGGTTCATGGCCACTTTGACCTAAACGAGCGAAGGATGAATGTCCCCTCGGCTTTGGTGGAAGTGGGGGATGAAATCCGTGTACGCGAATCTAGCAGGAACAACGGGTATTTCAATGGCCTGATCAAGATTCTCGAACATCGCACTGTTCCCGAATGGTTGAGCCTTGACGCTACTAATATGAGCGGTACAGTTTTGAACTTGCCGACGCGCGAACAGATCGACACACCGATCGAGGAACAGCTCATCGTGGAGTACTATTCACGATAGCGATGTACTACTGTATATTGAACAGTGTGTCATAGACATGTGGTGTGTTTGCTGGTCTATGATATCGAACAGTGAGGAGGGTACCTTTGTTGGATCGAGTACTCCCCAAAATCGAAGTTGAAGCGAGTACGCGCGACTATGGGCATTATGTGATAGGCCCCATGGAGCGCGGATACGGCACGACCCTGGGGATCGCTATGCGGCGGGTTCTACTCTCCTCGCTGCCTGGGGCGGCTATAACCTCAGTGCAGGTGACGGGAGTGCCCCACGAATTTATGACTATTCCCGATGCCAGAGAGGATATGACCGAGCTCCTGCTTAACTTGAAGCGGGTGCGAGTGGTCTCCTATTCGGAGGAGCCAGCGCGCATGCGCGTAGTGGCAAGAGGGAAAAGTCTGATTACGGCCGGGGATATAGAGGCCCCCGCGGATGTGGAGATCGTCAACCCTGAGTTCCGCCTGCTGACGCTGGACACGCTGGACTCGGAACTCGAGATGGAGCTGACCGTTGAGCGGGGGGTGGGATATTCGCCGGCAGAGGAACGCGAATCCGCGTCGATCGGAGAAATTCCCATTGACGCCGTTTTTAGCCCCGTCGTTAGGGTGAAGCATGCAATAGAGCGGACGCGTATTGAGCAGGTCACGAACTATGACCTCCTCGACTTGGAGATATGGACGGATGGAACGATGCGTCCGGCGGAGGCCATGGCAACTGCGGCTAGTATTCTGGTACAGCATCTTTCTCTCTTGGCCGAGTTCGAGGAAACCGAGATGATCCTGCAAACGGAGAGCGGGCGAGGGGAGTCCGAAATGTCGGCGTTTTACGACGTGGATATAGAGGAACTGGAGCTCACGGTCCGTGCGTTCAATTGCCTGAAGCGAGCGGGCATCGATACCGTGGGCGAGGTTCGAGAGCGCCTGGAAGATGGCAGGGACGAGATGCTGGCCATTCGTAACTTTGGGATCAAGTCGTTGGCCCAAGTGGTGGAGAAGATGAAGTTGAAGGGGTTTCTTCCACAGGATTTCGACTTTGAGGACTAGTTTCGCTCTTGCCCCCGTGATATGACGCAGGGGTTGCTGTGCTCTCTGGGGAGATGATAAGTATTATGAGAGAGGTAGTTTGAAATGAGACACCGAGTAGCAGGGCGGCATCTTGGTCGAAACTCGGCCCACCGCACCGCTCTTTTCCGAAACTTGATGCGCGAACTGTTTCGCCATGAGCGCATAAGGACGACGAAGGCAAAGGCATCCGCAATACGCTCCGACGCTGAGCATCTCATAACGCTTGCCAAGCGGGGCAATGCCCGAGCGGGTGAGGGCGAGGGGGGGGTACATGAGCGGAGGAGGGTGTCCTCCATACTTCAAGACGAGGAGGTGGCGAGAAAGTTGTTTGAGGAAATCGCCCCCAGATTTGTTGATCGCCATGGCGGATATACGCGGACATTGAAGTTGGGCGGGCGAAAGGGTGATGGTGCCGAGATGGTCATCATGGAGTTGGTCGAGTAATCCCTTGTTCCGGCAGTACATCGAGGGAGCATGAGAGGTGGCCAACTATCGCGCTATCGTGGAGTATGATGGGACAGAGTATAGCGGGTTTCAGATTCAGGTCGATCAGTTAACAATTCAAGGCGCGTTGGAAGAGGCGCTGCGCCGGGTTACGCAAGAGAAAGTGCGCGTGCATGGGGCCGGACGTACAGACGCGGGAGTGCATGCGCGAGGGCAGGTTATCAGTTTCGAGACGGCCTGGACTCATACGCAGACCGACCTACAGCGGGCAATGAACGCCCTGTTGCCAGCGGACATTGCTGTGCGGGATGTCGCGGTGGTCGATGCAAGGTTTCATGCGCGATTCAGCGCCAGGAGCCGTACTTATGTGTATCGCCTCTATATGGGCGAGGTTCGGTCTCCGCTCCTGGACCGCTTTGCGCACCATGTTCCTCACGATCTCGATGTAGAAAGCATGCGTCGGGCGACGGCCCAGTTAATTGGTCGCCGTGATTTCGCGGCATTTGGCCAGCCCACCTCAGGGGGCAATACCGTTCGGTATATGTATCGTGCTGATTGGTCGGCGTGGACCGGAGAGCCTTTTGTTGGTTCCTGTGGATCTATTCCTCAACTACGGCTGGAGGTTGAGGCCAATGGCTTTTTGCATGGTATGATTCGTCGATTGGTGGCTACGTTGATCCTAGTGGGGCGGGGAAGATTGAAGGTGAAAGATTTTTCCGACATCCTGGTCTCGCGGGATATTGGCCGTCCAGGCGTGTTGGCGCCCCCCTGCGGTCTTTGTTTATGGCGCGTGCGGTATGACAACGGGTTTGAGGGTGGGGCATTCTCGGTGAATGCTATGGGAGGATAAAGGAGTCAACTAGGGTGAAAACGTATATTGTAACGCCTACTGATGTTGAGCGCAAGTGGTTCGTCGTTGACGCAACGGGAAAGACATTAGGCCGATTGGCCTCCAGGATCACCCCCATCCTGCGCGGGAAGCATAAGCCGATTTTCACGCCGCGCATGGATGTTGGCGACTATGTAATAGTTATCAATGCTGAGAAGGTTGCCGTGACGGGGCAGAAGCGTCAAGATAAGATGTACTATCACCATACGCAGTATCCAGGAGGATTTCGGTCCATGACGTTGGGGGAACTGTTGGAGAAGCATCCAACGCGTGTGATAGAGCTTGCCGTGCGGGGAATGCTCCCTAAGAACCGTCTAGGGCGGGCGGTGATGAAGAAGCTCAAAGTCTATGCGGGGGATTCGCACCCTCATGAGGCCCAGCAGCCCCAGCCGCTGGATCTGTAGTTTGCATTGGATATGCTTGTTGAGGAGGATGTATAGGTGGCGTCAAGGTACTATGCGGGGCTTGGTCGGCGCAAAACCTCTGTTGCTCGTGTGAGAATCTATCCGGGCGAAGAAGGTTTCGTTATCAACGGTGTGTCCGCTGACGAGTATTTCTCCCGTGACTGGGATGTGGCCTGGGCGACCAAGCCATTACGCGTTACAAAGACAGAGGGGGATATTCGCATCACGGTCCAGGCTAAGGGGGGAGGGATGACGGGGCAGTCCGGGGCGATTCGCCTTGGACTGGCGCGGGCTCTGGTGGCGTGGAATGAGGAGTTCCACGGCCCCCTTCGCGGTGCCGGTCTGCTGACACGGGATCCGCGGATGAAGGAAAGAAAAAAACCGGGGCTCAAGGGGGCGCGCAAGGCGCCGCAGTATACGAAGCGGTAGTCTGCATTCGCCCACACCCGACGATTATACAAGTGTGGGAGGGGTCTCGGTAAAAAGCTGACGTGGTGACGGTTTGCTGAGAGGCTTGTCCCTGGGGAAAGGGGTGAAGGGATTGTAGGAGGGCGCTAGGGAAGCTATGGAATCTTTTGCGAGGCTGGCACGAAATTGTAGAGAGCGGCCTCGCTTTTTTTCCTCGAGGGATCTAGGCGTAGAGAACGACCGCTGCAGTTAGCGCCCAAAGCACAAGGGTTGCCAGCATGGGTTTATCGTGCAGGATGATGTCCTCAGGGGCCCCGCCCAGATGTTTCTCGTGGATCAGGTACAGATAACGAAAAATGCCATAGACGACAAAGGGTATGCTCAGCATCATGGCGTGGTTCTCGGGCAGGTTGGGCGCCGAAAAGGTGTAGAAGGAATAGGCCACCAAAGTAGCGGAAGTTACAATGGAGGTCATGTTATCTAGAAGGGCCTGGCTGTATTCCTGTAAGCTGGATCGATGATTGATGGCCTGGTCGGCTAGGAGGTTTAGTTCATGTCGGCGCTTATTGAGGGAGATGAACAGGGCGAGCAGCGTAGTGCAGACATAGAGCCAGGGGGAGAAGCGGGTTACATCTATCACCGTTGTCCCCGCCCAAACACGAAGAACAAAGCCTGCCGAAACCGTCATCACGTCGATGATTACGATATTCTTCAAGACAAAGCTGTAAAGCGCCATTAGGGTCACATAGATGATTACAACGATCCCAAATAGGGGGCGGAGCCAAAAGGCGGTGGGGATCGCGATCAGCAGCAACAGCAGCATGGCTCCCTTGGCCGTAAGCGGGTTGAGCGCTCCCGAAGCGAGGGGGCGGTTTTTTTTCACTGGATGTGAGCGATCCTTCTCGATGTCCACCAGGTCGTTCAGCAAGTATATGGCGCTAGAGGCCAAACAGAAAAGCAGAAAAGCGAGGATGGTACGAAACAGGGCTTGTATTCGAAAAAATTTGGCGTCGAAAAAGATTCCCGCAAAAATAAAGACGTTCTTGGCCCACTGTTTGGGGCGCATGGTTCTTAGCAGACTCTTGGTCATGGTTACAATTTCCTCTCTCTGGACTCTTGAGAAGCATATCAGAAACGCGTGTATCGTCAAGACGCCTTTGGTGTTGGAATAGTGTGGTATGGAATACACTGGATTTGCTGTATCGCCTCTATGAAACAGATCAGGTTGGATGTGCTTCTTCGACGGCGAGGGCTTGTCAGCAGCCGCGAGCGCGCACGGCGGCTCATAGACGCGGGGCAGGTGCTGGTTAACGATAGGGTGGTTGCTAAAGCCTCCTCCCAGGTGGAGGAGGATGCGAGAGTCGAGATCCGGCGTGGTCTTCCCTATGTGAGCCGCGGAGGGTGCAAGTTGGCCAAGGCGCTTGACATCTTTGGCATAGACCCCGCGGGCTGGGTCGTGGCCGATGTGGGGGCTTCTACGGGAGGGTTCACCGATTGCCTATTGCAGCGAGGGGCGAGACGCGTGTATGCCATCGACGTCGGGTATGGTCAGCTCGACTGGCGGCTGCGCAATGATTCGCGCGTCGTCGTGATGGAGCGCACAAATGCCCGTTATCTTGAAGCGCTTCCCGAAGCGGTTGATCTGGTGACCATCGACGTGGCCTTTATCTCACTACGTCTGATCCTTCCGCAAGCCAGGAATTGGTTATCGCCAGATGGGCAGGTGGTCGCTCTTATCAAGCCACAATTCGAGGCGGGGCCTGATCGGATCGGCAAAGGGGGCGTCGTGCGCGATGAGAGCATTCACCGCACCGTCCTCCAGGATGTATTGGGCTGGGCTGTGGCTAACGGGTGGTCTTTGTGCGGTTTGACCACGTCTCCTATCAAGGGGGCTAAGGGAAACGTCGAATTCTTGGCCTGGTTGGATACGGGGTCCCCGGAGCGTGATCTGAAGCGGGCCATCGATGGTGTTACACAAGGGGCGGTCTGATGATCATGAGAGGCCCTAGTATTTGAGGAGACGGAATACCGTGCCGTCGTGGTTTGATTCCCCCAGAAAGCGATATCGCATTGTTCTAGTTGTCGCCGTAAGCGCTCTTATTGTAGGCTTATTTTTGGCTGCCTGGACGGCTCTCCTTCCTTTCTTTGCAGGTATGATATTGGCCTATTTGTTAATACCCGTCGTCAACTTTTTGGACCAGCATGCTCCTCGGGTCTTGCAGCGCAAGAACATATCCCGCCCGCTGGCTATCGTCATAGTATATATCGTGGGTATCGGATTTGTTGTGGGGGTCGTAGCCTACTTTGTGCCCGTTATCAGTCAACAGATGAGGGCTTTTGGCAAGGCCGCTCCCTATTACTTTCGGCAGATTCAGGAACTTTTGCGCTACGATGTGGTCGAATTGCTTGATAGCCTGCCGCCCGCGGTTCGCACGTGGTTGGAGGCCAGTATAGCCAATCTTATGAACACATTGACTAATGCCCTTCAAAGAGGTCTTGAGGCTACCATAAGGACGGTTTCTCGGACGGTCGGTTTTCTGTTGGGCGTTTTGATGGTGCCATTTTGGCTTTTTTATGTCCTAAATGATGAGAACGAGATACGGAAGGGTTTTTATCGTCTGATTCCGGACGTGGCGCGGGCCGATGCCCGCTGTATCGTAAGGATCATCGATGATCTGCTGAGCGCCTATATCCGTGGACAGCTCCTGTTGGCTTTGATCGTGGGCGTCGCGTCCACTGTTGCTCTTCTCCTTTTGGGCGTGAATCTGGCCGTGTTATTGGGGACCATTGCGGGTATTTTGGATCTCATTCCCATCGTCGGCCCCTGGATTGGAGGGGTGCCCGCTGTGCTCGTGGCTTTGATAGGAAAGCCGATTCGGGCCCTTTGGGTGGCGCTTGCCTTCCTGGCTATCCAGCAGTTGCAGGGCTCCCTTTTAGTACCCCATATATCGGGACATGCAGTGCGCTTTCATCCCGCGACGGTTATGATCGTCGTGGTAGTGGGCGCTGAGGTGGCTGGACTTTGGGGATTGCTATTGTGCGTTCCGGTGGCTGCGATCATCCGCGATGTGTTTCATTATCTTTATCTCCGTACCACGGAAAAGGGCGCCACGCCTGAGATGGCCCTTGAGTATCTGTGGTCGCGCCGAGTATAAGCAGCGCGCTTATCTGGAAGGCGGAATGAGACGAGATATTTGCAAGAGGCTACATAGGCCTTTGCTTCTGCTCATATTGGGGACGGCACTAGCCTTGCGAGTTTATGGCATCGCGTGGGACGGTGGATACCTCTTTCACCCTGATGAGCGCCAGATCATGTTTGTCGTGGACGCTCTGTCCTTCCCCTGGCCGCCGGATTGGTCCGTCCTTCTCTCTCCAGAAAGTCCCTGGAATCCCCATTTCTTTGCTTACGGGTCGTTTCCCATCTATCTCTTGCGCATTGCTACCGGTATCGTAGCACAGTTCAAGGGGGATTTTAGGGTTTTGCGGCAGGGATACCTATTGGGGCGTGCCTTGTCGGCCCTATTCGACGTGGGAACGGTGTATCTCACCTATCGTCTGGGGAGAAAGTTGTATGGGAAAGCGGTGGGCTTGCTGTCGGGGGGCCTTCTCGCTTGCGCTGTCTTGCATATCCAGCTCTCTCATTTTTACACCGTTGACACCCTTCTCGTCTTCTTTGTGGTCTGGACCGTGTCACTGTGTGTCGACTTGTCTCGGCTTCCGTCGTGGAGTATTGCGCTTCCCCTTGGCTCTGTCTACGGCCTTGCGCTGGCCACCAAAGTGAGCGCTGCCCCTCTGATGGTGCCCATTTCCCTGGCCTGGGTTTTTGTGGCGCTGAGACACTCAGAGAATGTGGAGGGTGAGGTTTGGCGCGGGCGCGGCCGGTGGTTCAAAGCGCTAGGAGGCCTTGTGCTGACGAGCGTGATCGCCCTGGTTGTGTTCGTATTCTGCGAGCCTTATGCCGTCCTCGACATTAGGAGCTTTCTTGTTGATATTATGGAGGAAGGGTATATGGCGCGTGTGGGGGCAGGCATCCCTTACACGAAGCAGTATATCGGGACGCGCGCCTATGTCTATCCCCTTCGGCAGACGGTGGTTTGGGCTGTGGGAGTGCCACTCGGGATAGCGGGATTCGGGGGTGCCTTGGCAGTGCTGGGCAAGACGGTGAAGGAGATTGCTAAAGGTCAATGGGCCTGTGCAGCAGAGGGCTTTTTGCCCCTTTCGTGGGGCTTGGTCTATTTTGGCATTGTCGGTTCTTTCCATACCAAATTTCTTCGCTATATGCTGCCCATCATCCCTTTTCTCTGCATGTGGGCGGCATGGCTCCTGGTTAGCGTCCTGCGCGTGCCAGGTATCCGCCGGCGCATTCGTAACGCGGTCGGGGTTGGGGTCTTTATCTTGGTGTTGGTGCCCACCGTTCTTTATGCTTTGGCCTTCATGAACGTCTACAGGGAGACGCATCCCTGGATTCAGGAAACGGCGTGGCTGTGTCGAAACGTCCCTCCGGGGAGTCAGATTATGGTGGAGCACTGGGATGATCCCTTGCCTCTTGTCCAGGGGCAGGGAGATCTCGATTGCCACGGAGATTACAGGATAAGCGTCTTCCCCGCCTACCATGTGGATGACGAAGAGAAGTTGGCCACATTGTTATATCGGTTGGAGACGAGCGATTACATTGTCCTTTCCACTAATCGACTCTATAATACCATTCCCCGCCTGCCAGATCGTTATCCGCTTACGAGTCGATACTATGAACTGCTTTTGGGGGAGGAACTGGGCTATGAGCTTGTTCACTACGTGGCCGTCTATCCGCGTCTGTTCGGTGCGAACCTGATGAATGACACTTTTTCGGATCCCGATCTACCTAAGCCACACCTGTTAGCACAGCAGGAGACGGCACGTTGTAGCCTGAATCTTGGGCGGGCGGATGAGAGCTTTACCGTGTATGATCATCCCAAACCCTTGATATTCAAGAATACGGGCCACCTGTCGCGGGAGGCGTTGCTGGCCCAGTTTGGGGATATTGTGGAAGAGTTCTCCGAAGACGCTGGGGAGTAGTGCTGGTACGGGATTTCTTTTGTGAGTCGCCCCGTTGGATGTTATAATTTGCTTCCTGCCCTTGTAGCTATGGTGTTATGAGATTGCATGAATTCCTGAAGAGGCGAGCCCGACTCCTGGTCGGAATCGTGGTCAGTCTGATCTGTTTCTATTTCGCCCTGCGTATTGTGGATCTGGCCAAGGTCTGGGAAACCTATCGTGGGGCCAACTATTGGTATCTCTTGCCCGCGTTGGGCATGTTGATAGTTATCAGTTGGGCGCGGGCTCGCCGCTGGCGCCTGTTAATGTACCCCAACGATCAGGTGCCTCTGGAGAGGCTTTTTTCCATCGTCAACATTGGCTATCTTTTTAACAATATACTGCCTGCCAAGGCGGGGGAGCTTGTGCGCGCCTATCTTGCGGGGCGTGTGTTGCCCGGGGGCGTGCCCCAAACGTTGTCCACACTTCTTGTGGAACGTTTGCTCGACGTGCTCATGGTGGTGGTTCTCCTGGTTGCCCTTTTTCCCTTTGTAACACTCCCATTGTGGATCATGAGGGCGGGTCTGTTGTTTGGGGGGATAGCGGTCGGTGGAGCAGTGTTCCTTGTCCTGCTCGCCAGGCTTGGTGATCGCGGACTGGAGAAGCTCTGGGGGTTCTTGGCGAGGCTTCCCCTGGTTGGTCATCCACGGGTCAAGGAAGCCCTGCGCAACGTGTTGAAAGGACTGCGCGTGCTGAGCGTGGGCAAGTTTCTGCCCCGTATTATATTATGGTCGCTGTCCATCTGGCTGGGATATGGAATATTCAACTATCTCATCATGGCTGCTTTCAGGATGACGTACCTGCCCCTGCTTTCCGCGTTCGTTGTGCTCTGCGCTACGGGCTTTAGCATGATGGTCCCCTCCTCCCCCGGAGCCTTCGGTCCCTTTGAGGCCGCCGTAGTCCTGGCCCTGTCCCTGTATGGCGTGGCAGAGAGCGCCGCTTTCGGCTATGGGTTTGGCCTACACGCCTTCACAAATATCTCCCTTATCGTGCTTGGGCTGTGGGGCTTGCGTCAGGAGAGTGTTAGCTTCTCTGCGGTTCGAGAAAAGGCGTTGGAGCAAAAGGAGACGTAGATCTTGAAGAACGGAAGCGACAGCGGAATCTGTCGGCGCGTCTTGTGGCGGAGGTAGCTGGGACAAGAAGGCATAGGATTTTTTGCTAGAGCAAGAGGTGTAGAAGCGCTGTTTCGTGGCTCGCCTCACGGGGTTTGGGTGCGGGAGGTGGAGTGTGACAAAGCGGTGAGTAAGCAACAGAAGCGTGCTAATCTTTGGTTGCTGGGCCTTTCCCTTGTATTGGCTGTGACAGGGCAATACTATTTGGCCAATAAGCGCCAGTTCATGTGGGATGGGATCTTACTTTACGCTCTGGCCATGGTCCTCTTTGCTTGGGTCAGCGCGCGTATCGAGAGCGGTGGACGTGAAAAAGGCCAAAAAGGCTTTCCCGGCCTGTGGCGGGGTATCTGGCGAGCGCTGAATCACAGTGTGCTTCGTTTGGCTTTGTTCCTCTCTGGCATTGCTTTAGTTATGTTTGTGAGCTTTGCCGCTAGCTCTCGTTCCGGAAGCAGGCCCTTTTACGACCTTCTCGCCTTGTGGGGCGTGGGTATTCTTACGACTGGTGGAGCCTGTATCCCCTGGCAGGATATGACATTCCACCCCCAAGAATGGTGGAAACGCACAGTCGAGCAAGGTCCCGAGGCGTTGTTGATCCTAGTTCTTGCCTTGGCCACGTTTCTCACGCGAGTCGTTAATCTTGAGAATATCCCTTTTGTGCTAGATGGGGACGAGGCCGCCATGGGATTGGAGGCCGTGGCTGTCATTGAGGGAAGAAGGGTTAATCCCTTTGTGACCGGCTGGCTTTCCCATCCCACGCTTTACTTCTTTTTACAATCCCTCTTTTTGCGGCTCTTTGGCATTTCCATTGCCGCCCTGCGTTTTTCCTCTGCCTTTATTTCACCTTTTATCGTCATCCTCCTTTACTTTTTCACTCGACGCTTGTATGGACGGTGGGTGGCCATCTTGAGTGCCACGTTTTTTGCCGCCTATCACTATCCCCTGCACTTTGGGCGCATTGCCCTGAACAATATCTGGGACCCCTTTTTCGCTCTGGGGGCCATCTATTTTTTGACGGTGGGGCTAGAGGAACGGCAGTTGGCTTCAGTGTTGGTCGGCGGTGTGCTGACAGGGATGGCTATCTACTTTTACATGGGCTCGCGATTGCTGCCCATCATATTGGTGCTCTATCTCCTTTACTGGGCGTTGACGGAGACGAACTTTTTGTGGGAAAATGCGGTCTACCTCTTCCTCTTTGGGCTGATGGCTTTTCTAGTGGCGCTCCCCCTGCTAAACTTTTTTCGCACCCATCCAGAAGATTTGGTGGCTCGTTGGGAATGGGTGGGGGTTTTTTCCTCGGATTGGGCAAAAGGGGAAATGCAGAAGACGGGCAAGACAGTTTGGGGGCTTATGCCAAATCAGTTGCTCAAGTCAGTGCTAGCCTTCAACTATTTCTCCGATCCCACCTTTTTCTATCATCCCAATACTCCTCTTTTGCACTTTGGTAGTTCGATCTTTTTTGTCGTGGGCTTGACCTATTCCCTCAGGCGGTGGCGGGAGAGGAGGTACTTTTTACTGCTGCTGTGGTTCTTTTTAGTTATCCTCTTTGGAGGTGTACTGCTCGAGAACCCTCCATCGAGCGCACGGTTTGTACTTTCCATTCCTCCTGTTGTGCTTTTTGTGGTTTTTGGGGTATTCAAGGTTTCGTCGTATATTCAGAATAGTGTTAAGGCCCTTCCCAAGGTCGCTATGATCTTGTCCCTGGTACTGATTCTGTTCTTGAGTTATCATAGTCTGTACTTTTACTTCTGCGATTACTCGCCCCAGCATCTGTATTCCTCGTATGGCAATACTGAAGTTGCAACTGCAATTGCCCAGTATTTGAACTTGTTGGATGCAGACTATCGCTGGTATTTTTTTGGCCCCCCTCGGATCTACCATGATTTCCCTGTGATCTCTTTTTTAGCACCCGAGGCGAAGGGAATGGATGTGGAGGAGTCTGTTTCCGGCAGAGTAGATTTTGTGGATCCCGTCTACGACGCGGTGTTCGTATTCTTGCCTGAACGCCGGTCAGAGTTTGAGACGGTTCGTCGCCGCTATCCAGCTGGCGCTTTTCGCGAATTCACTAATGGAGAAGGGCGACTTCTGTTCGTTTCCTACGAGGTCGATCTGTGAGGTTAGGTCGATGATGGGCGAACGTCGAGATGGGCTCTATTGGCGTGATGGCAGCGGCGCGTGAGCGTGACTGCGCATTGAGGGGCAGCGGTGGGACGATGAACTCGCTAAGCCGTGGCCGGGTTGTCCTCCCAAAGGGCGTAGCGCTGAAACGTTCGTGCGATGAGGGCATACTACATCTATGGCCTTTTATGGAGAGCGATAGGTTCTTGGTGGAGAGTGGTTCTCGGGACGGCGAGAGAAAAGGGAACACGCCAGTGTCCTTCTTGCACGGTGTCATCCTGGAGACATGGCTCCTATGACAGGAGAGGATAAGTTCGTGACGTGGCAAGATGCGTCGCACGCTGTAAAGACAGTGTGGTCTCGACTTGGCAACCTGTCCTCCGACCGCCGTATGATGCTCAACTTGATGATAGTGATTCTTTTGATTGCAGGCGCGTTGCGTTTTACGGGGATAGATTGGGACGAGAATCAGCACCTTCATCCCGACGAGCGCTTCTTGACCATGGTCGAGGACAGATTGCGATGGCCCAGTTCCTTCAAAGAGTATCTGGACTCCTCTGTGAACCCCCTCAGCCCCTACAATCAGGGTCACGACTACTATACCTATGGTTTGCTCCCCGTGGTTGTGACCAAGTTCATTGGTGAGATCGTGGGCGAGACGGGTTATGATAGCATCTATCTCGTGGGGCGGGCGCTGAACGGCGTGCTTGACCTGTTTTCCATCGTGTTGATCTTTATCATGGGCAAGCGTCTCTATGACGCCCGTGTAGGGCTTTTGGGGGCCTTGTTTCTCGCTTTCAGCGTGCTTAACATTCAGAGCGCTCACTATTTCACCGTAGATACGTGGGTCACCTTTTTTGTAACCTTGGCCCTTTTCTATGCAATTCGCGTGGCCCAGGGGGAGGGATGGGGGAGTGTTCTAGCCATGGCTGTGGCTTTCGGCCTGGCCACGGCTTCCAAGATCAGCGTTCTCCCCTTTTTGCTTGTCATGGGTTTGGCCTACACGTTGAGGATCTGGAGACGATGGCAGGCTCACAGAGGTGGGGACTCCTCGCGTTTGATCCATCTGAGAAAGCAGTGGGGACGGTTTAATATCTTGCTTCGAGTTGAACCGGATGACGAGTGTGAGCCGGTGACGGATGGCGAGCGCCTGTTTTTCGAAATCCTTCGGGGGACGCTTTCTTTCTTGGTGGCATTGGTCGTAGCCGCCCTTGTCTTCCGCGTGGCGCAACCTCACGCCTTCACGGGGCCCGGGCTGTTCAATTTCAAGCTCAATCCCACATGGAAAGACGACATGAGTCATATCAGCAAGCTGACGAGCGGAGAGATCACTTGGCCCCCTAGTTACCAATGGACGGGCCGGACGCCGGTCCTTTTCATGCTCAAGAATATGGTATTTTGGGGATTGGGGTTGCCGTTGGGCATCGCGGCATGGGTCAGCTGGGCGTTTATAGGCTGGGAGATGTACAAGAAGGAGAAGCTGACCCATCTCCTCCCTTGGATGTGGATGACCTTTATCTTCCTCTATCACAGCACCCAGCACGTCAAGACCATGCGTTACCTGCTTCCCATCTATCCCACGGCGGCCATGGTGGCCGCCTATGGTCTGATCAAGCTGTGGGATGGGGCCAGGGCATGGAGGGTGCATTATGGTCCGGAGAGGCGTCGGATACGCTGGGCGGTCGGCGTCCTGATTCTCGTCGTGGTGCTGGGTACGGCCTTTTGGGCCGTCGCCTTTACCAGCATCTATACGCGGCCGGTGACCCGCGTGGCGGCCTCGCGCTGGATGTACCGCAATCTTCCCCGGGGCGCCTCGGTATCCTATGAGGTGTGGGATGATCCTTTGCCTCTGAATATAGACGGACGTCTGGCGAGTTCCTACTTTGATCAGGTAAAAATGGATCTCTATGCGGAGGATACACCTGAAAAGCGGGAAAAGCTCTACGACTGGATAGAGAGAGCGGACTATATCGTTCTTTCGAGCAACCGCCTTTATAAGTCGATTCCTCGTCTTCCCATGCGCTATCCCATGACCACGCGGTACTATGAGGCCCTTTTCTCTGGGGAGCTTGGTTTTGAGCGTACAGCCACCTTTACCTCACGGCCAAAGCTGTTCGGAATTGAGATCGTCGACGACAATGCGGAGGAGGCCTTTACCGTATACGATCATCCCAAGGTGATCATCTTTAGGAAGCGCGCCGACTTTTCCATGGTCAGGGTGCGAAGGCTCTTTGAGGAGTATTCCCTTGATCGCATTGTGCGCATGAAACCCACGCAGGTGACGTCTGCGCCTAATGCTTTGATGCTCAGCGAAGAGGAATGGGCCGTACAACGCGCTGGCGGGACCTGGTCGACGATCTTTTCCCGGAACAGCCTGTCGAACAAGTTCCCGACGGTAACATGGCTTTTGGCCCTCTTTTATGTGGGATTTGCCGCCTTCCCCTTGGCCTTTGTGGCTTTTTGGCGCATGCGCGATCGAGGGTATCTGCTCTCCAAAACCGTGGGCTTGTTAGTTATGAGCTACCTTGCCTGGCTCTTGCCCAGTTTGAAGGTGCTGCCTTATAGCCGAGGGCTCATCGCTGGCGTGCTGTTGGGAGTGAGCGCCCTCTCTGCTGTGGTGGGATGGGTGCAAAGGCGCCCTCTACTGGACTTTGTGCGGCGACGCTGGCGTCTCCTCATAGTCGGTGAACTGCTGTTTCTGGCCTTCTTTTTCCTTTTCTGGCTTATACGCTTTCTCAACCCCGATCTCTGGCATCCGGTCATGGGCGGAGAGAAGCCCATGGATATGGCCTATCTCAACGCCATCATCAAGAGTACCCACTTTCCACCCTATGATCCCTGGTTCGCCGGCGGCTATATCAACTACTACTACTTTGGCTGGGTCGTGGCGGCCACGCTGATCAAGCTGACGGCCATCGTCCCCTCGGTGGCCTACAACCTGGCTATTCCCACGTTCTTTGCTCTCATGGCCATGGGCTCTACGTCCGTTGTCTTTAACCTGATACCCGCCGGAGAGGACGAGGATGGCTGGTTTCCCAGGGCGTTGGGTTATGGGCTCGTGGGCGCTTTGTTGGTGGCTGTGGCGGGCAACCTGGGCGAATTGCAACTCCTGTGGAATGGCTTCAAGGAACTGGGCAGTAGGGTTTCCTTTGAGAGCACCATTCCCGGGCTTGTGACTCTGGTGCAGGTGGTTCGTGGGCTCTGGGCTTGGGTCGCGCAAGGCGAAAGGTTGCCCTTTCGCAGCGAGTGGTGGTATTGGAACGCCAGTCGCATCATGAAGCACGGGGAGATCAACGAATTTCCTTTCTTTAGCTTTTTGTACGCCGACCTGCACGCCCATCTGACGGCCATGCCCTTTGCCATTTGCGCCTTGGCCCTGGCCAGCAACTTTGTCGTTGAGCCCGTGCGGTGCCTGTTCGGCCCGGCTGACGATGAGGAAGAAGGGGATAAGAGCGAGGGGACGCACGCCGAGGATGTAGAGGGAATCCCTGTAGAAACGCGCGCACCTTTCTTGCCGGGCGTGGTACGCTCTGTGCTGCACTTCTTGCAGGGCCTGTCGTCGTGCATCCACTGGCCTATGATCGCTTCCCTGACCCTGCTCGCGCTGATCCTTGGGGAACTGTGGTGCAACAACTCTTGGGATTTCCCCACCTATGCTGGCGTGTCCGTGGTGGCCTTGGCCATAGGTTCGTATGCTGAGGCTGACAGGATCAACAAGAAGGTGGTGGCGCACTTCGCTCTTCGCGTCGCCTGCG
Organism: Chloroflexota bacterium; assembly: GCA_034722245.1. Taxonomy (GTDB): domain Bacteria; phylum Chloroflexota; class Anaerolineae; order UBA1429; family UBA1429; genus JAWLEV01. The sequence goes on from JAYENT010000026.1 coordinate 27,841, forward strand.
TGCTGGCACTGAGCATGCTTTTCTTCCTGCCCTACCACGCCAACTATGGCCTGGCCTATTCCAGCGTGGATCTGTGGAAGGGGGAGCGTACGTCCATCGGCTCTTATCTTATCATTCATGGGACATTTCTTTTTATACTCGCCTCGTATCTTTTGGTGCTCCTTTTCGACAGGAGGCGCCGGAATGGAATCGTGCGTGCAATACGGCTGTTTCTTCAAGCCTGGGAGCGGCGAAGGCGTGCGCTGCATCTTTACGACCTCCTCGTGCGTTGCCCAAAGCTGGGCTACGAGCTGGGATGGCTGGGATTGGTTGTCTTGGGGATCGTACTGCTTATATTCTTCCTAAAGCAGGCGTGGATCCTGTTGCTGGCGGCGCCTATACTCGCCTTGGCCCTGAGTGTCGTCCTCTTTACCCGAGTGCGGGCGGAGCGGCGTTTCCAGGCTGCCCTTGTGGGGATCGGACTGCTGTTGACCTTGGCTGTGGAGTATATCGTGCTAAAGGGCGACATTGGCCGTATGAACACTGTGTTCAAGTTCTCCTTACAGGTCTGGATCATGTGGGGGGTGGTGGGGGGCGCAGCGTTGGCTTATCTGATCCCCCGCCATTGGGCCTGGCCGTCGCGCGTGCGTTCCGTATGGCGCAAAATGCTCATCTTTCTTCTCATTGGCGTTTCCCTCTATCCTCTGTGTGGTACCTATGGAAAGGTGAGAGATCGCTGGAACCCCGATCTGCCACCGGGATTGGACGGCATGCGCTTTATGACGGGGGCACACTACCGGGATAATAATCGCGATTTGGCTCTGGAATATGATTATCGTGCCATCCGATGGATGCAGGAGCATATCAAGGGTTCGCCCGTCATCGCCGAGGCCAACACCCCCCTTTACCGCTGGGGGAGCCGCGTGTCCGTCTATACGGGGCTGCCGACCATCGTGGGTTGGGACTGGCATCAGAAGCAGCAGCGCGCTGCGGTCGGTAGTCAGGTGGTGGACTGGCGACTGGAGGATTTGCGGCTGCTCTACAATACGCCCGATCCCGTGATGGCCGCTAACATTCTTGAGTGCTACCAGGTGGGCTACATCTATGTAGGCGAATTGGAGAAGGCCTATTACGACACGCAAGGTCTGGCCAAGTTCGGACGCATGGTTGGGTCCACGTTGGAGGTCGCTTATAGGCAGGGACCGGTGACCATCTATCGCGTCAAGGGATCGGGCGCTGGATTGGTATCCTCAGATCCTGGAGGAGAAAGTCTCTGGAACACCGCGAAACGCTGGTTTGCCAAGCGCTGGTTGCCGGGTGTGGTGAGGGCCGAGGAGCCCCAGAAGCGTCCTCTTGGCGGGCTGCAGGCGATGGTGGGAGAGCCCTCGCTGATGTTGGACAAACCCGTTGATCAGTTGCCGGTGGTCGATGATCGAGGCTGGAATGGTCTGGCTGCGAACAGGACGATCTTTGCCCTGTTCTCGTGGTGGGTCGTGTTGCAGCTCCTTGGTTTGATCGCTCTCCCCCTGGTGGGGTATGCCTTTTCCCCTCTGCCGGACGGGGGGTATTATCTGAGCAAAGGGATCGGGCTGTTGCTCGTCAGCTATCTTGTGTGGCTTGGAACCAGCCTGCACGTGGTTGCCAACCGCCCTCATGTGGCCTGGGCCGCTTTGCTGTCGGCGGGAGGATGCTCTTTTTTTCTGTGGTGGCGCCACCGCCGTCGTCTGCGCAGGGCGTGGCGCCGACAACGGAGATTGATTCTGGTGGAGGAGGGCCTATTTAGCATCGCTTTTCTGCTCTTCGTCGGCCTGCGTCTCCTCAATCCGGATCTTTGGCAGCCCTGGTTCGGCGGGGAAAAGATGATGGAGATAGCTTTCCTAAACGCCATCTGTAAATCCGCCCACATGCCGCCGTATGATCCCTATTTCGCTGACGGGTACATCAACTACTACTATTATGGGCAATTCATCGTCGCCACGTTGATCAAGCTCACGGGGGTGTTTCCTCGGGTGGCTTTCAATCTGGCCGTGCCCACCTTCTTTGGGCTGACCGTCTCCCATGTCTTTGGCGTCTCCTATGGTCTCGTAGCTTTGGGTGAGGAAGGGGTGGAAGAGACTGGAAGAGCAGAAGACGACGCTGGAACTGCTGGCATTGCTCCTCGTGCCAGTCCCATCTCCTCCAGGGGGCTGTGGGCAGGGATAGGGGCAGTGGTGCTGGTGGCCGTCATGGGCAACCTCTCTGGCATACTCCAGGTGCTGGAGTGGCTTGCGAGGGCGGGCGGGGCCTCCTTTCCGGAGGGTCACGTCGCCTGGGCGGATATCCCGTACATTATTCCGGGGCTGGTGCACACGATACGTCAGGGGATCCCATTGCATTTCGAATACTGGTACTATGGCACGCGCATCATCCCCCACACCATCAACGAGTTTCCCTTTTTTACCTTTCTCTTTGCCGATCTGCATCCTCATCTGATGGGCATTCCCTTCACTATACTTGTCGTGGGGCTGGCTGCCTCTTTGCTGTGGAGCAAAAGGCGTCCTTTAGGGCGCTCTGTCGTGGGCGGGATTCTGACCATCATCGCTCTGGGCGCTCTGGGAGTGATCAATACGTGGGATCTGCCCGCCTATGCGGCGCTTCTGGGGTGTGTATTGCTCTATTGTGGCTATATATACGGAGGATGGCGAGGAGCGTTGGCCGGCGGGGGCGCTTTCTCGGTCCTTTTTTTGCTTTCTTTGATCGCCTACGGGCCCTTCTACACCCACTATCGGGCCCAGTATGTGGGCTTGGGGATCGTCTCTCCGGGTGAGCGCACGCGCCTGGGGCCGTTTATGCTTATTTGGGGCTTTTACGTTTTTTTAACCATCTCTATGGCCTTTTTTTGGACGGGGCGGGCCTGGCCGTGGTCCCGTCTTGCCGCCTTGGTGCAAAGGCATGGACTGGCCCGCGTCATGCATCACCTTTGGACTTTACGAAGGGCAGGGACCGTGGCCTGGAGCATCTATTCTCTGTCGGTTGCGGCGTTGATGGCCGTGGGCATCTTTCTTGTCCTATCCGAGGTATGGCTATGGGCACTGCTTGTTCCCCTCGCAGGGTTAACGGGGCTGGCCGTCCTCTGCAGTGGGATGGATCGAGCCGCCTTTTTTCGGCGCCTGATGGCACTTGGGGCTTTTTGCATCCTCTGGTTGGTGGAAGTCTTTTACATGAAGGATTTCCTGGCCAGCTCCGAGTGGCGACGTATGAATACCATCTTCAAGTTCTACATCCAGGCCTGGGTGTTGCTCGGTTTGGCTGTGGGCGGCACTTTGCCCATACTATGGGATAGGCTGAGGGGACACCTGGGCGCTGTGTGGAAGGGCGCCTTTCTCTTGGGGCTGTTCGCGTCTCTAGTGTACACGGCGTTGGCGATTCCCGCGCGGGTGACGCAGCGGTTTCTCGACGCCCAGCCGCCGACGGGCACCCTCGATGGCACGTCCTACATGAAGACGGCGGTCTACTCCTGGCCGGATGAGGAAGACGAGATCCACCTCAAGTACGACCGTCAGGCCATCGCCTGGCTCTGGGAGAATGTGCGGGGTACGCCAGTGCTCGCCGAGGCGCCGCTGGGATATTATCGAGAAGGGGGGCTGCGAGTCTGTTCCTACACCGGCTTGCCAATGATCATCGGCGCCCATGAGAATGAGCAGCGCCCCTGGGAGCAGTTGGGCTCGCGCCAGGAAGATGCGGAGGCCATTTTTCGAAGCACGGATGTCGAGAGGGTGCAGGATCTCCTGGACAAGTATCGCGTGCGCTACATTTACGTGGGGCAACTGGAGCGCAACGCCTATGATGCGGCGGGGTTGGCCAAATTCGATGTCCTGGTAGATCAAGGGGCCATCACGCGCGTGTTCCACAACGCGGGAGTCGATATTTACAGAGTCGTGGAGGACAGGCTGTCTAAGAGAACCGGGGCCCCATATTCGGAGATAGTTGTAAGGAGTTTTGGTCTGTGCTGCAGGTCCTGATCTGGTGGCTCGTCCTTCAAGTGATAGGCTTGCTCGCTTTGCCCATCACGTTGCGACTCCTGCGCTTCCTGCCCGACCACGGATTCGGGTTCTCCCGTCAAGTGGGACTGATCCTGTCGGCGTTTGCTTTCTGGCTGTTGGTGACTTTGGGGATCCTGCAAAATACCACGTCGTGCATCGTGTTTGTGTTGCTGCTTATGGGGGGCTTTTCCGCCTATCTGTGGTCGAAAGATGGGGAATGGATGTTGGCCGCTCTGGGGGAGCGAAAGCGCGTTCTCCTCATCACAGAATGTGTCTTTATTGTGGGACTGGCCGGCTTTGCTTTGTTTCGCGCCTATAACCCTGACATTGCAGGCACGGAAAAGCCCATGGAGTTCGCTTTCATAAATGGCATTCTGCGCAGCCGCACCTTTCCCCCGAACGACCCCTGGCTGTCAGGCTATGCCATCAGTTATTATTACTTTGGTTACGTCATGACGGCCATGCTGACCAAGCTCTCGGGAGTGCCCAGCGAGATCGCCTTCAACTTTATGGGCAGTACCCTGTTTGCCCTCACCCTGAGCGGATCCTTCAGCCTCGTGTACAACATGGCACAGGCACACCTTGATCGACAGGACGGCGGCGTAACGAAGAACACCTCTTCCGTATCGGGAACTGCCGTGGGTGCCGGTTTTTTAGGGGTAGTCCTTGTGGCACTGATGGGCAATCTGGAGGGCGTCTTTGAGCTGCTGCGCGCCCATGGTGCGGGGTCGGAGGCTCTGTGGCAGTGGTTGGACATAAAGAATCTACACGCCACGGCGCAGAGTGCCACGTGGTATCCCGACGATACCTGGTGGTGGTGGCGCGCATCCCGCGTCATCCATGACGTGGATGCGGCCGGCCGCTCCATGGAGGTTATCGACGAGTTTCCCTTTTTCAGCTTTCTTTTGGGGGACAACCATCCCCACGTGCTCGCGTTGCCCTTTGTGTTGCTGGCGCTGGCGTTGGCCCTCAACCTCGTGCTGAATGGGTCGCGACAGGGTAAGGCACGATCCGATGCGGAGGAGGAGAGGGGCCTCTGGGAACGAGTTGTCGCCTTCTTTTTAAATCTCTGGCCCGGCGACACCCTGGAGTTCGTGCTCTATTCTATGATCGTAGGGGGCCTGGGCTTCCTCAATACCTGGGACTATCCGATCTATCTGGGGATTCTGGTTCTGGTCTATGCCATGCGCCATCAGGCAGAAGTGGAATTTGGCCAACAGTGGCTGTTGGACGTGCTTGCCGTCTTTGGGGCGCTGCTCTTCACGGGCATCCTTTCCTATCTCCCCTTTTACATAAGCTTTCGCTCTCAGGCCGGAGGCATCGGCTGGGTGGGGGCGATCAAGACCCGTCTTCACCAATACCTGATCATGATGGGCGTCTTTGTTTCCATACAGATCGGTTTTCTGCTCTCCCTTGTAACCCATCGGCGGAGGAAGGGTGTGGTTGAGGGGCCGCCCTCGTTGGCGAAATGGGTTGCCGGTCTGATGGCGCTCTTTGTGCTGTTTTGTCTGTTTCAGCGGTGGTGGACGGGCGCTTTCATATGGGCTATCGTGGCCCCCGCGGCTGCCCTCTGGCTGTGGGGCAGTCGGGACGGGTGGGGCGAACCCCTTTCGCCCACTATGTCCTTTGCGCTCCTGTTGGTCGCGGTGGGTTTCGCGCTGACCGGAAGCGTGGAGTTCATCTTTCTGCGGGATACGTTCGGTACGCGCATGAACACCATCTTCAAATTCTATTACCAGGCTTGGGTGCTGCTCGCTGTTTCCTCTGCCTATGGCCTGTTCCACGTGCTACACCGGTGGGAGCGATTGCGCTCCATGCTGGGGCGGGTTGCCACGGGAGCATGGTTGGCCGTATCGGGGGTGCTTGTACTGGCTGGGCTGAGCTACACGGTGGCCGCCATATCCAGTAAGGCCGGCGGTTTTCGGGGCCAGCCAACGCTCGATGGCACGCGCTATGTGCGCCAGTATCGGGAAGCAGACTATGAGGCCATCCAGTGGCTAAAAGCTAATGCTCCGGCAGGGAGCGTGCTACTGGAAGCCCCAGGAGGCTCCTATTCGGAGTACAACTGGGTCTCCGCGCATACGGGGATACCCACCGTGCTGGGGTGGGGCGGACACGAACTGCAGTGGCGAGGAAACTATGATGAGGCCGGGCGGCGAGAGCCGGATATCGCCGCTATCTACCAGAGTCTCGACAAGGCGCAGAAGCGGCAGCTACTTGAGAAATACGACGTGGATTTCGTATACGTTGGCCCGCTGGAGAGAGAAAAGTACGGCCTGAACCTGGCCATGATCGGTGCTTTTGACGGTTTCATGCAGCGCTGTTACGAGGGGAAGGGCGTCATCATCTACTGCTGGTCGCCCTGAGATGTGAAGTCGTGTACTGCGAGGAGGCGTGCGGGTGTGTTATAATCTCGGTGATTCCTACGCATTGGACTGGCAATTCGCGTATCGGCTAGGAGGTGAATGAGCCGCTCATGGCCGTCAATTCCACCGGGTTACGCTCATGGTCTCCTTCCTCTTTTGAGGAGGTGGCTTCTGGTATAGCAAGGGGTATCACGGAGCATGGCGTGGTGCCCCGGTCGCTGACCGTCGAGGTCGCGCTGTACGGGCTCATCACCTTTGCCGCCTTGATAGTACGGTTGGCGGCGCTGGGGCGCTGGCCCCTTTTGGAGAACGAGGCGCACACAGCGCTGGCAGCATGGCGCGCTCTGCAAGGGGCGCCGCCCGTGCGTGCTTTTGACTATGTCCCGCTGCTTTACGATGCGAACCTGCTGCTCTTTGCCCTATCACAGGCCTCAGACGCGGCCGTGCGTCTGCTGCCCGCTTTCATGGGGGCTGCCCTTGTACTGCTTCCTTATTTCTGCCGGGATGTGTTGGGGCGTCAGGGAAGCCTGCTGGCTTCTCTGTTGCTCGCCTTCGCGCCTACGTGGGTCTTTTTCTCACGCACGGCAGAGGGGGCCATCCTCATCGCCACCTTGAGTGGGGTCATATTGCTCTCGGTCAGTCGCTATCTACAGGAGGGCCATGCAGGCCGTTTGCAGTTGGCTTTTGTCGCCCTGGGATTGGGACTGACCGCCGGGCCGGGGATGTACACCTTCTTGCTCTATGCTTTCCTGTACGGCGGCGTGTGGTGGCTTACTCAGCGTGATGATGTCCCCCGCAACCGCCTGCGGAGATTGCTCGAAGGGGCTTTCACTAGACGCAATGTCCTGAGTCTTGTAGGAACATTCCTCCTTTTCGGCAGCGCCTTCCTGACCAACCCTGGTGGCATTGGGGCTAGTGTCAATCTGGGCGGTCAGTGGGTACGTGCGCTGTCCTCCGAGGCGGATTTGTCGTCCCTCGCCCTCGTGAAGACGTTGCTGACGTACGAGTTCTTGACCATGGCCCTTGCCCTTGTGGGTCTCGTGTGGGGGCTGCGGCAAAAGGACACTGTCACCCTTTTTCTGGCTTTGTGGATTTTTTGGGGACTGTTGCTGAGCATCCCCTTGGGGCACCGTGAACCACGCTGGCTACCCAATTTACTGTTGCCACTGGTCATCCTGGCGGCGAGGGGGTTTCAGTATCTTTGGGATCACGTGCTCGCTGGCGCAGGTTGGGACGAGGGGATAGCATTTTGGGTGATGGTTGCTTTGACGGCCTTTGGTTTCCTGGAACTCTTTGCTTTTACACATACGGCGCAAGAGAGGTATCTCTTCTACGCTGCCGGAGGCTGCTTGATGCTGTTGGCTATGTGGGTCGCGTGCTGGTTTTGGCTTGGTCGCCGTGGGGCCTTGGCCGTCGGCGCGGGACTCCTGCTGTTGTCCATGGGTATCATGACTATCAGGGCTTCTACGGCGGTAGCTTACCAGACTGGACGCGATGCGAGGGAGGGATTGGTTTATCGTCCCGCGTCCATGCAACTGCGTTTACTGGAGCGCTTTTTGCTTGACCTCTCCAGTCGCCGAACGGGAGGGCTGCATGCTCTGGACATCGACTACGAGGAAGCGTTGGATCCCTGGATGAGTTGGTATCTGCGCGATTATCCCAACGCGCGTTCCGTGCCACTTGCCGATTCCCAGACGGCGACGAGCGCCCTCATCACCAGTGAGCGCTCAGAAAAACAGTGGCCCGCGGGCTATGCGGGACAGCGCTTCTATCTTTGGGAGCATCACCCGGCGCAGGACCTTTCGGGGCGGCAGTGGCTGCGGTGGTTTTTCTATCGCGATGCTGTGGGGACCATAGAGGCCAGACAAGTTCAAGTGTGGATACGTCTTGGTGGAGATGGTGAGCAATAGACTGAAGGAGAGAGCACGCGAATGAGCGAGAAAAAAGAGATCGCTTTTCTGGACAGGCCCATTATAGGAGACAGGATCGCGTGGTGGAAGGTGATATATGCCCTTCTCATACTTTTTGTCGTGTTTACCCGTTTGTGGGCCCTGGCCCCCCGTGGTTACAGCCACGATGAGAGCATTCATGCCTGGGAATCCTGGAAGCTGATTACAGGACAGGGATACAGTCATGATCCCACCTATCATGGCCCCTTTCTCTATCATTTCACGGCTTTTATTTTCGGCCTATTTGGGCACAATGACTATACGGCGCGCCTGAGTCCTGCGCTCTTTGGCATTGCGCTGGCCGTTCTGCCACTCCTGCTGAAAAAGTGGTTGGGCAAAAAGGGCGTCCCGGCAGCGACTTTTTTGATAGCCATCTCGCCCGTGATGATGCATCGCTCCCGTTTTCTGCGCCATGACGTATACGTCGCCGTCTTCAATTTGTTGCTGTTCATCAGCTCGCTTCGCTATCTGGATCAACGCAAGACCAAGGACCTTTATTTGGTGGCCGCGGCGACCTCTTTGGGTTTCTGCGCCAAGGAGACCACCTTTATCACCTATTTCATCTTTGGCACTTTTTGGGCCCTTCTTTTTCTTTCCCAATGGCTGCGCGAGCGCACGCGCCCCTGGCGCGAACTGCCCGTTTTCGACCTGATTATCGTCATGGGCACCCTCATTTTGCCTTTGGCCTCTCCTTTTCTCATCAGGGTGCTGGGAGGCGACCCGCTGGACTATACACAGCAGGGCATCCTTTTCTCTGGAGCCATATTCCTGGTGGTCTTGGGCATCTCTGCGGCCATCGGCTTCTGGTGGGACTGGCGCCGCTGGCTGGTGTGTGCGGGGATATTCTATGGCATCTTTGTGCCACTATTCACTACGATGTTTACTAACGGGCGGGGCTTTGCCACGGGGACGGTGGGCCAGTTGGGATATTGGCTCTCCCAGCAGGGCGTGAGACGTGGCGATCAACCGCCCTACTACTACTTGGTACTGATGCCCATGTACGAGTTTCTTCCCCTGCTCGGGGCTATCGGCGGGGGTATATACTTTTTCTCTAAAAGGTCTCAGGACGAGGAAGCGGTAGAGGATGCTCCCACGGGAATTCCCTTCGTACCCATGCTCCTCTATTGGAGCGTGTTGGCCTTTGTGATCTATAGCTGGGCCGGGGAAAAGATGCCGTGGTTGACCATGCACCTGGCCCTCCCTCTCCAGCTCTTGGCCGGCTGGGCTATCGGTCGCCTGTTTGATGCGGATTGGGGCGAACTGCGTGAGAAAGGCGCGCTGTGGCTTCTTTTGCTTATTCCCCTTTTCATCTATGTGATACTACGACTTCTTAATCTCAATCCCTCGGCGGGCACGACAAGACAGGAGTTAAGCGAGACCATGGCCTGGTTGACCTCCCTGCTCGTCGGTCTGGGGCTCGTGGTTGCCATCTCGCGGATTCTTTACAGACTGAGTGGGGGGCAGCGATGGCGGATCGGTTTGGTGTCCCTTTTCATCATTCTCAGTATGCTGACGGTGCGCTTCGCTTGGATGGCATCCTTTGTCAACGCCGATCTGCCTACCGAGTTTCTGGTCTATGCTCAGGGCACGCCCGACGTGGCGCTGGTGGCGAAGGAGATCGAAGAGATGTCGCGCCGGCTGACCGGGGGCTTGCACATGAAGGTGGCCTACGATGATGACTCCAGTTGGCCCTTTGTCTGGTATCTGCGCAAGTTCGACAATGCCCAGTTTTATGGTCAAGAGCCGGCAGGCCCTTTTGATGCCGAGGTAGTTCTCGTCGGGCCGCCTAACGAATCAGCGGTCAAGCCCCTGTTGGGCAACGATTACTATCGGCGGCAGTATCGGCTCATATGGTGGCCCAACCAGGATTGGTACATGAGTCCGGAATTGAAGAGCATTCGGCAGGGGATGAAGGAGAAGAGGATTGCGGGCAAGCTGTCGGATCTCTTATTATATTTGAAGACGATGCTGAAAAAGATTTGGCGGGTGGTCAGAGACAAGTCGGCGCGTCAGAATCTCTGGGATGTCTTCTTTTATCGCGAATACGAAGCCTCTTTGACCTCCTGGCCCCACGTGCACAAGTTCGCCTTGTACGTGCGGCGAGACGTGGCGCAGCAGTTGTGGGACTATGGGCCCGAGGTGCTCACGGCGGCGGAGCCTCTGCCCGGGGACGAATACGTGGAGAAATGGGAGCAGATCATGGCGACCGACGCCTTTGGTTCGTCGGGCAGTGGGCCGGGGCAATTGAATAGGCCAAAGGGCATTGGCGTGGACGAGGACGGGAATGTCTATGTGGCGGATACCCACAATCATCGTATTCAAGTATTCGACGGGGATGGCCAATTCTTGCGCCAGTGGGGGGCGGAAGGCAATCAGTCTGGTCAGTTCAAGGAGCCGTGGGGTGTGACGGTGGGCCCCGAGGGGGACATCTACATCGCCGACACATGGAATCATCGCATACAGGTGTTTGATGTTCGGGGACAGCTCAAGCGAGTCTGGGGAACCTTTGGTGAGGTAAAAGATCCCATGGGCTCTGGCGATCTTTTGTATGGTCCTCGTGATCTCGTCGTCGATGCAGAGGGGAATCTCTACGTCACCGATACGGGAAACAAGCGCGTGATCAAGTATGATGCCGAGGGCAATATGATCAAGGCCGTCGGAGGCGCCGGGAGTGAAGAGGGGCAGATGCAGGAGCCGGTGGGACTTGCCTTGTCCCCGGAAGGCGATCTGTACGTGGCCGATACCTGGAATCAGCGCATTCAGGTCTTTGATAAAGACTTGGATTTCCTGCGCAGTTGGCCAGTATACGCCTGGGAGGGCATGTCGGTGCTCAACAAGCCCTACTTGGCAGTGGATGCTGAGGGTAATGTCTATGCCACTGATCCGGAGGGCTATCGCGTGCTCGCCTTCGACAGCCAGGGTGAGCTCTTGCGTGTGTGGGGCCAGAAGGGCGGGGCTCTCTCTTCCATGAACCTACCCACGGGTGTTGCTGTGGACCCGTCGGGCCGCCTGTTGATCAGCGACTCGGAGAACGGTCGCCTGCTGGTCTTTGAGGAGCACTGACGGGGAAGAAGCCATGATGCTGAACGTCGACGTGTTTCTCTTCGATTTCGATGGCACCCTGATCGAGCCCACTATCGATTTTGATTTGATGCACCGGAAGGTGCTCAAGATAGTGCGCGATTTTGGTGTGGCAGATCGTTCGCTGAGGCAGTTGCATACCCTGGAGACCGTAGAGACGGTCGAGGCGCGGTTGCGGGACGACCATGGTGCGCGCGAAGAATTTCTGAAACGGGTACATGCTTCTATCCTCGATCTGGAACTGGAGGCAGCGGAACATGCCCATGCCTATCCGGGCGTCCCCGAGATGCTGGACGAACTGGCCACCAGGGGATTTGGGGTAGGCATCGTGACGCGCAACTCTCGTGCTGCCGTGATGCGCATCCTGCGGCGATTCCCGCTCCACTATGACGTGCTCCTCACCCGGGATGACGTGGCCCATGTCAAGCCGGACCCTCGTCACCTATTGAGGGCTTTGGAACACTTTTCTGAGGGGCGACGGCGCGCCGCCATGTGCGGGGACCATCCCATGGATGTGGTCGTGGGCAAGCGTATCGGCGCCCTGACAGTGGGCGTTCTACAGCCCGGCATGTCGGAGGAGCGCTTTGCAGGAGTGGACCCCGATCTCGTGGTCTCGCACCCGCCAGAGTTGTTGGAGTATGTGGGTTGATTGGAACTGCCAGCCTGCCGTCGGAAATATCCTGACGGAGCCTTTACAAAGAGTCATAGTAGAGGGGGCCACGGAATGAGCGGCAGCGATCAACGTGCGGGCATCGGCTGCTCGATTGGAATAGGGATCAAAAGTACGGTAGGTCAGGGGGATCCTTGTCATCCATATCGCAAGAGGGAGAGGCTTCGGGTAGGGTAACCAATCCACACCCCGATCGCGTGGAGGTGGTTTCAACCGAACGCGCCTTCGACGGTTTTTTCAGGATCGACCGTGTGCGGTTCCGCCACGCTAGGTACGACGGCGGCATGAGTGACGAGATTACCCGTTTGGTCTTTGAGCGGGGCGATTCCGTCGCCGTGCTGCCCTACAACCGCAAGCGAAGTGAAGTTGTTCTCGTCAAGCAGTTTCGCTATCCCGCGCACGTACGGGGCGGTCCGGGCTGGCTGTGGGAGATCATCGCTGGCGTGCAGGAGGAGGGGCTGGCCCCGAAAGAGGTGGCGCGCAAGGAAGCCCTAGAGGAGGCGGGATACCAACTTGGCGATCTGGAAAAGATAATGACCGTCTATCCCAGTCCTGGGGCTTGCTCCGAACGCATACACATCTATCTGGCGCCCTTTGAGCAAACAGATCGTGTGGCGGAGGGCGGCGGCATTGAATCGGAGGATATCCTTGTGCGCACCTTCTCATTGGATGAGGCGCGCCGCATGATGGAGGACGGCGATATTGTGGATGCCAAGACGACGCTTGCTCTGCAATACTTGATCCTCCATTGGGATGACGAGTAATGCAGGTTGATGCTGTCTTTGTGGGAGGGCTTGCTGTATCCGCATCAGGCCGTGATAGATTGAGGTGGTGGTGCGCAAAGCGCTTTTGAAACGTTGGCTTGATCAAGTACCTTTTTGGGATGCCACGGTCGGCATATTATCCGCTGCTGCACTGCGGACCTATGTGGTAGGTGGCTCCGTGCGCGATGCGCTTTTGGAGCGTCCTGGCCATGATGTCGACATCGCGGTGGCAGGGGAGGCGATGGCCCTGGCTCGGCGCGTCGCCGATGCTCTTGGCGGAGCGTACGTGCCCCTGGATGCTGAGCACGATGTGGCCCGCGTGGTGATTTTTGCGAGAGGCGATCAGTATCATCTGGACTTTGCGGGGCTTCGCGCGGAGGATATAGAGGGCGATCTTTGGGCGCGGGACTATACCATCAACGCCATGGCCGTGGCCGTCGATGATGGTCTGGGGGAATTCTACGATCCCACGGGAGGCGAAAGCGATCTGGCCTCCGGCCTGCTTCGGATTACCCAGGACAGAGCCTTTGCGGATGACCCCGTGCGTATACTGCGGGGTTTGCGACTGCGGGGCATTTTGGGGTTCTCCTTGACCCCAGAGACGGAGAGACTCGCCCGGCATTGGCTCTTTGCCCTGGCGAGAGTCTCTGCAGAGCGTATCCGAGACGAGGTCTTGCAGATTCTAGATCTCCCTTGCGCTGTACCTTCTTTGCGCTATGGAGCAGAGTTGGGTCTGTTTCGCGTCGTGCTGCCGGAGCTTGGACCGTATCTGGAGCGCGCGCTGGAAACCTTGGCTGCTCTGGAACGATCCTTTTCCGGAGAAGAGGAGAATGATGATGTGGGGCACTTTAGACCATTTTGCAACGACTTGAGGAGCCACTGGGCGGAGAAACTGGCCGGGGGGCGCAGCCGCTGGACGGTCCTGAAACTGGCTGCGATGCTGAGCATCATCCCCGAGGCCGAGGATGTGGGGGCACGCGTTGCAAAGGGCCTGAGGCTGAGCACCAAAGAGGTGCATTTTGTTGGGAACGTGATCAGGGGCAGTCTTTGTGGGGATGTCTGGAAGCCAAGAGGTCGAGTGGATGCACTGACGGCGCACCGCTTCTTCCGTGAATTGGGGGCGGCCGGCGTCGACGCGGCCGTTACGGCTGCTGCTGGTCGCCTCGCCGCCGATGGCGTGCACGCGAGGGATCTGTCCCTTGAAGAGACCATTGCCAGGGGGAGGGGATTGCTGGATGCCTGGTTCAAAAGGCGTGCCGAGATTGTGGAGCCCCAGCCTCTGCTTTCTGGGCACGACGTAATTCGTATTTTGGATGTGGATCCAGGGCCCATTGTGGGGCGTGCCTTGAGACGATTGACCGAGGCCCAGGTCGAGGGGCGCGTGGAAACAAAAGCAGAGGGTGTGGCGTATCTTCGTCAAGTCTTCGGGGCGGAGAGTGCGTAACAGGCGAAGGCCGGAGGCAACATTGGTGCATCTACTCCGGCTTTTTGTCTTTGCGTTGTTGTGATAGAATGCTTCTGGTTGGCTAGACAGGGGAAGCACAGACGTTGGAGATCCAATTCGGAGCGGCCAAGGTTGCCAAGTATGCCACGCATGAGAGTGGGGATACCCTCGAGTTCATCGAGCGTCCCCATGGGGGACTGTCGGCCGTGTTGGTCGACGGACAGCGGAGCGGTCGCTCTGCCAAGATCATCAGCAACATTGTGGCACGGAAGGCCATCTCCCTCCTGGGCGAGGGTGTGAGGGATGGCGCGGCGGCGCGGGCTGCCCACGATTACCTTCTCACGCACCGCGCCGGCCGAGTGTCGGCCGAGCTGCAGATCGTGTCCGTGGATCTTCGGAGTGAGTCGGTGGTGATCTCGCGAAACACTCGCTGCCCCGCTCTCATCATGCATGAGGGGCGATTTCGTCGCTTTGACGCCGATAGCCGAGCCATTGGTATACACGTGGATACAAAGCCCGTGATCATCGAGTTGCCTTTGCGGCCCGACACCGTCGTGGCGGCCTTTACGGACGGGTTGAGTTGCATTGAGGAGGCGTGCCCCGATTGTGGAGATTTGGAGGAAATGGTAACGTACGCCGCCCGGGAGCATCTCTCCGCCCAGGCGCTTGCCGATATGCTTCTTTCCAGGGCGTTGGAGATCGAAGAAGGCCGGCCAACGGATGACATCAGCGTTTTGGCCATGGTGGCGCTTTCTCATGTGGTTCCCTACGGAGTGCGGCGCCTTTCGGCCAGTTTCCCCGTTTAGGTTCGTTTTTGGGATAGGGGCTTTTTGGTCGTTTACAATCGAGTGCTGCCTGGAGGTGGCCTATGACGGCATATTCAGGGGATGGTAAATCTCTTCCCGATTCCATCGAGGGGAGGATAGCCGTTGTCGGCGTGTGTGCCTCGGGCAAGACCGTGCTGGTGGAAAAGTTACGTGCCCTCGGATACGATGCCCACGCCTGTGCTCAGGAGCATTCCTATGTCCCCCCTATGTGGCGCCTTCTGGTTCGCCCTCAAATCCTTGTTTATCTGGAAGCCTCTTTGGAAACCGTACGGCAGCGGGGACGTGTATATTTCGATGCGGCCTATTTGCAGGAGCAACATCGCCGGCTGCGACATGCGCGTATGCATTGCGACATCTATGTGAATACGGACAACCTTGACGAGGATGGCGTGTTGCGCGTGGTTGCCAGCGCTTTGGAGGGCAGATTCCACCTGGTGGCATAATTTACCAGATTCACCTCCTTAGACAGCCTTGACGCCTTTCAGGGGCGGCGATATAATGGGGGCTCGTGTGTGGCGTTGGGAAGCGTAGTGCGGCATCATCATCCATATGGGTGTAGCATCTGCAAGGGTGCTTATTTTCACTGTTTTATCGCATAAGAGGAGAACTGCCGGATGCGGCAAAGGGATATACGCTTGCTCGTTTTGATCGTGATACTTGCTGCTTTTGCCGCTTGGGTGGCATGGCCGGGGAATCCAGGCATTCATCTTCGCTTGGGGAGTGCTAGATTCGATCGCGATCTGGATATGCGACTGGGCTTGGATCTACAGGGAGGGATGCGCGTTCTCCTGGAGGCCAATATGCCCGCTGATCAGACCGTTGATGCAAAGGCCATGGAAGCGGCTCGTAATATCGTGGAAAACCGCGTGAACGCTCTGGGTGTTACAGAGCCCGTCGTGCAGTCCGTTGGGAGCCGTCGCATCCAGGTGGACCTTCCCGGGATAAAAGATCCGGAAGCGGCTATCGAGACTTTGAAGGAAACCGGATTGATGGAGTGGATCGACACGGAGACAGAGTACGTGCCCCCAGGCACCGTGGTGCAAACCGACTTTGGCGAGTCGGTAGAGGCGAGTGAGGAGGTTTCTCCCACGGAGAAGGTCTATCATACCGTCCTCACGGGGCGGCGGCTGCAGACGGCGCGGGTGGAGTTCGACCGCAATGGGCTGCCCGTTATCGCCTTCGAACTGGACAGCGAAGGCGCCCAGATCTTTGCCCAGCATACGGCGAATAACATCGGCAAGTTTGTGGCCATCGTCCTGGATAAGAAGGTTATCTCCTGTCCCCGCATTCAGTCGGCGATTCCCGAGGGACGGGGCCAGATTACGGGACAGTTTAGCGTAGAAGAGGCCAAGTCCATGGTGCTACAGCTTCGATACGGTGCGCTGCCCGTTCCCCTTGAGGTGGTGGATACCCGCACGGTGGGCCCCACGCTGGGCGAGGATTCGGTTACAAAGAGCGTGCGCGCCGGGGCCATCGGTCTGGTCGTCGTGCTGCTGTTCATGCTCGTTTACTATCGTCTGCCCGGCTTTCTGGCCGACCTAGCCCTGATCATTTACGCTCTGTTGACGCTGACCATATTCAAGCTCGTGCCTGTCACGCTCACGCTGCCTGGTATCGCGGGTTTCCTGCTTTCTGTGGGTATGGCCGTTGATGCCAACATCCTGATATTCGAGCGCATGCGTGAGGAGATACGCCTGGGGCGTACCTTGCAGCGCGCCATACAGTCTGGCTTTCGCCGTGCCTGGACGTCGATCTTGGACTCCAACGTTTCCACGTGGATCACGTGTTTGATCCTGTGGCTTTTTGGCAATAGTTTTGGCGCGAGCATGGTCAAGGGGTTCGCCGTCACGCTGGCCATCGGTGTGTTCGTGAGCATGTTCACCGCCGTAGTTGCCACACGGACGTTCATCCACGCCGCTTTCGCCGTGACGGGCGAGCGTTTGCAGGAAGAAGAATGGCTTTTGGGCATTTAGGAAGGCGATAAAGTAATAAGGGGGACATATGTTCAGTCTTGTGCAGAAGCGGCGTTGGTACTTTTCCCTGTCTGCTTTTTTCATCGCCCTCGGTGTCGTGGCCATGGTTTACTCCGCCATCTCCTTCGGCTCGCCGCTGCGTCTAAGTATCGATTTTACCAGCGGTTCCTTGCTGGAACTGCATTTTCCGGACCCCGTATCGTTGGGAAAGGTGCGCGAAATTATCGCGGAGAACGGTTTTGCCGACGCGACGGTACAGACCGTGGGAGACAAACGGACCGTGAGCATTCGTACGGAGCCCATGGATATCAATACAAAGAAGGCATTGCAAAACCGGCTTGAGGAAACGTTGGGTAAGCCCACTGAGCTTCGCTTCGAGAGTGTGGGGCCTACCATTGGCCGCGAGACCACCCGGGCCGCCGTCCTGGCCATTCTGGCCGCCTCGGTGGCCATTCTTTTCTTCATCACCATCGCCTTTAGAAAGGTGCCCAACGCCTTTCGCTATGGCGTGTGCGCCATCGCCAAGATGTTCCACGATGTGCTCATCCTCCTGGGGGTGGCTAGCGTTCTGGGGTTGGCCATCGGGTGGGAGGTGGATTCGCTATTTCTCACGGCCATGGTCACCGTGGTGGGCTTTTCCGTGCAGGACGTCATCGTCGTCTTTGACCGCATCAGGGAGAACATTCGCCGTAGGCGCGGGGAACCTTTTGAGACCATCGTCAATCGGAGCCTCTTGGAGACCCTCCACCGCTCTTTGGCCACGCAGCTAAATGCCATTTTCATCATGGTCGCCATCATCCTTTTTGGTGGTATCACCATCCGCCAGTTCATGGTGGTGATGCTGATCGGCATGGTGACGGGAACCTACTCCTCCTTGTTCTTTGCAGTACCTCTCCTCGTGGCCTGGGAAGAGGGGGAGATCGGCGCCCTTTTTGGTCGCTCGGGCGGGGAGCGGGCGGCGGCATAGATCCCTTTAACATCTATTTCGGCTTTTGACATCCGTGTAGTGGAGGCTGGCTATGGTTACCGTTGATCCCGCTTTGTACGAACGCGAGGGCGAGACAGGGGTCCATCGTCGACAGATTGTCAGCATTCTGGAGGAGGCGTTGGATGCTGTTGATCCCGCCACGGCGGTGAAGCGGCACCTTCGGCGCGAGAGAGACGCTCTTTTTATAGGCGACGTCCGGTATGATTTGGATGATTTCTCTGATATTTATGTGGTAGGCGCGGGCAAGGCGGGGGCTCCCATGGCACAGGCTGTCGAGGAGGTCCTCGGTGACCGCATCACGGCGGGATGCATGAACGTCAAGTATGGGTATGCTCTGCCCACGCAAAGGATCGAGTTGACCGAGGCCGCGCATCCTATTCCGGATCAGCAGGGCGTCGAGGGTACGCGTCGCATCGCGGAACTGCTGGACGAGGCCGAGTCCGATGATCTGGTGCTCTGTCTCATATCGGGTGGCGGATCGGCCCTCATGACCCTCCCCGTAGAGGGCGTCACCTTGGAGGACATGAAGGCCCTGACCGATGCGCTGCTCCGCGCGGGAGCGACGATCAACGAGATCAATGCCATCCGCAAGCACGTGGATCGCCTAAAGGGGGGAAAACTTGCGCGCCTGGCCAGCCCGGCGCGCGTGGCCTCCCTCATCCTCTCTGACGTGGTGGGCGATCCCCTGGACGTCATCGCCTCCGGCCCCACCGTTCCCGACACGAGCACCTTTGCCGAGGCCTACAGCCTGCTTGAACGCTATGAGTTGCTGGATAGGGTACCTGCTTCGGTCGTGGAGCATCTGCGGCGCGGTAAGGAGGGGGAAATCGAGGAGACGCCCAAGCCGGGGGATGCCATTTTCGCCGCGTCCCAGAACGTGGTGGTGGCGAGCAACGAGATCGCGGCCCGGGCGGCGGCCCACAAGGCTACGGATCTAGGCTTCAGCGCATTGCTCCTATCCACCTTTGTGGAGGGGGAAGCGCGGGAGGTGGCCAAGGTTTTCGTGGCCCTGGCCAAAGAGATTCGCAACTCGGGCAATCCCGTGCCCTGTCCCGCCTGTATCGTTGCGGGGGGTGAGACCACGGTGACCCTGCGGGGGGACGGGGAGGGGGGACGCAATCAGGAGATGGCTCTGTCGGCGGCCATAGGGCTGGACGGAATGGACGATGTGGCCATCGTCTGCCTGGCCACTGATGGCACCGATGGCCCCACGGACGCCTCGGGCGCTCTGGCCGATGGTACGACGCTTCAGCGCGCGCGGGAGAGGGGACTTGACGCCTGGAGCTATCTGGAGAACAACGATTCCTATCGCTTTTTCGAGCCCCTGGACGATTTGCTGATGACGGGGCCCACAAACACGAACGTTAACGATCTGACCTTCGTTTTCGTGTGGTAGGTACTCGCTGAGATAGTCGCTTTTTGGAGGAGACGCTACGGCGCTTGGAACGTGGCGTGTAGTTCGTCCTGTTTTGCCTGCAGCTCTGGTGCAGCGTCCAGATCCTCGACGATGATCCGCTCGACGGTCGCCAGCAACTCTGCTCCCACCTTTTGCAGCGCAACGGAGCTTTCGGCGGGCAGCAAAAGCACGTTCTCAGAGAAAGTTCTGGCCACCTCGGCCACCGCTTCTCCGACCTGCTGCTCGTAGGTCTTTGCGTTCACCAGGCTCTTGCGAGGTGGCAGCTTTTGCCCCGAGGCCTCTTGGTGATCTGAGAGGAATCGTAACAGCTTCAGGGCTTCCGTGGGGTGCTCACATTCGTTGGTGATGTAGTAGCCCTCCATGTCTCCGAGGCCAAAAGTGGCCCGATCCCTTGGCAGCGGAAGCATTTTCCATTCGCTGCTCCATTCGAAGGGCATGTCCTTTCCCCCACGGCTACTGTACCAGCCCAGCCACACCCCACAGGCGCCCCGAATGGCTGCCTCCATGACGCCGCCCCGCCGAAACGTTGTGCGAATAACCTCTGGATCGGGCGCCACTTGGTAGACATTGTACAAATCGGCGTACCATTGCACCGCCTCAATGGTCCGGGGGTCGTCCAGGGTCACCTGCGAGGGGGCGTTTAGATCGTCCACGATCTTGCCCCCATGCAGATAGATGAAGACGACGGGGTCGACGCTTTCGGGCGCGGTGCAATAGCCAAAGAGCCTGGAGCCCGCTGCATAGGGCAGCCCCTGAGGATAGTCCATCTTGGTGGTGAGTTCCAGGAAATCGGAGAGGTCCCATTCGGCACCGGGAAGGTCCACGTGGAGGGCCTTGGCCTGGTCCACGTTGATATAGACCACCATCATGTCCAGGCCAGCGGGTATCCCCCATTGCTGGCCCGCTATCTGCAGCCCTTCCCATGCGCCTTTGTAATAGTCGTTGCGGATGCCCGCCCATTCCCCCAACTGGATATCGTCTAGGGGTTTCAGAAGTCCCTCTTGTGCGTAGCCAAGAGCCTGACGCCCCTCGATAAAGATGTCCAACTGCCCCGTGTGAAGCAAGGCATCCAGCTCATTCCCGAAGCGCTGCACCTCGCGCGCCTCCACGGTTATCCAGGGGTGCTGCTCATGGAAGGCGGAGAACAGGGGTTGCAGCTGCCTTGTGTGTTCTCGGTAGGCGATACGAAGCGTCACAGGTTCGGGCGTGGGTGCCATGGCCATCTTGGGCGCACATCCCCCCCAGAAGAGCAGGAACAGGAGAGAGGGGATGCACATCAGGATGTGCGCGAATCTCCCTCTTATCAGGTGCTGGGATGGGCGCTCTTTCCCCACGGGGTGCTCTCCTCAGGCGTCTTCTGTCACCGTGTCATTAGTGCTTACAACCTTTGCTTTGGCATAATAGTCCTGTGCACAGGAAGCGTCAAACGCGCAATCGATTTTTCCTCACTCGGTTGACATGCCCTTTCGTTCGCGCTATGCTAGTGTTTGCTAACAGGGTTGATCTTTTCTGCAAACAGTGAAGAGGAGAGACATGGCGGATAAACCGATAATCACCAGCATCGAGGTCACGGAATTCGAATACACGCTGCACGAACTGGGGACGGACTATAACGGGTTCAACCTGGTCTATGAGCCTGGCAGCACCATCACCCGCCAGAGCGCCGTGCTGCAGATCCATACCGACCTGGGCATCACCGGCGAGTACGTTACAGGGATGAGCCAGCTCTCCACCCTCCCTGGCCTGGCCCAATATCTGATCGGCAAGAACGCCTTGGAGCGCGAGCGTATCTACCAGGACATAAAGCGGGCCATGCGACAGATGGCGCGCATCGGTGTGTCAGTCATCGATGTGTGCCTGTGGGATATTGCGGGCAAATACTATGAGGCGCCCATCTGGGAGCTTTTGGGCGGCCACATTCGACCGCTCAAGTGCTACGCCAGCACGACCCACGGCGATCATAATGGAGGACTCGACTCGCCCGAGGCCTATGCGGATTTTGCCGAGCGGTGCCTGGATATTGGCTACCCGGCTTTCAAGATTCACGGGTGGGGGCAGTCGCTCGTCGATCTGGAGGTCGCCAACATCCATGCCGTGGGCCAGCGGGTGGGCGATGAGATGGATCTCATGTTGGATCCTGCCTGTGAGTTAGATACGTTTGGTGATACCATAAAAGTGGGCAGGGCCTGCGACGAGGAGAATTTCTACTGGCTCGAGGATCCCTACAAAGATGGTGGCATCTCCCAGTTTGCGCATCGCAAGCTACGCCAGCTTATCAGCACGCCGCTGCTGCAGACGGAGCATGTGCGCACCCTGGAGCCCCATGTGGACTTTGCCCTGGCCGACGCCACCGACTTTTTACGAGGCGACGTGGGCTATGATGGGATCACGGGCGTGATGAAGCTGGCCCATGCCGCCGAGGGCCTGGGAATCGATGTGGAGATGCACGGCCCAGGGCCGGCGCAGCGACACGTCATGACCAGTATCCGAAACACCAACTACTATGAGATGGGCCTGGTCAATCCGAGAAGCCCGGGGACGGCATCGCCCGTTTACGTGGACTATCAGGACGGGCTTGAGGCCGTAGACGAGAAGGGCTGTGTCTATGCGCCGGAAGGCCCTGGGCTGGGCGTGACACTGAACTGGGATTACATCGAATCCCATCGCGTGGACGGCACTACGTTCGACTAGTAACTTTTATTATGGAAGGTAGTATGGAAAAGAGAACGCTGGGAGATTCTGACTTTGAAGTGAGCGTCTTTGGGTTGGGATGCTGGCCCTTGGGAGGGGGCTCTGGCTGGGGAGACCAGGACGAAAAGGAGTCCATCGCCACAGTCCACGCGGCTCTTGATCACGGTATGACCCTGTTTGACACCGCTGAGGCCTACAACGCTGGGCGCAGCGAGGAGGTGCTGGGCAAGGCGCTGGAGGGCCGGCGGGATGAGGCCCTTATCGCCACCAAGATATCGCCCTCCAATGCGGAACCAGACACCCTTCGGGCTCACTGCGAGGCCAGTCTGGAACGGCTGCGAACCGACTACATCGATCTCTATCAGGTACATTGGCCCATCACCGAATACCCGGTGGAGGATGCCTATGCCACCCTTGAGGATCTGCAGAAGGAGGGCAAGATACGCGGCATCGGCGTCAGCAATCACGGCGTGAAGCAACTTGGGGAGGTGTTTGACACGGGCGTGCCCATCGTCAGCAATCAGCTATCCTACAGTTTGCTGAGTCGCGCCATTGAGACAGGGATCGCGCCCTTGTGCCGGGAGCAGGGTATCGGGATCATCGCTTACATGGCTCTCATGCAGGGTTTGCTGGCGGGTGTATGGGATTCGCCGGACGAGGTGCCGCCCTTCCGCGCGCGCACGCGCCATTTCAGTGGGGATCGCCCACAAGCGCGGCATGGCGAGGAAGGGGCGGAGGAAGAGATGTTCGCCGCCTTGGGGCGGATCGAGGAGATCGCCGGTGATTTGGGGGTTCCCATGGCCCACGTCGCCTTGGCCTGGGTTGCTGCAAAGCCTGGTGTGTCCTGCGTGCTCGTTGGAGGCCGCAAGGTACATCAGTTGGAGCGGAATCTGGGCGCGGCCGAGCTGGAACTGCCCCCTGACGTGATCGCCGCGTTGGATGAGGCCACCGAGAAATTGCGCCTCAAGCTAGGACCCAACGCTGACTATTTCCAGGGTAGTGGAGAGGGCAGAATCGAATAGGGTGAGACCGTAGAGAGATTGTAGATCGCAGAGTTGCATCCCCTCTTCGGAGGGGACGGGGATTGAAACACGAACAGGGAAACGTGCACCAGCGACGTCGGAGAGTGTGCACACGTGATGCTTGCTTTTATGAACTTCCTTACTGGATCAGGTCCTCCAGCCGGTGTCTTGTGAGCTTCAATGCGGCCCAGTATAGGACTGAGGCAAAGAGGGCGCTGGCGCCCAGATTCAACGTTAGGGGATAGTAGGCCTCCCCTTTGGCTATCAGGAGATACCGTAAGGCATCCACCATATAGGTAAGGGGGAGGAAGCTGGCCACGATGCGCAGGACGGCGGGCAGACGGGAGAGGGGGACAAAGACGCCACACAAAAAGACCATGGGGAAGCGAAAGTAGTTGGACATGGTCATGGCATCGAATACCTCACGCATCAGGAGGCTGATGACCACGCCCAGCAGGGAGAATGTTATGCTGCCCAGGAGGATGGTGACAAAGGCGCCCAACCAGGCGAAGCGCAGGCCCCAGGCCGCGCTACCGAGCAACCATACCAGGCAACCCGAGGCCAGTCCGAACAGGGCGCCACTGACCATCTTGCTCAGGACTAGCGTGAAAGGTGCTATGGGAGCCATCAGCAGACGTTCCATGGCCCCGATGCGTTTCTCAAAGGTGATTACCACCGCCTCCAAGGAGGTTGCGCCAAAGAGGACGGTCATGCCGATCAAACCAGGGACTACAGACCGAATGTCGCCTGGATTCCGAATATAGAATGCCAGGATCATCACCAGGGGCAATATGATGCCCCAACTGATGAGCGGGGGCTTCATATAATACGTACGCATATCTTTCCGCGTAATGTACCAAGCGCGTTTGAGTTGCACTTTCATCGCTATTCTTCTCCCTTATTGCTGGAAGACTTTTCCCGTTCCAACGTTTCCACGTCCATGCCGGTCAGTTTTACAAAAGCATCCTCCAGGGATACGTCCACCGTTTGAATCTCCTCGATGGGGGCATGATGTTGGTGCATGATGGTGCAGATCTCTCGCGCAAATCCTCATCCAGCGAATGCACGCCAAGGCGCAGGGAGTTCGTTCTCGAAGAGATGATAGTGATCTTTTCGGACGTCTCCAGATCGCGGAGAAGCGCCTCGCTGGGGGACGGCGTCACCACCTCCACGCGCAGATTGTCGTCCTGATACCGTCTCCGCAGCGCAGAGGGGGTATCCACGATGACCAGTTTGCCCTCCATGATGATGCCCACACGGTCGCATAAACGCTCTGCCTCGGCGATCAGATGTGTCGTGAGAAAGATAGTCACGCCCTCTGCGTGGAGATCCTGTATCATGCTGCGCAGGCTTCTGGCGCTTTGCACGTCCAAGCCCGTGGTGGGCTCATCCAAAAAGAGTATCTTGGGGCGGTGCACCAGGGCCGCGGCTATGGTGAGGCGGCGTTTCATGCCCCGGGAGAGGGCCCTGAAAGGCGTCTCGGCCCGCTCGGAGAGCCCGACCTGCTTCAGGAGTTCGTTCGCCCGATTCCACCGTCAGGTTCAGATTATCGACGGAGCACAGCCCGTCATAATAACGGGTCAGTCCGTCAGTTTCTATGGATGCCATTTGCCTCTGTCTGTATCTTCTATTGTATTGTCTAGCCAGCGTCTCCCTTGGCCCACTGTCGCTGGTAGAGGCGCCGATAGGTGGGATTGCTCTCCATCAGCTCGCCGTGGGATCCCTGGCCGACGATGCGGCCATCTTCGATGACGATGATGCGGTCGGCCTTGCGCAGGGTGGAGAAGCGGTGGGCGATGATGATGGTGGTGCGATCCTCCCGGATGGCGTCCATGGCCTGTTGGATCAAGGATTCGGTGTATGGGTCCACGTCGGCCGTGGCCTCGTCCAGGATAAGTATCTTGGGGTCGGCCAGCAGAGCGCGGGCAAAGGCCACGAGTTGCCGTTGTCCGCCCGATAGGAGCACGCCGCTCTCTCCCACCTGGGTATCGTATCCCTGAGGCAATCCCTGGATGAACTGGTGCGCCTGGGCCCGCCTGGCCGCTTCCTCGACCTCCTCATCCGTGGCCTGAGGGTCGCCGTAGCGGATATTCTCCAGGATGCTGTCGGCAAAGAGGAATACGTCCTGTGGCACCAGCATGACCAGACGGCGCAGATCCTCGAAGGCGATGCGCTGTACGTTTATGTCGTCGATGCTCACGATGCCCTCTTGTGTATCATAGAGTCGGGCCAGCAGGCGCGCCATGGTGCTCTTGCCCGCACCAGTGGGGCCCACCAAGGCGATGGTCTCTCCGGGACGCACGTGCAGGTTCACATCATGGAGCACGGTCTCCTCGTCGTAGCCAAAGGTGACGTTGGAGAAGGTGATGGCTCCCTCGAACCCGTCTTCCGGTGTTTGGGGCTCGTCGGGAGGCTCCACCTGTAGTGGTTCATTCATATACTCGCTGATGCGGTCCAGCGAGGCGGCCGCCGACTGGAAGGTGTTGTAGACCAGGCTCAGCTCCCGGAGGGGGCCGAAGAGGCGGTTTACATAACCCATAAAGGCCAGGAGCACACCGATGGTGAGGGCGCCTCGAGCCACCAGGGTGCCGCCGTAGCCCAGGACCAGGGCTGTGCCCAGCATATTGGTGATGGTCATGGCGGGAAACACGGCGGCGAATAGGAGGCTCACGCGGAGGTTAGCCTGGAGGTTGCGCAGGCTCAGGTTCTCGAACTGCTGCACGGTAAAGGACTCTTGGGAGAGGGACTGCACCACGCGCATGCCAGATACGCCCTGCTCCACGCCGGCGTTGACGGCGGCCAGCTCCTGCTGTACATGGCGGTAGGCCACCCGCATGCGCTTGCCAAGGTAGCCCATGCTGAGGATGACCACGGGAATGGAGATCATGGCCACCAGGCTGAGGCGCACGTTGAGAAGGAGCATGATGATCACTATGCCGCCCAGGCTCAGCAGATCGCTGAACAGGTTGATGAGGCTGCTGGATACCATGTCCGACAGGGTGTTGACGTCGTTGGTGAGGCGGGAAGCGATCTGTCCCACGCGTTCCTTCTCGTGAAAGGCCATGGACTGCTGCAACACCCGATGCAGCAGATCCCGTCGGATGGCATAGATAACGTGTTCCCCGACCCAGGTCGACAGATATCCCTGGGCATATCGTGCCGCCCAAAAGAGGCCGTTGACGCCCAGGTAAAGGAGGCAGATAAGGCTCAAGCCCCTAAAATCGCCCTGTGCAACGTAATTGTCGATGGCCACCTTGCTCAGGTAGGGCATCAGGAGCACGGACGCCGTCACCAGCAGCATGGCCCCCATGGCCAGGAGCAGGCGCCCCAGATGGGGCCGCAGATACCGCGCCAGCATGTGTACTGCCTGGCGATCCAGATGACGAAGACTGGCGGTCTCCTCCTCGCCTTGTAAACGTCCCATAAATCCGCCGCGAATGGCCATTATCTCACTCCTTCCAGCATCTCGCCTTGGAACTGCAAATCGTACATCTCTTTGTAAAGACCCCCTTCCCTCATCAGGAGTTCGTGGGCCGATTGCCCCTCGGTGCCGTGTGCCTCTTCCGCTATGCGCCCCTCCTTCAGAACCACGATGCGGTCCGCCTGCTGCACGGTCCACAATCGGTGGGCGATGACGAAGGTGGTGCGCCCCTCGCGCACTGTCTCCATGGCCTGCTGCATGCGCCGCTCGGTGTCCGCGTCCACGCTGGAGGTTGGCTCGTCCAGGATGAGGATGTGTGGATCCGTGAGCAGCACCCGTGCCAGGGCGATGCGCTGGCGCTGTCCGCCGGATAGGCGCACCCCCCTCTCTCCCACGGGGGTGCCGTATCCCAGGGGTAGGGACGCTATAAAGTCGTGTATCTGCACCGTGCGCGCTGCCCATTCAATATCCTCCTGGCTGGCGTCCGCGCTCCCATAGGCGATATTCTCACCAATGGAGGCGTCGAAGAGGAAGACGGTCTGCAGGGCTATACCGATGGCGTCGCGCAGGCTCTTCAACGTGACATCGCGAATATCGTGGCCGTCGATGGTGATGCGCCCCTTGTCCACGTCATAGAAACGGGGCAGGAGGTGGACCATGGTCGTCTTGCCCGTTCCCGAGGGGCCTACCAGGGCCACCATCTCGCCGGGAGCGACGTCCAGGGTGATGTCGTGGAGTACCTCGTCGCCCTCATTGTAAGAAAAGTGAACGTGCTCATAGCGAATTCGCCCCTCAACGGGCGGTAGAGGGTAGGCATCGGGGGCGTCTTTGACCTCGGGTTCGATGTCCAGAACGCCAAAGACGCGCTGTGCCGCCGCCGTGGCGCGCATGAAGGCGTTGAGCATCATGCCCGTCTGGCGAATGGGGCGAAACAGCATGTTGATATAGGTGGTGAAGCCGATCAGCGTGCCCAGGGACACTACGTTGCGCATGACGCCTCCACCGCCGACCCAGAGGACAAAGGCCATAAAGACGCCGCTCAACACATTCACATAGGGCATCCAGAGGGCGCGGATCTTGCCCGCCTCGATGCTGACGTCCATGAGGTTCTCGCTCTGCCGGTCGATCCTTTCCTCCTCCAAGTCCTCGCGTCCAAACAGTTTGATGACCTGGATGCCCACCAGGCTCTCCTGGATGGCCGTGGTGAGGTCGGCCAGTTTTCGACGTATCCTGCCAAAGACCGGGCGCAGCCGCCGGGCGTAGATCAGCATGCCATGAATCATAAGGGGGAGGAAAAAGAGGTATAGCAAGCCGAGACGCCAATCCCATACCAAAAGGACCCCCAGGATGCCTAGCAGGGTAAGGGAGTTGCCCACCACGATCACCACGGCGCGGGAAAAGAAATTGCTCAGGGCGTCCACGTCCGCCGTGACGCGGGACATCAGATCGCCCGTGCGGGTGCGGTCGTAGAAGGAGAAGGATAACTGGCTCAGATGCTCAAAGATGGCGTTGCGGATGCCAAAGATGATGCGCTGGCCCACATAGGCTCCCAAATACAGCCGGGCAAAGTCGATGGCCCCTTGCAGGAGGGAAAGTCCCAGCAGTCCCCCCGCCACCCACCATAGACCTGCCGTTCGGCCCGCGAGGATGAACTGGTCTACAGCATAGCGAATCAACCAGGGCGGAGCCAGTTCCATAATCGTGGTGACCAGCACGGCCGCAAGAACCAGCAGCATCATCCCGCTGTGGGGCCTCATATACTGCAGCAATCGCTTGAGGATGGGACCTATATTGCGGGGTGGACGCCCCCCTTTGGTTCCTGGACCTTTTCCCTGCCCTCTAGTGGCCTGGGGCCCACTTTTTTCTCGTGAGGCTCCTTGCCTTTGACTCTTGTTTGGGGATGGAGCGCTTGATCTTTTCATGACCTGGAGTATCTCCCTCGTTTCATTATCTCCGTCTGGGAATCTTTAGGGACGTATTTTGTAGCCGCACTCGCAAGCGTGGCATGTGTATACCTTGTCGCCTAGGGCTACGATTTCGTTTCCAACTTATGAAACGCCTCGCCCAAGCACTCTCGAGCCAGACGCTGATAGGCGGCAACGCGTTCGTAATCCAAATAGTAGTGCAGCCGATAGCCTTTGCGTTCGCCCCGTACGAGCCTCAGATCCTTGAGTACACGTAGGTGCTGGGACACGGCCGAAGAGGTTACGTCCAATTCCTCCGCCAGCCGGCTCACGCAGAGGGCCCGACCAGGTCGCTGTCGGGCCAGAAGACGTATAAGGCGCAGACGGGTCTCGTCGGCCAGGGCTTTATAGAAGGGAACCAGTTCGTCTATTTCGTTCATCGCTTTGATTTAGTGATTACTTACACACTAATATAGTCGGAGATTTTAGGTTGTCAAATCTGCTAGCCGCATCGACCGCCATGAATCGGCTGGCCGGTCCTTCACTCATCAATGTTCTTTTGGAATCGAGATCAAGAGCTGATTTGACTTTCTCCACCGCGTCGATCAGGCTGTGGAAGTTGCCGCTCCTGGTGGCTCTCCCTATAATCGACGCGGACATGGTCATTGAAGGGAATCCATTCAATCGCGAAGAAAGGGGCTGGATGTGTCGAATAGAATCGCGTACTTTGACTGCTTTTCGGGCGCCAGCGGCGATATGCTGTTGGGCAGTCTTCTGGATGCCGGTTTGGATTTTGAGCAACTGAAGGAGGATTTGGGGCGTTTGGGGCTGTCCGGTTACGAGTTGGAGATGACTCCGCAATTGTGCCATGGTATTAGGGGCACCAAACTGGACGTTGTCATTCGGGGAAATGAGCGTCCAGCGCGAAACTTGCGGGCAGTGAAGAGTGTCCTTGAGAAAAGCGATCTTCCCGAGGAAGTGATCGAGCAGAGCGTGGCGGTGTTTCAGCGTTTGGCCGAGGCTGAGGCAGAAATACATGGTGTGTCGGTGGACGATGTACACTTTCACGAGGTGAGGGCTGTGGACACGCTGATAGACATCGTGGGGTTTTGTTCTGCTGTGCATCGCCTCGAACTGGTGAAGCTCTATGCGTCGCCCCTGCGCGTCGGTAGGGGGACGGTTCGTACGGAGCACGGCTTGCTGCCCGTGCCAGCGCCTGCGACGCTGGCCCTGCTCGCTTCTGCCGATGCCCCCGTGATCTCTTCTGAGGGGGAAGGGGAGATGGTCACGCCGACGGGAGCGGCCCTGCTCACAACGCTGACAATCTTCTCCCAGCCCCCAATGCGCGTGCAGCGCGTGGGATATGGGTTTGGCACAAAACAGTTTCCCTGGGCCAATGTGGTGCGCGTGTGGATCGGTGAGGAGATAGCGGGGGATGGGCTCTCTCCCGAACACGGAGGACATCATCATGTCTACGGGGACCCTCATGAGCACCTGCACGAACATGCAGCCGGGGATAAGAGCGTCCACGTTCACGAGCATGAGCTTGACGAACACGAGAGCGACCCTCATGCTCTAGGAGCACATGGGCGTGTCCGAGAGGAGCAAGAGGACGAACAGTAATGACGGAGATTCATAGGTAAGGATGGTTCGCAGGTAGGAGAACTTTGCCGGACAAAACAGCACACCTTGAGCGGTCTGAGTCTATGTGCGGTCGGTGTAACTGCATCTTGCGCATCGATCTATCCGACGGGCGAATCCGGGCGCAACAGACGGGGCGTTACGTACCGGACTGCTGGGAAGTCGAGGACTGGCAGCGAAACCGGCCAAGATGCTGATCACGAGCGGCCTATCTTTTTAATCTCGCTACAATGCTGGCCAGTATCTTGTCCGTGGACTGGTTGCGTCTTGGATAACCCGCTTCTGGGGCGTTCGCTCACACCTGCTTTGCAGAGAACTTGAGGCGGCCAAAGCGTGCGGGAGTGTGATAGTCGATGCGTCCCGGCGGCGACCAGGCGCTGAATTCGTCTCCCTCACGGGCTCGGTCGATGCGGTAAAGGTTGACGTACCATTCGTCGCCCGGTTGGGGCGGTATGTTGGGAGCCGTGAGGAAGTCGGCCATGGGAATGGCCATCTCTACCGTCCATGAACGGTCATCCGTGAAGCGCCTCTTCGGGTTGCCATCCACGGTTACCGCCGTGTGCAGCCCCTTGCTATCCCAGTCCCACAGCCCCTTGCGCCGCTGGCCGTGAATGAGCATGAATAGGTCCAGCACCGCGTTCAATGGATTTACCTCGATCTCCACGTAGCCATGACCGTCACAGTCGGCGTCGACGAACACCTCCACCACCTCTTGGTTGTAGATATCCCGATCCCGCTCCGTTGTGGTGCCCCAGATGTCGGTATCCTGGCAGGTGAAGGCGACATAAAGATAGTCATCGTCCCAGAGGAGACGCACCTCGGTATCCTGACGGGGCGTTTCGCCGGTATCGGCCAGAACGAGATGCAAGGCAGGTGCCTTTTCCCATGATAGTTCCTTCAAGCGGCCGTCGACGGTGATCGGTGAGGACGCGCGGTAACAGGTGTATAGGGGGCGTTTGAACACGCTTCTTCCTCCTTGTCACTTTATAATCCACTAGAAAGTAAGTGCCGCCGATGGAGCCTGGCCTTTTGATACTCTTGTATGTCGATGATGATTTTGATAGTCATACAAGAGTATCAAACTTGCGCGCCTGTGTGGTAGGGTGCCTTTCTCTTGCACGGTCTATTCTCGTCGGCGTCCCAGGAACAGGGCGTGAAGCAGCGCCACGAGGCAACCTTGCCCGGGGGCGGGCCCCGGCGGGGGAGGCGTGGGCGTGGGTTCGGGGGCGGGCGATATCTCATTCTGATAGGCGCGCCAGGCGTCCGCACGACCGCTCCCTTGAGCATAGGCCGTGTCGCCCAGGTCAAGGCTCGTGCTCATCAGCCGCTCTTTCACCTCCTGTGGGCTTAGGTTGGGTTCCGCCTGCAACAGCAGGGCGCAGATGCCCGCAGCGTGAGGTGCGGACATACTCGTGCCCGATGCGGTCGTATAGTATTGGTTGACCGGGCTCCCCATCTTGGTCCCATTGGCCCGTGCTGAGATGATATTATTACCTGGCAGCACAATGTCGGGTTTTATGCGGCCGTCGGCCGTGGGGCCTCGGGAGGAGAATTCTGCCACCTGATCCGCATCGTTGGTGCCTCCCACTGTGATGACGTCTTTAGCGCAACCGGGTGAGCCTATGGTATAATCGCTGGGCCCCTCGTTCCCAGCAGCCACACAGACGACCACCCCTTCACGGACGGCTGCATTGCACATGTCGCACAGGGCATCCGTGCCATCGCAGAGGCCTGGGCTTCCCAAGGACAGGTTGATGATCTGTACTCCCTGTTGGACAGCCCAGTCGACACCGGCCATTACGTCGCTCATCATACCGCCGCCATTGGCTCCGAGTACTCTGGCAGAGTAGATGTGTGCTCCGGGCGCTACGCCTCTGTACAAGGCCTGGCTGGCGGCGCCCGATCCAGCCGCTATTCCCGCACAGTGGGTGCCGTGACCGTGCTCATCGGCTGGCCCGTGTCCCGTAAAGTCGGTGGTCTCAATGATACGTTGCTCGAAATCCGGATGTGCTTCATCAATCCCTGTATCTATGATGGCGATGCGCACTCCCTCGCCCGTGAGGCCCGCTTTCCAGACGCGCGGTACTTGAATGTGTGGTACCGACGTATCCAGAAAGGCGTGTACGGGCAAGTCCTCATATATCCTGACTGTGTCTGGATCGGCCTTGAGATTCCGTATGGCATCGGGCGTAGCATACATCTGCACAAAGGGTCTCAGTCGATACCGATATCCTTCCTGAATGCCGCGCCGCGGAGCGCGGTGGTGCAATATGTGCCTCCTAGCCTTGTACTGTACGATAATGGGCAGGGAGGTCTCTTCTTCTGTCTCGGCCAGAGTGCGCAGGAGACCACGTGTAATTTTCTCGTCTGTCACTGTGTTTACCTCCCCAGGGCGCTGACCGGCCGGTCGGTCTCAATGCGTGTGATCCATGACCGCCGGGCCAACTTGAGGGCTGTGCGTCCCGTGCAACGTACACTGGCGCCGCCCGTCAGGCGGAAGCGGCGTTTGATCTCCACGCCGAGATCCTCCAAGCTCTTGCTCCGCTCGCCCAGGTTGCCCTCGGTGTGGATGATTAGATCGAAATCAGCGCTGGGATTGTTGCGCCAAGCCTTGCGAAGTTCGGCATCGACTTTGGCCATAAGTTTCTTCCTCCCTCGATTGGTTCCATACACTACCTCATCATAGCAGCAGCGGTGGACCACGTCAAAGCCGACGACGGGGTCTTGCTTCCACATGTGAGCATGGGGGAGGCTTGTCCGTATTCGAAGGATGCAATGGGCGCGTGCGCGCGATGTGACCTAGTTGCCTATGCTCGGACTGTATGCTGCAAGTTTGGCTGATCTGCGCGTAATCTCTCAAACTTGCGCTTAGGCCGCGAACTGCCCTGAGGGGCACCTTGCGATTGTCAGCACGACGGTGGTGCTTGGGGCAAATAGCGGACTGAAATTTCGTTCGCTTCTGTCAACGCGTTCGCCTATAATTGTGGTAGCGGGGACGATGCATGGATGAGAGAGGGGATGTGGGCATCGAGTGTGAGTTGAGGAAACCTATATCTTTCGCGGATATAGTCGTCAGGAAAGAGGCTGAAAGGGGAAGGAAGTAATGATACAGACGGTAGCCTCGATACAGTCGCTTTTTCACCTGCCGGCGTGTGGATTCACTGGTCAAAACTTGTAGGAGAACTCGTTAGAAAGCTGGGCAAGGGGGCAAGATGACAGAAAAGCTGCATATAGGGTTTATCGGTCTGGGAACTATGGGGAAGCCTATGGCGCGGAGGCTCCTTCGGGCCGGGTATTCGCTAACCGTTCATAACCGTAGTCGGGAGTCGGTGGAAGAACTGAGTCAGGAGGGGGCCACGCCCGCGTTCTCTCCGCGCGAGGTGGGAGAGGCCTCCGACGTGGTGATCACCATGCTTCCCTCCTCCCCAAATGTACGTGAGGTGGTACTGGGACCGGATGGGGTGTTGGAGGGTATATCGCCTGGCGGCATCATCATCGATATGAGCACCATAAACCCTCTGGTGACTCGCGAGATTGCCGCCGAGGCACAGGAGAAGGGCGTGAAGATGCTCGATGGGCCGGTGAGTGGGGGCCCTTCTGGCGCCGAGGCAGGGACCCTCACTATCATGGTCGGCGGTGAGGAGGAGGTCCTGGAGGCATGCCGTCCGATCCTTGCGGTTTTGGGAGAGAGGATCTATCACGTGGGCGGGGTGGGGATGGGAGAGGTGGTCAAGGTGTGCAACAACCTCATCCTGGCCAGCAGCATGGCGGCCGTGGGAGAGGCCTTCGCTCTCGGGGTAAAGGCCGGCGCCGATCCCAAAGACCTCTATGAGGTGATCACCCACAGCAGCGGCTCCTGTGCCTGTCTGGAGACGGGCGTCCCTTATCCTGGCGTCATCTCCGATGGGCCGGCGGACAAGGAATTTGCCCCCCGCTTTACCCTAGATATGATGTTCAAGGACGTGGGGCTGGGATTGGACGCTGCAAAGGATCTGAAGGTGCCTCTGCCCGTGGTGGGAGCCGCCTATCAGATGTACAATGCGGCGCGGGGGTGGGGATATGGCGGGAAGGACTTTAGCGCCGTGGCCCGGGTCGTGCAGCGGATCACGGAGCAGGGAGAAGGAGATGGTTAGGAGGAATCCTGCCCCTGTAAAACCGCCGCCCGACGAGGGACCATGTGCGCGGATCTCGGGACAGAGGTGATCTGATGCAAAACGTTCCTCTCTTATCGCTGCCGTTGGATGGCTCGCGAGATGATCGGGGAGATGCTTTGTAGACAAGCTTTTTCCATGTGGGGCAGATGTTTTCTCAAGAGCGGAAGGACGCTGTAGAAAGGTTAGGAGGGGATAATGATCGTAGATTCTCACACTCATGCGTGGCTTCGCTGGCCCTACGAGCCTCTGGTGCCGGATGTGGACAACCGAGGCCGCGTGGAGCAGCTGCTCTGGGAGATGGACCGCCACGGCGTGGATAAAGCGGTATTGGTCTGTGCGAACATCACCCACAATCCCGACGATAACGACTATGTGGCCGAGTGTGTGGCGCGCTATCCGGAGAGATTGATCCAATTCGCTGACGTGGATTGTAAATGGTCATCCACTTATCATCTCCCTGGTGCGGCCGGCCGTCTGCGGCAGGCCGCGGGTCGGTACCAATTGAAAGGGTTTACCCATTATCTGCAAGATGATACGGAGTGGTTCGCGTCGGAAGAGGGGCTGGCCTTCTTTGAAGTGGCTGCCGACCTGGGCCTGATTGCGAGTTTGGCCTTGTCGCCCGCGTGGCAGCCGGCCCTGCGTGAATTGGCCCGGCAGTTCCCCTCTGTGCCTTTCCTGTGCCATCACATGGCGGGCGCTAGGGTAGGACAGGAGGAGGAACTAGAGGAAATCCTGCGCTCCGCTGAGGTTCCCAATATCTACATCAAGCTCTCCGGTTTCCATTATGCATCCCAGGTGAGCTGGGACTATCCCCAGGCCGATACGCATCCCATCGTGCGTGCCCTCTATGATAACTTTGGCCCCGCGCGCCTGTGCTGGGGCTCAGACTATCCCGTGGTGCGCTTTCACATGACGTACCAGCAGGCATTGGAAGCTTTTCGCACCCATTGTACCTTTGTGTCCGATGAGGACAAGGAATTGATCCTAGGAGGAAACTTGGAGCGTCTGCTGGCGAGTGCGGGGTGATAGCCGTGATCATGATCAAGACACGAGTGCGACGCATGCGCTCCAAGGGTCTCGCTGCCGCATCTTCGACGTCCAGCCCGTTCTTCTGATCGAGCGGTACTGTACGCGCGCCTTTGCGAGGCTGTACGCCCTGTCCTACAATGGAACAGGCAGTGTAAAAACCGCTAACGCAGCATTCTTGGCGATCACCTGAACGGCCAAAGTCCCCCCACGTGTGCGGGAAACGCCCGGCAGGGCGTACACAAGGAATCTGACACTGCGCCTAGACTTCTATGGGCTCAGCGTATTCTCAACGGGTATTGGGGGCTAACGATAGTGTACAAGGTAGAGATGAGAAGGAGCGAGCAGCATGAAGATCGTCGAGGTCAAACCATTCATCCTTCATGTCCCTGTGACACGGAATCAGATCGCCGACAGCACACATCAGATATCGCACTGGGGCGCGCCCGGCGTCATCATAGAAACCGACAGTGGGCATCGGGGCTATGGCTATGGAGGCACGCACGCCCATAGCCCTACGGATAGGTTGATCACCGACTGTATCGCCGAGGCGTATACCCCGCTATTGATCGGTGAAGATCCGCGAGATGTGCGGGCCTTATGGTGGAAACTGCATCATAACTCGCCCATTATGTGGGTGGGGCGCACTGGCATCACCCATCTGGCGCTAAGCGCGGTTGATATCGCTTTGTGGGATCTGAAGGCAAAGGCGGCAGACATGCCCTTGTGGAAGCTCCTCGGGGGAAAGGGCGATAAAAAGATCGAAGCATATAACACCGATGGCGGCTGGCTCAACTGGACGGCCGAACAGCTTGTCGAGGACTCGCGGCGGCTGGTCGAGGAGGAAGGCTATGGGGGCGTGAAGATAAAGATAGGCAAGCCCGATCCACAGGATGATCTTGAGCGACTTGCCGCAGTTCGTCGGGCCATCGGGCCACGAGCAAAACTGATGACCGATGTGAATGGACGCTGGGATCTCTCCACGGCTATCAACGTGGGCCGACACCTTTGCGATTACGACGTGATGTGGATCGAAGAGCCGCTGTGGTTTGACAATGTGAGCGGACACGAGAGGCTGGCTCGCGCCATTCAGACGCCAATTGCGCTGGGTGAGCAGCTTTATACGCTTGATGCTTTTACGGACTTTATCTCGCGGGGAGCCGTTCACCCGTATGCATCAAAATCGTAGAGGACGCTATATAGATTTGTAAGCGCTTAGCGAAGGAGTATGTTGAGATGAAAGAAGCAAGCGATATATCGAACGTGGTGATTA
Source organism: Chloroflexota bacterium (assembly GCA_034722245.1). Classification (GTDB taxonomy): domain Bacteria; phylum Chloroflexota; class Anaerolineae; order UBA1429; family UBA1429; genus JAWLEV01. The sequence continues at coordinate 64,453 of JAYENT010000026.1, forward strand.
CCGGGGCTAGGGGTACTCTGGGGCGGAAGCTCATGAGCTATCTGGCAAAAGAGGGCACGTTCCGCCGTTTGGTAGGCCTCGTCCATAGAAAGCCTGACGCAGCGTATCTGGACAGGCTGCTTCATCTGGCAAGTGAGAACCGTGTAGCCGACCAGCCGCCTGAGGTCCGCCTACAGCAGTGTGATCTGCGGGACTGGAATGATCAGCGTTGGCGCGGGGCCATCGAACAGGCAGATGCCGTCGCTCACTTTGCCTGGCAGAACGTGTGGCCGGACGCACCATGGTCCGACGTCTTTGCCTCCTTTGACATATTATTGCATACCGTGCTGGCAGCAGTGCAAGAAGGGCAGGTGCGTCGCTTTGCCTTTGCCTCTTCTAATCACGCTATGGGGGGTTACAAGGATTCGCCACTGGCGGATAATATAGGACCCGGTGAGCTCAGCACCGATCTGCCCCCAGCCCCAGGAATTGTATGGTACAATGGCAGGGAGACGATCAATTCCGTTCGATACGGCACGGCCAAGGTAATGGGCGAACGTCTTTGCCGGGCGGTGGCCAGCGAATTGGAGGGGCAGGCGACGTTTGTTTGCGTACGGATTGGCTGGTGTCAGCACGGGGAGAATATCCCGCAGAGGCTATCCATCTCCTTCGACCAGGATCGGGCTCTGGAGGAAGAGGGAGACCCGAGTACATGGTCACCGGATCTACGTTGGTTCAAGGAGATGTGGCTCTCAGATCGCGACTTTGCGCAACTGTTCGAGCGTGCGCTCCTGGCGGACGGTTCGGCTTGGCCCAACGGCTTCATCATTGTGAACGGTATGTCCAATAACGCGGGCATGAAGTGGAGCCTTGAGGAAGCGAAAAAGTGGCTGGGCTATGAGCCCCAAGACGATGTCTATGCAGCCTATCGAAGCTGAAGCAGAATGCGGTGGACTGGCAGCAGTCGGCTACCGTTTTCCGCAGTCGACGAATCAAGCCTACAATAAAAGGAGTTCGTGAGATGTCCGAACGCAAGAAGCTCTTCATCACCGGCGCGGCCGGAAGGGTTGGAACCGCACTACGGAAGCATCTTCGGGATCGCTACGATCTGCGTCTTCTCTTCCACTCCACCATCCCGGACGATGTGCCCCCTGAGGATGAGGTGGTCGTCTCGGATACAGCCAACTTTCCGGCTATGCTGGAAGCGACGGAGGGCGTGGATGTCGTTGTGCATCTGGCCCTGGCCGGCAGATGGCCGGGGATGCCCGAGGCCCAAAGGGGCCAGATGACGCTGGATGTGGACATGAAAGGAACCTATTACGTCTTTGAGGCTGCCCGTATCAACGAAGTCCCGACTATTGTCTATGCTAGTACAAATCATGTGACGGGAATCAACGAGCAGGAGGGGATTCGCTCTCAGCCGGACAGGCCCGTGCGCCCGGACAGCCTCTACGGGGCAGGGAAGGCGTTTGGGGAGGCGCTGGGGCGATACTATGTCGACGTTCATGGGCTGCGGGTGTTCTGCATTCGCATCGCCAACTTTAATGGGCGAGAAGATGATCCTGGGCGCTACTATGAGCCAGGCCAATCCCGCTGGCTGAGCCCTCGAGACCTCGCTCAGCTGACCTGGCGATGCATTGAGGCCGAGGATCTAAATTGGGGGATCTTTTACGGGGTGTCCGGCGGGGCGGAGGAAAAGTGGGATATCTCCAACGCGCGTGAGTTGTTGGGATACGAACCGCAGGATGATGGCTCAGCAAAAGTATACAGGCAAAAATACGCGTCGGAGAGAAGCGAGCGCTGATCCCGGTCGTTGTGGACGGGCTTGGGTCCAAAGCGTCTGGGGCGATTGGATAGTTTGTCGCGGCGATCATAATGTGGCTGCAGCGCTTGCAATAAGCCTTTTGGCGGCGCAGATAGTTGTGCGAATCTCTATCAGTAGCGAGGGGTGCGAGAGGCCCGATGGGTGGATTTGGTGCTCCACCCGTCGGGCTGTCGTTGGCACGTCTAGCAGGCGATCTATAGGCGACTCCAGTCAAAAATGACGCCCATGGAGGTGGAGCGATCTTTCAGTAGCCTATCGTAAACTTGAGCCGCTTCGGTTGGACTATGACGGTGCGTTATCAGGTCCGATACTCGCATTCGCCCCTGCAGCAAATAGTCATAGAATAGCGCAATCATCTCGCGTTGGGTCCACGGAGTGAACTCGGAGTAGGAGGGGGGAGAGCTGCTGCCGTGGATACCAAGAATGGCTATCGAGTCACTGACGACGCCTGGGCCCAGATACTGCTCAGTCGGCGTGGGGCAATCTCCTATCAGAATCACGCGCCCGCGCTTGCGCAGCAGTTGGACGCAGGCGGCAAGTACCGTCGGATGGCCGGTAACGTCCCATATCGCATCAAGCATTTTGCCTTCGGTAATTTTCTGGACTGCCTCGCGGGCATCTTGAGCGAGACCGTGAAAGATATGGGTTGCTCCGTGGCTCTTGGCACTCTCTAATCGCATCGAGATCGTGTCCACGGCGATGATTTTCCTGGCTCCCAAGACATTAAGATACTGGATGATCAGCTGTCCCAGTATCCCCAGTCCTACAACGCCGACGGTCTCTCCCAAGGCGACGTTTCCGCGGCGCACCCCCAGTTGCGTGGTGTTGGCAAGTGTTCCCCAGGTAGCCTCCTCTGGATCCACCCCATCGGGAATGGGAAAGACGCGCTCTGGCGATACCTTGAAAAACTGCTGGTGGGGGACTGAGGCTAGCACGCGATCCCCTTTTTCAACTTCCTGCACATCGGCTCCGACGCTGAGCACGCGAGCGGCCATGCTGTAACCTGGGCGGAAGGGATAGCTGACCCAACTCGCCCAGTTAGTCCCCGGATCAAAGACCCCTCTGAGGCAGAAGGTCTCCGTGCCGATGCTGATGAGAGACTTTTCCGCCTGGCAGAGGATCTCGTTCGTTGAAGGAGCGGTTACTTCTTCCTCTCGCACCTCCACTCTTTTGGCTTCCGGAAAGCTTATATACACCGATTTCATGGGGTCTCCTATCTGTCTTCTTCCATAACATCAAACCCGATCAGCGTCGCCAAATCCTTTATCTTTTCTCTTAAATCACCAAAAGTTGCCGTTCTGTGAATTCCGTATTCATCGGGGGAAAAGTGCTTCTGCACTTTTGCGGCGTCAACTTTGGCTATCATCTTTGTCCTACACATTATATCGTCCAGGTTCTCGTAGAGAGAGTGACCATCAACGCTTTCTCCCGTGTGAACACCGATCTTTTTATGAAGCACATACACTTTCCATATAGTCACAGGTTCGTCTACGGGTAACTTCACTTGCAGGCCAGTGCTAGAGCCAGGGTTAAGCGTACCTCTTACAGGACTCTCCGCGTGACTTCTTATGATATAGGGAACTCTATCATCCCCGTGGGGATTAATCGGGGCGCCGCAGTGGGTAAGGACATCCACACCGTTAAAAGTATCCACCATGAGATCGCCGAGCATGCTCGGCCTTCCCGTGACGAAATATCCAAGGAGTTGGGCGACTAGTATGTTGGGGTAATCCTGACAGACGGCCTGTATTCCCCTCGGCTTAAAACCACACTCAAGACCTAACCCCGGCCAGAACATATCCTCTGTTTTTCCGCTTCCCGTAAGTGACCTCATGTGCGTCGATACTGCGTTGCAGTCATGTCTCTCTCTTAGCGCGTCGAGGGCCAGATAGGATTTGGCCGTCTTTACCACTTCTGATTCCGTCGTATCCACGACCTCCTCGGCTTCATCGATCCAGATATTTGCTATCTGCTTCGCCTTTTCCTCATCAGCTTCTCTGACCGCTTTGTAGAACGCCTCAGGCTCTACTCTTATAATTTCTGTGCCAAGCGTCTCCTTTAGCGCCTGCATATATCGCTTATCGTAATCGTCTGGCAGGTGACTATGGACATCTCCTTGATAATCAACCTGCGCGAGATGCTCCCGGGGGCTTACCGACAATATCCTAGAACGCCTTAGCCTGGCTATGGCTTCGATCAGTCTGATCTTTGCGACCAGATCATCGAACATCGCTGAGGAAACGGAAGGACGACAAGCGTTTCTTCTGTCCAACTGAGCCGTCAGCACTCTGCCAGGTCCGTAATCTGGGCCTCCTATCAGTATGCGATCTTGGTAGTGGTCTGTAATAAAGCGCTTATAGGGAATGTTCATCCACTTAAAGAGATTGTAGACCATTATCGTAGGCAGGCCAGTAAACGCGAATCGGTAATCGCTCAAGGTACCAATTATAAGGACGCCGTCTAAGCCATCCCTTAAATCTTCCAATTCATTGTAAATCTGCTCAACCGAGTCCGAGCCGCCTTCAGAATCCCTGCGGATTTCCCTTGCCACAAACTCGATATCGGGGAACTCTTGGCGCAACTGGCGCATGATGTCATCATTCGTAGTCAGAGATTCGGGTTTTGCTCCGGCTCACCTACCATAACCCGACGAAGCAAATATTGTATATATCTTTGTATTTTCCACTTTTTCACCCTCCCCTTGATACGCCGTACATTGTCCTGTAGGTTAGCCTTCGCAATGGTAGTCGGCCGGAACACCCCATGGCTCAACCCGATTGTGGCGGGGTTGGCGAGCGTGGAAGTGGACGATGATGGAGGCGTGATCGCGTTCTGGATGAGCCTCGAAAAAGCGACCATCGCCGAAACGCAGCGCCTCCAGCACCAGCGGCAGCTCCTGTCTGAAGATCCTGATCCGCATCGCCGCCGGTCCCAGTGTGAGAGATTCACCACTCGCATGGCAGTGCACGTGGAGCGATGAGCCGTCCTTTTACTCCTGCCACTCGGCCAACACTTCATCTCGCATCAGTCGCGTATAAAGCCCCGAGATCTGCTGCTCATCATATGTCGAGCCAATGGTTAGAAAGAGATCGCCTGTCATGTCCGAGTGCGTGAGCGTACAGCACCGTGGTACAGTCGGGCCTTCAATCTGGGTCCCCGGGGCAAAGGTGACGTGCAATTTCTCCGGTCGCAAGCGGCCCATGTAAGACCTCCTAGGTGGCCTTTGGTACTTCGATTTATTCCTTTAGCCCGTCCCGATACTCCATACCCTGTGCGATCAGGCATCGCTGAGTATAGATCACAAGCCAGGTCGTGGTCAAGGGGTAGAGGTGCGTGAGAGTGTAGCCGCGTTCTACCATCTAAAATCTAACCGTGGTAGCGGCTTTCTGTGGAGTCTGTTAGTTGGAAGATCATCAAGTGTGCCGGTCGGAATAGAGAAAACGACCCACGGATATGGGGGTCCGTCGGTCGTTTTCGGTGTTAGCGCGCCCAGCAGGACTTGAACCTGCAACCATCGGATTCGAAGTCCGGCACTCTATCCAATTGAGCTATGGGCGCAGTTTACGTTACGAATACATTCTATAGAGACTGGAAGGGGCTGTCAAACCATAGCAGATCGCCAGCAGGCGTCCCTTTGTCTTACGATCGGCCTTTTCATAGCGTTTCTTCATCATCCGCAGGTACTTGAATCGTTCCTTGACATTCATTTTCTCTTTCGGCCAAGATTCCCCTTCGGTTAGATTTTGAGTGGTAGAACGCCAACACACTTTGCAGCCGAGTCCCCATTGGGCAAAAGCAGCTTGTTATGATAATATCTAGTGAATTTGAGGCGGTGGCGTACGGGGAGAATGGCGGTGCTTG